>JAIRQF010000051.1 GCA_031256635.1 Treponema sp. | reverse complement strand
TCTGTTCGGCTGGTATACGCTTGCGAAATTTTACGGTGATAATCTTCATTATTATAACGAAGCGGCCGGAGCAATTGAAAAGGTAGTGGAATTAAAACCTGACTGGAAACCGGGATTGGCGTATCTTGCGCAAATGCTGTCCTATGTTCAAAAATTGAGCATTGATGACGGCCACTATATGGATACGGAACAAAGGAATAAAGAGATAAAGAAAAAACAGGATATTGCCGCCAAAGCGGAAAAAGCTTATGAAAAATGGGACAAAGAAAAAGCGCTCGCCCGCAGAAAACAAAAAGAATAAACCGGCGAAAATGCTCAATAACCTGAAAATCCTTTTATGTTTGCCTGTAATGATTATTATCCTGAATTGCGCAACCGCGCGGGATACGCAGCATGAGAGCCGGTATAATTTTACATTAAAAAACACATTATCAATTTTTATGCTAAATAATGAAAAAGGTGATTTTTTCTGTATACCGGTTCAATACATGGGAGATTATCAAATACAAAGTTTTGAATTTAATAAAGGCAATGTTCAAATCGGCGGTTATGAAATATCTCTTAAAAGAGAGAATGTTAATATTTCTGTTTACCTTAATGAAGAAGCGGAAGAAACAGGCGGTTCTGACAGCGGTTTTAATTTAATTTATCTGGAAGAAAACGGTAATATTTTAATGTCAAATTTGAGTGAGCCTTTGGCGGAAAAAGAGCCTTCCGGTACATTGAATCATTATTATATTTTTATTAAAAAATATCTTAATGATGATGATATTAAAAATATAACGGTTGAATATGAAAAAGGAAATGTTTATTCCAAATTGGGTATTGAATATGATCTTGTTATTGATAATGAAGATCAGTTTAGAAGCGGTATATACGATGATTTTGAACTTTCTAACGGAACCGCGATGGATCCCGCGTGGTTCCCTCCAAACCTGAATTTCTTCAAAGCCGAATATTTGGAAAAAAGTTAAGGAAATCAGGATACTATTTTTCCGCCAATACCTGTCCGAAGGCTATTGTTTTGGAATCATCCCGGATTGAAAAAGGAAGATACGGTTTTATTATAGCCGGATTTTCCAAAGAGCAAATTATCTGCGCATATGTACCTGGATGGATTTCAATGTTATTTTCATTTAACATGTTAACTGTGCATGAAACAGCGCTTTTATCAAAATAAAAATCAAGACGCTCGCCGTTTTTTACCGGGTACTGGCGGCCATTTTCGTTTTTGGATAAACAATATATTATCGCTTTGAATTTTTTTTGCGGAGCGTTTTCATGTTTTTCAATATCAAAAACATCGTCAATATTCATGGCATCAAGATCATCTGTTTTGCCGCACGGATCGCAGAAAAAATTATCCATGGCGTTTAAAAGTTTTTCGATACATGAGGCGTCTTTTGTTTCTTTTTTGTCACGCAAATCTTTCACCGCTTTTAGCGCGCTGCCGCGAATGAAAGGGATATTATTGTCATCATATCCACCTGAGTTCAATATTTCGCGGATTTCTTTTTCCACAAGATCTGCCTGCCCTGGATAGTCAAGGAGATCGATCTTGTTAAGGAAGACGATTAAGCTGCTTGTTCCTGTTTTCCCTACGAGCATGACATGCTCGATCGTTTGAGGCATAACAGCATCCCGCGCTGACACAACAAGAATTGCGCCGTCCATTCTGTCTTTTCCCTTTATCATGTGCCTGACATATTCGCCGTGATCGCGGTAATCGACATGGGTATATATCCGTTTCGAGGAACGGTATTCAAGATGGCGGATATCAGGGGCAATATCGTTCCCGTCATCGCTCCATATTCCATCCCCGAATTTATTTTCACAGTAATTTGTTATTGCCGATGTAAGAGCAGTCTTTCCGTGGCCGACATGTCCGATAGTCCCGATAGTCATGGGGATTCTTTGCTGTACAGGCTGCCTGCAATCAGGGCATTCTTTCCAAACAGATTTCAGACGTTTTCCGCAATTATCGCATTTATATTGAACTCCCATGTTTTTCTCCTGTATTCGGATGCCCCTCTTAAACAAATTAAGTTTATCATAAAATCAGCTTGAATGATACAGTAATAATTATCTATAATTCAGACATGTTGGGACCTATCGTAAATGCTCTTGTAATAATCGTTTGTTCCCTGATTGGTTTCTTTCTTGTTAAAAAAATCCCTGTTCGTTTTGAAGATCATATAAAAAAAGCAAGCGGTCTTGCGGTAATTTTTGTGGGAATAAAGGGAGCGATGGTTAATCAGAATATGCCTCTTCTTATAATGAGCATACTAACAGGAGCTGTTTTGGGTGAAATAATTGACATAGACAAGTGGATGAAACGATTGGGATTATGGGCGGAAAAGAAACTCGGAATGAATGTAAAAGGTAATAAATCCGATGAACACAGTTTTTCCAAAGGCTTTGTCGCCGCAAGCATTCTTTTCTGCACAGGCTCAATGGCTATTGTAGGTTCAATACAGAGCGGTCTTCAGGGAAATCACGAAATACTGTTCGCAAAATCAATACTTGATGGTTTTATGTCGCTTGTATTCAGCGCCTCCATGGGAATCGGAGTTGCTTTTTCAGCTGTTTGCGTCTTTATTTATCAGGGCGCCATAGTGCTCGCCTCTCAGATAGTCAGCGTATACCTGACAGAAGATATTATCAGGGAAATGTCAGCCGCCGGCAGTTTAATCATAGCAGGGATAGGTTTTAATTTTCTGGAAATAAAAGAAATAAAAGTGGCGAATTTATTACCGGCGATTTTTATTCCATGGATTTGGCTTTCTTTAATTGCTTAGATAGTTTATATTTTTGTAATTTTAAACCAATTATTTATAAATAATACTCGTCCCATAACATTTCCCTGATTATATTAGTCAGTGGAGACGTTGTTAAAATGCAAAAATTAACCTCTTTTTTCCGTTTTGGATGGAAACCGATTTACGCAGAATTGATATTTACGGCACTGGTATTT
Organism: Treponema sp.; assembly: GCA_031256635.1. Lineage (GTDB taxonomy): Bacteria > Spirochaetota > Spirochaetia > Treponematales > Breznakiellaceae > WQXQ01. The sequence continues at coordinate 10,167 of JAIRQF010000051.1, read as the reverse complement.
ATACCGATGATTCTTTTCAGTTATCTTATCACAGGTAAAATTGTGCACAAATATATGGTCAGCCGCGCCGATAACATAGTCAGTTTTGAGCGTATGAAAATAGAAGCGGATTTAATGGAACCTTCAACCGCGCTGGGAATATTTTCCGAAACTGTGCAGGATATGATTGCAAACGGAGATTCAAGCGAAAGAATACAGCAAATATTCAATAAACAGTCTTTCTATCTGAATAAAAAATCTGAATTCAGTTTTTCGCGCTATAAGGGTTTTTACGGTTATTTTGAAACATTGCAGGACGGAACAGGGCCTGTATGTGTAAACGGAATGGGGTGGCACGCGGTAAATGGTTTTGTTCCGTTTGAACGTCCGTGGTATAAAGCCGCAATTGCATCGCGTGGCGAAATAGGCGAATCATATCCCTATACCGATATCATAACAGGAGAGGTTATTTTTACATACGCGCGCTGTATTTATGATACGCAGGGATTATTCGCAGGCATTATATGTCTTGATGTTCAAATCAGCGAGATTGGAAAATATATAGTCGATTCATCGCTTGCGCAGGGAGGTTACGGGATTTTATTAAGTCAGGATTTAACTGTACTTGCTCACCCGTATGATTTATTTATCGGAATGACTGTAGGCGATCCGCGGCTCTCCTTTTCCATTTACAGGAATGAACTTGAAAACGGGGAGGATATAATTGAGCGTACAATGATCAGTTTTGATGATCAGGAATCAATTTGCTTTTTTAAAAAACTGTCAAACGGATGGTATCTAGGAACCGTTACGCCAAAATTTCCGTTCTATTACGATGTCATAAAAATGGCTGTCGGCCTCGTTTTTCTTGGCACATTGTTTGCAGCGGCTCTGATATTCATGCTCATCCGTCTTGACAAGGCAAGAAGAAAATCAGTTATGGAGAGCAGATATAAGAGCGTCTTCCTTGCCAATATGAGCCATGAAATGCGCACTCCGATGAACGCGATAATAGGCATGTCCGCAATAGGAAAAAATTCAGGCGATATTACGCGTAAAGATTATTGTCTTTCAAAAATTGATGAGGCGTCAAAACATCTTCTGGGCGTTATTAATGATATTCTTGATATGTCAAAAATAGAAGCGAATAAATTTGAACTTTCAAACACAGCTTTTGAATTTGAAAAAATGATTTCGCAGACAATAAATGTTGTAAATATGCGGATTGAAGAAAAAAATCAAAAACTTACCGTATTCATTGATAAAGCAATTCCGAAAATCCTGACAGGAGACGATCAGCGCCTTGCGCAGGTTATCACTAATCTGCTTGGTAACGCGTATAAATTCACGGACAAAAAAGGCTCTATCCGCCTTAACGCGTCTTTGTTACATGAGGACAGCGAAAATGTCACAATAGAAATTACTGTCAGCGATTCAGGAATCGGCATAAGTCCTGAACAGCAGGAAAAATTATTCAAATCATTCCAGCAGGCTGACGCTGACATGACGCGCAAATACGGCGGAACAGGACTCGGACTTTCAATTTGTAAAAATATAGTGGAAATGATGGGCGGCAGAGTATGGGTAAGATCCGAAATCGGGAAAGGCGCGACCTTTGGTTTTATTGTTTCGCTTAAAAAGGGAGAGGATAAGAAGAAGGATACTGAATATCAAAAAGCAGAAGAGATTAATGTCCCCAATGATAATTTTAAGGGATATCGAATTCTCCTTGTTGAAGATATGGAGATAAACAGGGAGGTTGTGATTGCCCTGCTGGAAAAGACAGAGATTGAAATTGATATCGCTGAAAACGGACTTGCGGCTGTTAATACATTCAGTAATAATCATGAAAAATTTGATTTGATACTGATGGATTTACAAATGCCCCTTATGGACGGTCTAACCGCAACGAGACAAATCAGGAATCTGAATACTCCCAATGCGAAAACAATTCCGATTATCGCCATGACCGCGAATGTTTTCAGCGAAGATATTAAAAAGTGCCTGCAAAGCGGAATGAACGATCACATCGGAAAGCCGATAAATATTGATGAGATTCTGGAAAAACTGAATCATTATTTAAAGAACTAAACGCCAAGCCGGTTCTTTCTTAATATTTCTCCTGTGGTTTGCACAGTAACGGAATTGTAACCGCTAAGAGGCAGGATACGTTCGTGTATTGTGTCAATAATCCAGTCAATCTGCGGAAAATAAAGATGCTCCATTTCAGCGGCTGGCGTGATCCAGTTCCGGCTTCCTGTTACCGCGACAGGAGCGTCAAGATAATCAAAAGCAAGAGTCTGCACGTTACTTGCAACTGTATGAAGGAATGATCCGCGTTCGCACGCGTCGCTTGCAAGAAGAAGTTTTCCTGTTTTTCTCACGGATTCAATGATTTTTTCGTAATTCAATGGATTTATAAAGCGGATATCAATAACTTCCGCAGAAAGATTGAATTGTTTTTCCAGTTTTTCTGCCGCCACCATAACAGGATATAATGTCGCACCGATTGTTGCGATTGTTAAATCACTTCCCAGTTTGCGGATAACAGGTTCGCCCTCGGGTATTTCATAGTACCCTTCGGGAACTCCGTTTTTCTCAAACTGTTCACTGATGTCATAAAGAAGCTGGCTTTCAAAGAAAATTACGGGATCGCTTCCGCGCAGGGCAAGGTTTAACATTCCCTTGGCGTCGTAAGGAGTAGCGGGGAAGTAGGACTTAAGCCCCGGTATGTGAGCTGTAATTGCCGACCAGTCCTGACTGTGCTGAGCGCCGTATTTATTACCGACAGAAACACGGATGACAAGCGGCATTTTTAAAAGACCGGCGGACATGGACTGCCACTTTGACGCCTGATTGAATATTTCATCCCCCGCGCGCCCCATAAAGTCGCAGTACATCAACTCCACAACAGCTCTTCCTCCCGAAAGCGCGTAACCGGCGCCTGAGCCGACAATCGCGCCTTCCGATATCGGACTGTTAAACAGGCGGTTATACGGAAGCAGCTCTGTAAGCCCGCGGTAAACTGCGAACGCTCCTCCCCAGTCGCGGTTTTCTTCTCCCCATGCCGCCATTGTCGGGTCTATAGCAAAGCGGTAGACCATTGCCTCGAATAGCGCGTCGCGGTACTGGAAGGCTTTATTTTTGGGTACAGGTTTTCCTTCAGCGTCAAAACCATAACGCGCTTTTCCCGCGAGCGCTTTAACTCTTGGATTTTCCTGTATGTTCTGTAAAAGTTCCGGCTGCCTGTCGTCAAACTTTTCAATATTTTGGTTTGAAAACATTACAGACTCAATAAACGCTCCTGTAAGCCTTGGAGAGATTTCGTCATTAACCGCAAGTTTTACAACTTCTAAAAGTTTTGCCTTTATGCTTTCACGTAATGCGTCAAGTTCGCTCTTTTTTACGGCATTGTTTTCGATTAAGTACGCGCCGTATTCTTCGATTGAATCATTTTCCTGCCATAGTTTTATCTCTTCTGGCGTTCTGTAGCTTGAAGCGTCAGAAGGGGAGTGGCCTGATATTCTATAAGTAAGGGTATCGAGAAGAACCGGACCTTTTCCTTCAAGGAGAATTTCCTTTTTGCGCTTTACCGCTTCCGCAACGGCAAGCGGATTGTAGCCGTCAACGCGCTCTGAGTGCATATTCTCAGGATTAACGCCCGCGCCGACACGCGCCATGATACCGTAACCCATTGTCTCCCCTGATGTCTGTCCTCCCATTCCGTAAAAATTGTTAAAGAAGTTAAATAGGATAGGAGGAGCTCCGTTACATACAGTTCCCTTTCTTTGTTCCGAGTCTCTAGGCCATAAAGTCCTGTATTGATCCATGGCGGATAACATCATCGCTTCCCACACAGGGCCGCATCCCATTGACGCATCTCCGATGTTGGCGATAACAATCCCCGGCTTTTTATTAATTCTCTTATAAAGCGCGCTTCCTGCGGCGATATCCGCCGAGCCGCCGACAATCGCGTTATTGGGCATTGAACCGAAAGGAGTAAAGAACGCGTGCATTGAGCCGCCAAGACCCCTGTTAATACCGGCTTTACGCGCGAATATTTCCGCTAACGTCCCGTAAAGGATAAAGTTCTCGCCAAGACCGCGCAGGTTTTTGTATGGAATCTTTTCAGCGATACTTAAGGTCTCGCCTTCAAGGTAATTTTTCATTATACTCTCAAGTCTTTTTTCAGCTTCTTTGTTTTGTGTCAGCTGCCATAATGCCGAGAAACACTTTGCGATTATCTCGCCGTGGCTTCTGTGGCTTCCGAAAATATAGTCATCTGTTGTCAGGTTAACGCACTGCCCGACAGCGGACGCTTCCTGTCCCATTGAAAGATGAGCCGGCCCTTTGTGATTATATTCAATGCTGTTCCACACGCCTTGAGTTTTAAATGTGTTAAGCATTGTCTCAAATTCACGGATTACCGCCATGTCGTACCAGATTTGCACGAGGCGTTCTTTTCCGTAGGTTTCAGCTTCTTTTTTTAAATCGCTTTTGTACTGATTAACGGGTATGTCCCTGATTTTCAGGATTTGGCTTTTGCGTACTTCCTTTGGATCAACTACGATTGATTTTGGCATATATTACTCCTTCATATTTCCCATACCGCGTCGCTGATAAGCTCGCTGACAGTAGGGTGCGGGAAAATTAATTGCTTAACATCTTCTACGCGAAACTCATGTTCTATGAGAGCCGCTCCTCCCCAGATAAACTCAGGCGAATAGCTGCCGACGGCATGTATGCCGAGGATTCGTCTGTTCTTCGCGTCTGCGATTACTTTAACCGCTCCATGAGAAATGAATGTATTTTCCGCGATAAAACGTCCTGACATTTTTGATGGAAGGCTTGCTTTGAGGATTTTTTTCCCTTTGGCGTCAGCTTCCTGTTCTGTTATGCCGACACCCGCGGCTTCTGTAATGCCGTATACGGCCCACGGAATAGCATCGTAACGCATTCTGTTATGTGAATTTATTTTTGCCTTGCCGTCAAGGACGGCAATGATATCTTCGGCGGCAACTTCTCCCATCCTGTACGCGCAGTGGGCAAGAAGGCTTTTTCCTGTTACATCTCCTGCCGCCCAGATTCCGGGAATATTTGTGCGCATAAAATCATCAACATCAACTGCGCTTCTGTGTATGCTGATTCCTGATGCGCCCGCTCCCCATGTATCAATTACAGGCCGCCTTCCCGCGGCCATTAAAATTAAATCGGAGGATAATATTTCCTGTTTGCCGTCCTTTGTAATAAAATGGACAGAAGAGCCTTCTGTTTTTTCAACCTTGCAGCCAAGTTTAAAATCGACTCCCTTCATTGCCTTACGGAGAATGGGGGAGAGTTCCTTATCCATAAAGGGAATTATCTCGTCCATCATTTCGATAACGGTAACTTTGCTTCCCAGAGAGGAATAAAGCCCTGCGAATTCAATACCGATTACGCCGCCTCCGATTATCGCGAGATTCTTTGGAACGGCTTCTATTGACAGCAGGGCGGAGGAGTCAACTACAAGGGGATTACCTTTAGCGCCGGGAACCGGAGGAATTACAGGAGTTGATCCTGCGCAAACAAGAATGGCTTTTCCTTCATACGCGGTTTCCCCTCCGTTAGGTGAAACTGACTTTACCTTCGCCGGTCTTTCTCCCGAAGGCGGCAGGACAATAACTGCGATTCCGTTTACAACTTCGACGCCGAAACGTTTCATCTGCCCTTCAACGCCGCTTCTCAGCTTTGTTACAACTTCGTTTTTCCAGTTTTGAACCGCTTTCCAGTCGAAAGAAGCGTCTTTAATATTAATTCCGAACTTGTGCGCTTCCTTTGCGTGAACATATTGTTTTGCCGAGTTAAGAAGCGTCTTTGTTGGAATGCAGCCGATATTAAGGCATGTTCCGCCCATATGCTGCTGTTCAATTAAAAGAACTTTTTTCTTCTCTTGACCAAGTCTTTCCGCCGCAAGATAGCCTGCGGGGCCTCCGCCAATAATTATTACATCAAACATGGAAACTTCCTTCGGATAAAAGCAAATCGATATTTTCTACCGCTTCGCATAACGCTTTTAAAAAACGCGCGGCGGGAGCGCCGTCTACAGCCTGATGATTAATTGTCAGGCTAAAACCGATGTGAGGCGCAAAGCTGTAACCACCTTCCCCGCGTGGTTCTGACGCGGCAGGCTTTAATTCAATTCCGCAAACGCCAAGAATAGCAACTTCGGGAATATTTAGAATGGGAGTAAAGCCTGTAATCCCGAATGCGCCAAGATTGGTAACCGTAAAAGTAGAGCCTGTAAGCTCCTGCGGTTTGACGCTTCCTCCCTGACAGGAAGAGGCAAGGCGTTTTGTTTCAGATGAAATTTGATACAGAGACATAAGGTTCGCGTTACGAATAACGGGAACCATAAGACCGCGCGGAGTATCGACTGCGACTCCCATATGAACATTTTCAAAAGTTTTTATTGTATCTCCTGTTTTATGCGCGTTCATAAATGAAAAAAGGGGGAGAACCCTTGAAACCGCGTAAATGATTAAATCATTAACTGTTATTTTAGATGACCTGATGTTATCGGGCAGAAATTGAGATGTCTTCATTCTGGAGCGTATATCCTGAAGCCTTGATACAGGCGCGCACGCGTTAAGTGTAAATTGCGCGGTACCGGACAGGGACTCTGACATTTTATCGGATATTATCCTGCGTATTCCCTTAACCGGTGTTTCGGTATATTTATCTTCATTTGATAATAAGGAATGAGAAGAGGGGAGGGTAGAGGTTATATCGTCAGAGGTTATCCGGCCTGCGAATCCTGTACCATGCTGACGGACAGCAGCCTTTGCGGCTAACGTCAGCGCAGGACGTTTTTCCAGTGCGGCTGACACATCGCGCTCTATTATTCTCCCTTCAGGGCCTGTGCCATGTATTGTATCAAGCGGCAGAACTTCTTTTTCAGCCAGATTGCGCGCTCTGGGAGAAGCGTGAGAATGTGCTGTGTTTAACGCGGAATGAGAAACATGTAATGCGGGATCAGGAGCTGGAATTCCTTTGTTTTCAGAGACTTCATCCTTTTTTTCTTCTTTCTTTTGTACTTTGATCGGGGCTTCTTCCGGAGCTGCCTTGTCCAAAGCAGCCTGCCAGTTTTCACCAGCTGCGCCTATTACTGCGATAGGGGAGAGAACAGGCACATCATCGCCTGATTCAAAAAGAATCTTCAGTACTGTTCCTGTTTTTCCGGCGGGAATTTCAAACGCAGCTTTATCGGTCTCTACTTCGCAGACGGCTGTTTCTTCTGTTACGCTGTCTCCCTCTTTTACCTTCCAGTCAACAATGATGCATGATTCTACCGTATTCCCCTGCCTGGGCATTATCAATATATGCGCCATATTTTCTCCTGTTATATTCTTTTTATATTTATTCCCTCTTCGTTTAATTCCGATTCTGTCTTTTCTTCCAAATCGCTGTCCGTAAGAATCAAATCCATTGCAGATAACGGCAGTACGTTAATAAAACCAAACCTTCCGTACTTGCTTGAATCCGCTACAAGAACAGTAGTCTGCGCGCGGGTTTTCATCGCTTTAACAATTTCCGCTCCTTCAATAAGGTGAGTTGTCATTCCTCTTTCAATTGAAAAGCCGTCAGTGCCTACAAACGCGAACCGGACGTTAACCCGCTCAATTGTCTCAAGGGTTATCGGCCCTACCATCGATTCCGTTGAACGGTGGAACTCACCGCCCGTCATTGTTATCTGCAAATTCGGATACATTCTCGCGTAGGAAAAGACAAGGGTTGAGTTTGTGACAATATGGATATCCTGTTTATCCGAAAGATAGCGGGCAATAAGAGCGGTTGTGGTTCCGGCCTCGATCATGATTACATCGCCGTCTTTAACAAGTTTCGCCGCAGCGCGCGCTATTGCGTTCTTTCGCTCGGGAAAAAGACGCTGCCGCTCAAGGATGACCTTGTGAATTGACGCCGTTGCGCCGCCTCTTTTTCTGTTGATCCAACCCTTGTCCTCAAGCTCGCGAAGGTCTCCCCTTATTGTGACTTCTGAAAGCCCCAAATCGCGCGCAAGCGACCCTACAGAGATAGAGCCGTCAGCGGACAGACGGTCAATTATTATTCGTTCCCGCTCATTAAGCTCAGCGCTCATTTATCATTATCCTTTCGAATTACTTTCGTTTCACTTTCGATTTTATATTATTATTGCTGAAAATGCAAGACTTATATTTTCTAAATACTCTCGTTTTCAGGATCGTAAATGAGGATCATAACTTTTTTTATTTATTTCCTGCTTTTCCCCAACCGCAAATCTCATTTCCATCCCATGAAAAATATGTTTGGCAGGTAGTATGTACAGGTCGAATTGTTTTTATACGTTTTTCCTTGCTTATTGTTTTATCACATAAAAAATCATCAGCTAATACATTCCTTATTTTACATAAAAAAACTTCAGAATCGCCAAAAATTATTGATTGGCTGACTTCCAATTCATAAACAATCGGACTTTTTGAAAAAACAGGGACATCAAGAACGTGTCCTTTTTCTGTTTCAAATTCAATATTCATTTTTTCATTGCTGTACCCTTTTTTAATGCCAAAATAATCTGCTATTGGTAATATTTCTTCAGTAACAAGATTAGCCGAAAAAACTTTGTTTTCCCGTATCCGATCTTTTGTTAGTTTATTTTCTCCAATACAGGCCATTATACCCAATCCATCACCATCCCAATAATAGCTAAACCAGCAAAAAAGTCCAAAATTTGGAGTGTTGTCCTCTTTGTAAGTGCCGAAAAGAAAAAGTGTTTGCGGACAAAAATCATTAGATATTGCCGTTGAAATTTTCATTTTATTTACTCCTTTCTGTAAATATAGATATATCAGGGGTTCTAAACTCCTTCCTTAATTTACTCAACATTCATTTCTTATTAATTAGTTAACGAAATAATTGAATCCCGGTGATTTAATAAAATAGTTTTACCATTCTATTTTATCATAAATTATGTTAATGGAAAACTCTATAAATGCCGTATATTCTCCGCTTTTATAGTTTTCTCTTTCAGGTTCTTTTGTTTTTACAATTTCTCTTGAACTTTTAATTTGTTGGTTATTAAAGGTTCAAAATCCCATGATATAACTCTTGTATTATGCTCTGTAGAAATACCGCCATATACTGATGTATTTTCGTCATTAAACATATAAAAAGAAAATGAGTGTGTGTTATCACTGAATTCTACGTTAGATGTAAATTTCGGCTCTTCTCTCCGCTATTATCTGGCTAAATACGGTAGAAACGCAATCAACACCTGTTTTAAATAAATTACTATTACATTATATTTTTCTCCGGATTTTACGAAAGGAAAAATAATACTTTTTGTTTGTTTTATATAATCTAAACTTTCACCTTCGATATGCGCCTTTGATGAACTGATCATATCACGGCGGATAGGATAATCGCCATTTTGAAATGTATAAACCCTGTCGCCCCAATTGTAAATATCTATATTTATTGATGTTATATCATCCGGTATATCGCCAAGTGAAATGAATATGCCTTCTGGTATTGTTTTAAATTAAAATGGCGGTGTTTGATAATAATTTTCTTTTTCAGAGAATTTGTTGTCTGTTTTATTAGGCGAAGCCGATACGGTTTAATACCCCGCAGCTCTGCTGCGGTTGTAGGCAGTATGATATAGTGGTAGGATGAGCAAGCTCATCCGTAAAGAACATAATACGAATATAATAATTTATCATATAGTATGCCCTGCGAAATATCGCAGAACGGTAATAACAACAGAAGTTGACAAAGCTCTGAAAGATGTCTGCGCAGGCATAGAAGCAAGGTATGAAATAAGATTTTTGGAAATAGGCGCAGAAAAGGATCATGTGCACTTTCTGGTTCAGTCAGTGCCTACGTACAGTCCGTCAAAAATAGTGTAAACGATAAAAAGCATAACAGCGAAGAAAATATTTGAACTGTGTCCTGAAGTGAAGAAAAGTTTGTGAGGTGGAGAATTTTGGACAAGAGGTTATTACGTAGGGACAGTAGGAGAACATGGGGACGAGAATGTAATAACAAGGTACATAAAGAATGAAGGGTATCATACCGCAGGGCAAGCCCTGCACCCGCCTAACCACTTACAAGTGGTTAGGCTTTCCGCGGCAAGCCGCGGGGTATGAACCCCTTCGGTGACTGCGCTCGTTCGGT
>JAIRQF010000046.1 GCA_031256635.1 Treponema sp. | reverse complement strand
GTAACAAGATTTGCCGCGCCGGGACCGCTTGTCGCAATCACAACGCCTGCCTTACCTGTTACCCTTGCGTAACCGTCCGCCGCGTGAGCCGCTCCCTGCTCATGCGCGGAGATAACGTGACGAAGCCGCGCTTCGTTTTTAAATAGTTCGTCGTAGATATCCAGCACCGCACCGCCCGGATATCCGAAAATTGTGTCTACATTATTGCGGACAAGTTCTTCAATTAAAATCTGCGCTCCTGTCAGAAGCATGGTCTTCTCCTTTACATAAACTTCATCAAGATATGGCGGTTTACGACGTTTCGCCGTCAGGCGAAATGTAAAACCGCTGCGATATACGATGTTTCAATGTCGTATATCGCGATTGTACCTGACGTTTTAATGTCAGGTACAATAAAAAACCCGCAGCCTGCGCTGCGGGTTAGAGTATTCTCAAAACTCTTATCCTTTGTCAGCGCATAGCCAAACCGCCATCAATAATGACGACGTTAATAATGACGAGTACGCTGTTAAAGCTAAACCTGTTCAAAATTTTCTCCTAAAATGATAATGGTAATCTAACAAATTTTATAAATTATGTCAAGACAAAAATTGAAAATTTATCGTATCTCGCCTGCAATTAAATCGCCTGCTTCCTTTGTGCCGATCAAGGTCTTGCCCTCTGAATAAATATCGCCTGTGCGATAACTCTTTGCAAGCACTGCTTTAACGGCACGTTCAATAGCTTCAGCTTCCTTGGAAAGAGCAAAGGTATAACGAAGCATCATCGCGGCGGATAAAATCGCAGCCATTGGGTTTGCCTTATCCTGCCCCGCGATGTCGGGAGCGGAACCGTGAACAGGCTCGTACATTCCAAAATTGCCGTTTTTTAAACTTGCGGAAGGCAGCATACCGATGGAACCCGTGATCATGCTTGCCTCGTCCGATAAAATATCGCCGAACATATTGCTCGTTACGATGACATCAAACTGACGAGGATTTCGCACAAGCTGCATTGCCGCGTTATCAATGTAGAGATTTTCCAATTTTACTTCGGGATAATTCTTTGCGGTTTCAGCAACGACCTGCCGCCACAGTCTTGAACTTTCCAGCACATTTGCCTTATCTACGCTTGTTACCTTTTTATTACGTTTCATTGCCATGTCAAAAGCGACAACAGCGATGCGGCGCACTTCTTCTTCGGCATACAGTTCGACATCGTAAGCGGCTTTGCCGAGCGGCGTATCTTTAAAACCTTTTTCACCGAAATAAATGCCGCCTGTCAACTCGCGGATAACAACAATATCAAGCTCAACCTTGCCGTTCGCGCCGCTTGAAATAATTTCTCTTTTAAGGGGACATGCGTCTGCAAGTTCATCGAACAACAAAGCAGGGCGGATGTTGGCGAAAAGACCAAGTTCTTTGCGAAGCCCAAGCAGTGCCATCTCAGGGCGTTTATCACCGGGAAGCGTATCCCATTTCCAACCGCCGACTGCGCCGAGAAGAACGGCATCGCTCGCTTTACACACGGCAATTGTTTCATCGGGAAGGCAGTTGTTTACAGCATCAATCGCAGCTCCGCCTGCCAAAAGAGTTTTGTATTCAAACTTATGATTGTAAACGCCGGCGATTTTATCTAAAATTTTTTGCGCTTGTTCCGTAACTTCAGGGCCTATTCCGTCACCAGGGATAACAGCGAGTTTTATATTCATTTTGCGGTATCCTTTTGAATCGAGTTAAGCAATCCGCCGGACGCGATTATATTTTTTATAAACTCAGGAAACGCAGCCGCTTGAAACGATTCGGATTTAGTTATATTTGTTATAACCCCTGTATCAAAGTTTATTTCAACTTCATCTCCTGCGCCGATTTTCTCGCTCGCCTCTTCGCACTCAAGGATCGGAAGCCCTATATTGATCGCGTTGCGGTAAAAAATCCGCGCGAAAGATTTCGCTATCACGCATGAAATGCCTGATTCTTTTATAACGATAGGAGCGTGTTCGCGCGAAGAGCCGCACCCAAAGTTGGAACCGGCAACCATAATGTCGCCTTTTTTCGCTTTCTTTACAAAGTCAGCGTCAATATCTTCCATACAATGCGCCGCAAGTTCCTTATGATTTGTCGTGTTTAAATACCTTGCGGGGATTATTACGTCGGTGTCAACATTGTCGCCGTAGCGGTGAACAGTTCCTTTTGCTTGCATAATTTGCTCCTTATTTGACTTAATTATTTTCCAGGTCCCGCGATCTTCCCCGCAATCGCGGAAAATGCGGCAACCGCAGGTCCTGCCAAATAAACTTCTGATTTTACATGACCCATTCTGCCGACAAAGTTACGGTTGGTGGTCGCGACACAGCGCTCTCCTTCAGCAAGGATGCCCATGTGTCCGCCGAGGCAAGGGCCGCATGTCGGCGTTGAAACCGCGCAGCCTGCGTCGATAAAGATATTGGTGTAGCCGTATTTGATGCATGCTTTGTAAATTTCCTGTGTCGCAGGGATGATTATAGCGCGGATATTTTTGTGAACCTTTTTCCCTTTTAAAATCTCGGCGGCAGTTTTCATATCGGAAAGTCTTCCGTTTGTACAAGAGCCTATAACGACTTGATCGATCGTGATGTCTTTACATTCGTCTATTGTTCGCGTGTTTTCAGGCAGATGCGGAAACGCGACTGTTGGTTTTATCGCGCCAAGATCGATTTGAATTGTCCGCGCGTAAACCGCGTCTTTGTCAGCTTCGTAAACTGTATACGGGTGGCGCACTCTTTCTTTCATGTATTTGATTGTTTGCGCATCCACGGGGAAAATTCCATTTTTCGCGCCGGCTTCTATTGCCATGTTTGCCATACAGAAGCGGTCGTCCATGCTCAAGTTTTTTATTCCGCTTCCTGTAAATTCCATCGACTGATACCTTGCGCCTTCTACGCCGATCATCCCTATGATGTGAAGAATTACGTCTTTGCCGCTTACATACTTGGAAAGTTTTCCTTCAACGTTAAATTTGATCGCTTCGGGAACCTTGAACCACGTCTGCCCGGAGGCCATGCCTGCCGCCATGTCCGTGCTGCCGACGCCTGTAGAGAACGCGCCCAGTGCGCCGTAAGTGCATGTGTGGGAGTCCGCGCCGATAACGCAATCGCCTGCCGCGACAAGTCCTTTTTCGGGAAGCAGGCTATGCTCTATGCCCATGCTGCCGACATCGAAAAAGTTTTCTATGTCAAAGCGTTTCGCGAAAGTTCTGCACTGTTTGCATTGTTCAGCGGCTTTAATGTCTTTGTTTGGCGTAAAATGATCCATGACCATTGCGACTTTGCTTTTATCAAAAACATTTTTAAAACCGGCTTTTTCAAATTCATTAATTGCAACTGGAGATGTAATGTCGTTGCCTAAAACCAAATCTAGCTTAGCCATGATAAGATCACCTGGTTTTACAGAGGATAACCTTGCATGAGCGGCTAATATTTTTTGCGTCATTGTCATAGGTTTCTCTGCTTTCATAAATTGCTCCTCATTAAAAAATCTATTTAATACTATTCTGCCTGTTCAATGCGCTTACAAGCGCTTTAATCGAAGCAAAGATAATGTCCTCGTGGGTTCCTACGCCCCAGAAGTTTTTTCCCTTACTGTCCGCGATTGCGACGTACGCCGCGGCGAGCGACGTTGAATCGCTTGAGAGCGCGTGCTCTGAATATGTAACGAATGTATAATCAAATTTGTATGGGCTCGTTTTTAAAGCATTACTCACGGCATCAAGACGTCCGTTTCCGTTCGCGTTCAGAGAATATCTCTTTCCGGAAATGATAACAAAAACAACCGCGGAAAATCCTTCTCCCGGCTGACCTGCGGACATTTTTTTAAAGATGACATCTTCAATTTTAAACGGTGATTCACGGTTGATGTATTCTTTTTCAAATTCGCTGAAGACAGCTTCCGGGACAAGTTCTTTTTGCTGACGGTCGGAAATATCTTTAATAAAATAGCCGACTTCTTCGCGCATTTTCGCAGGGAGCTCATAGCCAAAGTTCTTTTCGAGTATATAGGCGATTCCGCCTTTTCCTGATTGGCTGTTAATTCTGATAACATCGGCTTCGTAATCGCGCCCAATGTCGCGCGGATCGATAAGCAGATAGGGAACAGTCCATTTGCTATCCTTGTTTGTTTCGCGCCATTTCATTCCCTTCGCTATCGCGTCCTGATGAGAGCCGGAGAATGCCGCAAATACAAGCTGTCCGCCGTAGGGCTGGCGCGGATGAACAGGCAGGTCTGTATATTTTTCGTAATTCTTTACGACATACATCATGTTGGAAAAATCGAGGTTGGGATTAACGCCGTGCGAAAACAAATTCATCGCGAGCGTTACAATATCAACATTTCCTGTACGCTCTCCGTTACCGAAAAGCGTACCTTCGATTCTGTCCGCTCCCGCAAGCAATCCAAGCTCAGCATCTGCGACCGCTGTTCCCCTGTCGTTGTGCGGATGCAAAGATAAAATTATATTTTCGCGATCGTGTAAATTGCAGCTCATGTATTCAACCTGACTTGCGTAAACGTGAGGCATCGACATCTGTACCGTCGCCGGAAGATTGATGATAACTTTCCGCTCTACCAACGGTTTCCAAATATCAATAACCTCGTTGCAGATTTTCAGCGCAAAATCAATTTCCGTTCCTGTAAAACTTTCTGGAGAATATTCAAACCGGAATTTGGTATCGGGCATTTTTGTCGCATATTCATTGAACAGGTTTGCGCCTTCCTTAGCGACTTCGATTATTTCTTCCTGCGTCATTTTAAAAACCTGCTCGCGCTGAGCGACAGATGTGGAGTTATACAAATGCACGACAGCGTTCTTTATCCCTGCAAGAGAATCGAATGTTTTTTGGATTATGTGAGACCTCGCCTGTGTTAAAACTTGAATTGTTACATCGGAAGGGATCATATTCTTTTCGATAAGTGTACGTAAAAAAACAAATTCGGTTTCGGAAGCGGCGGGAAAACCTACTTCTATTTCTTTGAAACCTATTTCCAGAAGAAATTTAAAATATTCAATTTTTTCTTCCAGATTCATTGGAACGATAAGCGCCTGATTTCCATCGCGTAAATCCACGCTGCACCAGATGGGCGCTTTATCGGCGTATTCTTTTGCTGCCCACTTCATGCTCGGCTCGGGAGGCATAAAGTAACCGATTTGGTATTTGTCTGTATTTTTCATAGCAATTCCATTATTGCACTTTTTTTATTCTGATACAACGCGCAATATTGTATACGAACCTTCAGGAAGCGCAGGTAATTCAAAATCAATCTCTCTGTCTATATTAAATTCAAGCGGTTGTCCGAGAAGTAACCCTCCGGCAGTAATTTTTATATAAAAAATTTACAAATAAAAATAGTCGTGATAAAATTTTAACATGAGTAAAAGTTTCAAACAGGCGGCGGAGCGAGCCGGTATCATCCAGTGATGGACGACAGATTTAATGTTTACATAGGGGGCGGGTTTTTATTATGTAATTATTTCCCAAAAAAGCCAAGACGGGGAATCGAACCCCGGACCTGTTCATTACGAGTGAACTGCGCTGCCAACTGAGCCATCTTGGCTAACTAATAGCACCGCGAAGCGGTGTTATTTCCAATAAAATCAAACAGCCCAGGCACCAATTAATGTAATCCCTGATCTGTAATGTAAGCGCACCTTTAGGTGTGCGTCAATGCCGCTTCGAAAAACGGTAGTCAAAAAGTTTCTCTGCCAGTATATCAGCTTACTGTATTATAGTTCAAGTAACTACAGCCTGGTCTCTCTCCCATAATATTGCCGCTACAACATCTCCGGGCGGCTTGCTAATCCTTTTCCGTATTTCTTTTCTGAATTTGTATTGCTTTTTGTTCATGCTGTTTGTTATAGAAAAAACTCTACCGCACCCTTCGGCCTTATCCTGAGCGGCGTTACTGAGTCCGTACCGAAGATTGTCTCTATATAAGTGCGGTAGTTCTCCATTGCTTCAATGGGGATGTAGGCTTGTATTGTGCCAGCGAAACCGCCGCCGTGAACTCTGTGAGCGCCGTTTAATTTTTCCTTTTTTATAAAATTTTCTGTGAGCGCGAGCGCTGTTGTAATGCCCTGATTTTTCGGGCTGTTAGGTGAATATACATTCTGCAGAAGCTCCCATGATGAATTGCCTGATTCATTTATTAATTCCAGATATTGATACAGCGCCTTTTGTTTTTCAGCAGATGATTTTGCTTTATCCATTTCCGTCAGGGCGGCGGACATTGCGTCTACCCGTTCATTTTCATTAAAGAAATGAAGAGCGCGGAGAAGCGCTCTGTCTCCGTATTTCATTCTAATTTCATGTGCGGAGTTTAATACAGTTTCTTTATCAATATCCCTGAGCGCTGATTTACCGAAGAAGGAAGCAACTGCTTTCATCTCCACCGGAATTGACGCGTAATCAGAGGTTAAATCAGCGTGGCTGCCTCCTGTGTTTACAACACACAAGGTGTAACCCGCCGCCGCGAGATCAAGGTTAATCTGTTTTACAACAGGATTTAATGTATCAGCGAAGTTGATTGCTACAGCACCTCCTGCGGCGCAGGCGGTTTGATCCATTAACCCGCAGGGTTTTCCAAAGTATACATTTTCCGCGGTCTGACCGATTTGCGCGATTTCCAAAGCGCCGGACGCTTTAGCCGCGAGTTTTCCCTCGTTGTATAAAGAATCAAAAATACAGCCGAAAAGAACTTCTGCTGCCGCAGATGATGAAAGGCCTGATCCCGGAAGCACCGCCGATGCTGCGTTAGCTGAAAATCCTCCGGCCGCGATACCGCGTCTTTGAAACTCTGCGGCGATTCCCCTTACAAGCGCTTCTGTTGTTCCTGTTTCTTCCGGTTTTGGCTTTAAATCCGGCTCTCCGTTTTTATTAGTCAATTTTACTTTAACATCGGGAAAGCCTGTAGAACGGAAAAACACAATATTGTCGTTTCTTTTCTGTACAATGGCGGCGCAGTCAAGCTGAATGGAAGCCGCAAGCACTTTTCCCCTGTTATGATCGGTATGATTACCGGCAAGTTCTGTTCTACCGGGAGAAGAGAATACACGCAAGCCCCCGCAGGTATTCTCAAGTTCCTCTTTTGGGAATTCACCGCAGCGCATTTTTAATATTAATGATGTATAGCGTTTTCTCTGTATATCAATTTCATTTTCGCCGTAAAGCTCGCTGAATATTTCCGCTGCCTGCTGTGAATTAATTCCATTTAATAAATCCTGTTCTGTCATTTTTTTTCCTGATTATTTTGCGCTTTGATATAAATTATAAGATAATCAATAAAAGATATAACAGCGGCAGCGACCGAAATAATAAATATAACAAACGCGCCTGTTTTAAAATACGCTAAAAGATTTTCATATAACCCAAGCCGTTCAATACTGACCGCAAGCAGGGCAGCGCCAACAGCGATAATATAAATTACTGTTTTAATTTTTCCGCCCATTCTCGCCGCAAGCGTTATACCTTTTCTAAGCATCAGGTTGCGGATAAAAAGAATGCCGAACTCACGGTAGATGACAAGCAGGAAAAGAATGGCAGGAATTATACCGCTTCCCCAAATGCCGTCGATTAAAAAACATAGAAAGCATGTTATCTGTATAAGCGTATCCGCGAACGGATCGAAAAATTTGCCAAAGTCGCTTGTAAGATTAAGCTTGCGCGCTGCAAGACCGTCAAAATAGTCGGTAATTTCTGATATAAAAAAGATCACCCAAAGAGCAGGAATTGCCCATGTTGAATATTCTTTTGGCAGAAAAAAGATTAGTAAAAATACCGGAGCGAGAACTATGCGTAAAAGGGTAAGCATATTTGCAAGGTTCAGAACAGAAACCTTCCTGTTATTAACAGAATGTTCGCGTGTTTGGCCGGGATTCATTCTATATATTCGCTTTTTAACTTTAATATGTCAAGACGAACTTTTCACATCGATCAGTACTGGAATCATCGAAAATCCCAAATCTTTTCGTATTTTATTTTTTAAATAGGAAATATATGAATCGCTTACAACATGAGTCCGTGACGTAAAAATGATGAAATGCACAGGGTTAGCTGATTTTTGTACTGCGTATTTAATTTTAAAGCGGGTTTTAGGGCCTGTAGGAGGCGGATATTCCTGTGTCCATTTTTCAAATGCTTGATTAAGCTGAGATGTCGTAATTAGCGTATTCAACTGTTTGTACATTTTTTCCGCGGTGTTTAAAATTTTATCAACGCCGAATCCGTCTTTTGCGCTGACAGGAATAACGGGTGCGTATTCCATTTGACCGAACTGAAACCGGATTTTTTCTTCCGCGGTTTTAAAAACTTTTTTTTGTTGAGAGTCCCGCGGCGGGCGCGTTTCTGCGATTGTGTCCCACTTGTTAAGCGCCATGATGATGCCCCTTCCCTTGTCATGAGCGAGGGATGCGATTTTTTTATCCTGATCGGAAAGACCTTCTGCCGCGTCGATCATCAATACCACAATGTCCGCGTCATTGATTGTTTTTATCGCGCGATTAACGGAATAGTATTCGATATTTTCTGTCACTTTGTTTTTTCTGCGGATGCCGGCAGTGTCGAGTATAATATAATCCTGCGACTTCCAGCGGAAGCTGCCTTCGATGGTGTCACGCGTAGTTCCGGGAATCTCGCTGACAATGGACGCGTTGGTTCCTGTAAGACGGTTCGACAATGTTGATTTTCCCGTATTTGGTTTTCCCAAAAGCGCGATGCGGATTATACTCTCTTCCTTCAATTCCTCTTTAACTTTTGAAAAATCCAAACGCGTTATAATTTCCTGTTTTAGCTCTCCCATGTTGTCGCCGTGTTCCGCTGAGATCATTAATACTTTTTCAAATCCATAAGCGAGTACATTCCACGCGTCAGCTTCGCGCCTGCCGCCTTCTGTTTTATTTACGGCGGTGATTAATTTTTTCCGGTGCGGGCGCAGTATGTTGATAAGCTCTTCATCTTCGCTTGTTATCTCACCGGCTTCAAGCAGAAGAACTATCACATCGGCTCTTTTTATAGTGTCGAGGGTTTTTTCTACCACCAGTCTGTCCAGGCTGTCAAGTTCCGCGAGCTTGAAACCGCCTGTGTCTATTAGGCGGACCGGGTTTTCATTAATTAAGCAGTCAGCTTCGACTGGATCGCGCGTAACGCCGGGAGCCGGGTCTGTAATTGCCTTTCTTTTGTGAAGAAGACGGTTAAATAAAGTCGACTTTCCTACATTTGGACGCCCGGCAAGAACTACAACCGGAAGGTTGGCGTATTTTATGTTAGCTGTCATCTTTTTTCGCTCTTCTTCGCATCATATTGTATAAACCTATTATATTTTGATCCTTGACCGCAGAGAGCAGAATTATTCCAAGCGTCAAAAAAATTAAAGCGTTTATGGCAAAAGGCGCTCCGTATGCTGTGATATGATTGCATGCGGCGAATCTTTCGCGTAACACAGGAGATAAAAAG
>JAIRQF010000042.1 GCA_031256635.1 Treponema sp. | reverse complement strand
TTCGATTTTAGACATGTCAAGGATATCGTTTATAACGCCAAGCAGATGTTTTGACGCTTCATTAATCCGTTTAAAGCAGTAGTCTTTACGATCAAGGTTATCTGCGGATATTCCGATAGACGCCATGCCTACGATTGCGTTCATGGGCGTCCGTATTTCATGGCTCATGTTCGCCAAAAACGCGGACTTCGCGATTGTCGCGCTTTCAGCTTCCGCCTGCTTTTTGGCAAATATTTTTAAAAATACCGCAAGCCCGCAGATGATTGACAGCATTAATACTATTACTATTACCGTAAGGTTAAACTCAAGCGGGTTTGATTCCCATACATGCTGTACGCGGTTAACGACGATATGGCCCGCAGGCAAATTCTTGGTATTTATCTTAAATCTATTGGCTGTTTTGTAATCAAACTGCCACCGGTTAAATGACGATGAATCATAAATAACCGGAGTGTCAGAAACCCGCTTGCCGCCAAGTATTTCTACGGCCATTGACGCGGCGAACCGGCTCTTTACATCCGGAGGTGAAACAAGTCCGCCAAATGTTCCATGTCCCATATAATTCGCGGTCAGGCAGAAAACAGGATTTACAGACGCTGAGGAAACATGCTTCTGTACATCAATTTCCGAGTAAAGAATAAAGTTGCTGTCTACAAGATAATTGCCGATTAAAACCAGCGTATCGGATCCAAAATTGCGGATTTCTTCGATGAGATCATAAAACGGTTTGTCTTCGCTGAATTTAAATTCCACGGGATGATCAAACTCATTTATAATTTTTTCGATAATTATGCGCATATTGATACTCCGCGAGAGCGAGTAATCATTTAAAATAAAAATACGTTTTGTCCCGGGGTATAAACGCAGCATTTCCCTCGCTGTTTCTTCAAAAGAAACAGCCCCGGATATACCTGTCACATATTCTTCAAGACTATTAAGAGTTGACCTGTCAAGATTGTTGACTCCGCAGAAAACTACCGGCTTGCGAGAAAATAGTATATAGTAATTGTCCAGCACAAACTTCAGCGCTTCGTTATCGGATGTTAGAATTATATCGATATCATGCGCGATATAATTCGCTCTGATCATATCCGAATAAATATCGTCAAAACTTGCGTTATTGCGATGCTCATAGGAATTTAAATTTAAATTTCTGTATTCGATCTTTTCATTGGATTCCAGGGTTTGCTGGATAGCTTCTATCTGAATGCGTTCTCTTTCAACCTGCGCGTTATATGAGCTTATATGCAGTAAAACCTGTTTGTCTTTGTTCTCCCTTGCGGACATATGAAATTCTCTTATGGATTCAGGACTGCCGCTTCCTATCAGCTCTCCGTACGCGTTTTCAAGCAAGGGAACAAGATAGGCGTACTCATCGTTTACATATGTGTAACACGGTATGCGGTCAATAACATTCGCTTTTTTTATCCCGGCAGGAATTCTGAAATCAAAATTGATGACGCGCGGAAGAATTGTCACATCTGCTTCATTATTAAGCAGAGCGTCCCAAACTTCCTGAAGTTCATATACAGCAATAAATTCTGAGGCTCCCGTGCTTCCGGCATGGTTCGCGACATATATATTCTGCCAGCGGTAACAGAACCTTAATCCTTTAAGGTCCGCCCATGTTGAGAACTCATGGGAATCACCGGAGCGGATATAAGCCGTAAATTCCACATAATCAATGGGCACAGACACTTTTATCAGGTTAGGATATTGAAGTTGAAAACCATCGGTTTGACTTGGTAAAATTGCCGCGTCGCCATAGGTTACATTTGCTATTGATGTGCGCATGCCTGTAACATTTATAGCCATTTGATGGCCTGTGCGCTGTAATGCCGCGTACAGTAAACGCCCTACGCTGATTGGCGAATCATCGCTCATTGCCACTCTTAAAACAGGCGGCGTCTCCTGCTGCGCCGAAACAGCTGTTTGTATATAAAGCAGGCCAAGTGTCGTTAATAATATACTGCAGAGCAGTTTTACCTTGTTATTCAACACTGTATCCTTCATGTAAGGACATGATATAACTTTTATTTAAAAATTACAAATGCCGCTTGACAAAAAATGAAAAATCGTATACAGTTGTCTTAGAAACAGCAAAGGCGCTGTGTCTGTCCGTTAAAAAGTTAATGGCCGGGCACAGCGCCTTGTTTTTTGGAGGTCAGATATGAAAGACATTACAAATTTATTCGGAAGCATGGTCTTTAATGACGTGGTCATGCAGGCGCGTCTGCCCAAGGATATTTACAAATCCATGCAAAAGACGATATCTCAGGGGACTCATCTTGAGGAGGATATTGCCAACGCCGTAGCGAACGCCATGAAGGAATGGGCTGTTGAAAAAGGCGCGACCCATTTTACGCACTGGTTCCAGCCAATGACAGGCACCACCGCGGAAAAACACGACAGTTTTATTTCACCGGAAGGAAACGGCAAAGTAATTCTGGAATTTTCCGGCAAGGAATTGGTCCGCGGAGAACCTGACGCGTCAAGTTTTCCCTCAGGAGGGTTGCGCGCGACTTTTGAGGCCAGAGGCTATACCGTCTGGGATATAACTTCTTACGCGTTTATTAAAGACAGAACTCTGTGCATTCCAACCGCTTTCTGTTCGTACTCAGGCGAATCACTTGATAAGAAAACGCCTCTACTTCGTTCCATGGAAGCGATTGACAGACAGGCCATGCGAATTCTCAAATTGTTCGGCAACACGATAGCCAAGCGCGTCATTACAACCGTAGGCCCTGAGCAGGAGTACTTTCTTATTGATAAGGAAATGTATCTCGCGCGTCCTGACCTAATTTACACAGGCAGAACATTGTTCGGTGCGCGTCCGCCGAAAGGGCAGGAACTTGAAGATCATTATTTCGGCTGTATAAAACCGAGAGTCTCCGCGTTCATGAAAGAACTTGATGAAGAACTATGGAAACTCGGCGTTTATGTAAAGACAAAACACAATGAAGTCGCTCCGGCGCAGCATGAACTTGCTCCGATTTTTACAACCACAAATATAGCGACAGATCACAATCAGCTTACAATGGAACTGTTAAAGACTATTGCGAACAAACACGGCATGGCGTGCCTGCTGCATGAAAAACCGTTCGCCGGCGTAAACGGAAGCGGCAAACATAACAACTGGTCAATCGGGACAGACACTGGCGCGAACCTTCTTGAACCGGGAGACACCCCGCAGGATAACGCGCAGTTCCTCTTGTTCCTTGTCGCGGTTATAAAAGCTATTGATGAGTATCAGGACTTAATGCGCCTGTCCGCCGCAAGCGCGGCAAACGATCACCGCCTTGGCGCGAATGAAGCGCCTCCCGCGATCGTCTCCATGTTTATCGGCGATGAATTAAAAGAGATCCTTGACGCAATTGAAACAGGGGCAAGTTATAAAGGAAAAGAAAAACATGAGATGGAGATCGGCGTAACTGTGCTGCCGCACTTCCCGAAAGATTCCACGGATCGCAACCGCACGTCTCCTTTCGCGTTTACAGGCAACAAGTTTGAATTCCGCATGCTCGGTTCCGCTTTCTCAATCTCAGGGCCGAACATTGTGCTTAATACGATTGTCGCAGAATCATTGAACCAGTTCGCGGACACTTTGGAAAAGTCAAAAGATTTTAAAGCCGATATCGCTTCGATTGTTAAAAAGACATACAGCGAGCACAAGAGGATTATTTTTAACGGAAACAACTACTCCGAAGAATGGGTAATAGAAGCGCAAAAACGCGGCTTGTCAAACTTAAAAAACACAGTTGACTCTTTACCCAAATATCTGGAAAAAAAGTACGTTGATCTTTTTAAAAAACATCATGTGTTTACAGAGGGCGAGATACATTCACGCTATGAAATAATGATGGAGGCTTACTGCAAGACTCTTCATATCGAAGCTCTTACGATGGTTGACATGGTAAAAGGCGAAATAATTCCTGCGTGCATGGACTACCAGCGGGAACTTGTGGATCTATTAAGGCAGAAGAAAGCGTATTCAGGCACCATGGATTGCGCTGTCGAAGAGCATTTTTTAAATAACATTGCGAAACTGTCCGCGTGCCTTTTAAAGAAACTGACCGCTCTTGAGAGCGCGGTACTGGAAGTGTCGCAGGATCGGGAGATAC
>JAIRQF010000026.1 GCA_031256635.1 Treponema sp. | reverse complement strand
ATCATCAATTCCTGAATTTTTAAACGCCCAAAAAGCCGCGCCTGCGACAGGCGGCACATTTAACAGAATGTATTTTAATTTTAAACCGGAATGGTCTTTTTTTAATTTTTCCTTAATTGTATCAATTATCAGCGGATGCTCGCCTTTTACAAAAACTGAGCCTGCGAAAACAATATTAACATCTTCATTATCACTTCCCAGATTAAGCTCATCTATCATGCCGGAAATACCGCTTGCGTAACTTATCCCGCAATCGTTTAAAATACCGCAGGCGGTTTTATCATTTTTTTTTGCAGCCTCAAAAAGCATTTTATTACAATCGAGGATACTGACGCTTCCGTCTTCAAACTTTTCATAAATTTTATCAACAAAGTCATACTTGTCATTAATCCCCAGTTTTTCCATAAGAGCGGATGTCATGCAGGTTTTCTCACCCTTGCGGAAAAGCTCTTTGTAAACAGCGGAGACGGCCAGCTCACCTAACATTCCGCCGCCTCCGAAATCGGCCGATATAAAACCCACACCGCCGATTTGAAGCATCTTTCCCCGCTTATTAATGCCTGCCAATGTACTGCCGCTTCCGTTTATCGCGCAAACGCCGGTACAGGCAGGACTTCCGGCGGGAATTCCAAGGAACGCGTCATTTGCGAGAGTTAATTTTTTAAAGCCGATTTTCTTAATTATATCTGATACAATGCCATGCTGCGTTTTTGTATCAACTCCCGCTATGCCGAAAACAGCGGATGTTACCTGTCCGATTTTTAAATCATTTTTATTTAAAATCCGCAGCACAAACCGTTCAAGCTCTTCATGAAATTGATCAAAGGAGCCGGGAAGCACTTCATGGTTCAACGGTCCCCAATGGCCAAAATCAACAAGCGCGCCATGTATATCAAAAAGAGCAAGATGGCTTTTTGAAGCTCCCGTATCGACGCCGATTATATAATCCATACCGGTTTCCTAAGGTAAAAGTCCTTTCGGCAGAAAATCCGCGTTCGCGGCGGCCATTTCATCAAACACCGCTTTTGCTTTTTGAAAATCACCTATCAGTGGATGAATCATTAAAGCGGCAAGCGCGTCTTTCCTGCTGCCGTTAACGGCAGCCGCTACAGTTAATTTTTCGTAAGCTTTCACCGCCTGCATTAATCCCTTTATAAAATGATTCTGCGGATCTTTAACAGGAATGGGAGTTACTCCGTTACGGTTTACCATACACTTGATTTCGACAACATCATCATCCGCCATAAACGGAATTGCGCCGTTATTTTTTACACCGACAACATGGTATTCATTTTTATCGTTTTCTATCGCGACAACTACGGCAATTGCGGCAGTTGAATAAAGCGCGCCGCCTCTCTCTTCTAGCTCTTTCGGTTTATCTTTCAGATCGGGATTTTTGTATTTTTCAATAAGAGCGTCTTCTATACCGACGCAAATTTCTCCGCGCGTTTTTTCCGCCTTAAGGCATTTATTTAACTGCTGATCCCGCGAATAAAAATAACTCAGATAATATGACGGCAGGGCTGGAACGGCTTCAAGAAGCTCGTCATCATAATCCACATCAGGAATATTTTTAAGTTTCGCTCCGGCTGATTTTCCGAGTTTCTCTAAAACATTTTTTCCGTCAACAGTGACTGATGTAATCCAGCTCAGATGGTTTAAACCAAGATATTCATAATCAAAATCTTCCCTGCCGACATTTTCCGCAATCCCGGCTTTCATATTCACAAAACAATTGCATAATCCCACCATTTTTACATTTGAATGATTCATTAAAGCTTCCGCGACAATGCCGGAGGGGTTTGAAAAATTGATAAGCCATGAGTTTGGAGAAAGTTTTTCGATACGCTTCGCTATATCAAGCATAACGGGAATTGTGCGCAGGGCGTTCATAAAGCCGCCGGCTCCGGTTGTTTCCTGACCCAAAAGCCCGTGCTTAAGCGGAATCTTTTCGTCGCGGATACGTGCTTCCATACGGCCGACACGAATCTGCGCAAAAATATAATCCGCGTTTTTTACCGCTTCATCAATGTCAGATGTTAAAACAATCTCGCCCTTAAATCCGATTGAGAAGAGCATTCTTTTGGCAAGGCCGCCCACAATATCAAGTTTTTCTTTATCAATATCCATTAAATAAAAAGATTGAAAGTTAAGGGTATCCCGCTTGTCGATAAAACCTCTAATAAGTTCGGGAGTATAGGTGCTTCCCGCGCCGATAACGGCCGCTTTTAATTTACGCATAACAGTAATCTAACATGGAAAACACAGAAAGTCAAATTATATCATTTACATTGACAATAATAAAAATCAATTTTAATGTTTAAATATGACGGAAATGCGAAGACTGGAAAACGATGATTTAATCCAATTTTATAAATTATATACAATAGTTTATAATATGCGCAGGGATTACACAAAAGAAGACAATCAAAAACAGTATCCTCTCAGGCATCCCGCTGACCGGGCATGCGGAGTCTTTGAAGGCAAAAAACTTCTTGAGGGAATGTTCGAGATTGATTATCTGATGCGCTTTGACGGAAACAGCGTAAAAATGGCCTTACTCCCTTTAATCATGATTTCTGATGAAACAAAAGTGACCGGAACAACGCAGGAATCCGATATCAGGTGCGATATCCGCGCTCTGACACAGCTTGTCACAGGCTACAAATCACTTGAGAGCGCGATGCGTTCACGGCAGAAAGGACTTGAAGTGCATGGTAATGTTGAATTATTAAAGCACGTCTTTACGCAGCGTCCTCAGCACATAACGGAGTATTTTTAGTGAAAGAGCAATTATCAATAATACCAAAACCGGCGGCAATAAAGTACGGCGAAGGTTTTTTTAAATCAGGGGGAATACCTTCGGTAATCAAGAAAGAATGTGATCCAAAACAAATCGCCCTGGATAAGGACGGAGAAATATCATTAAAGTCCCATGAAGGATACAGGCTTATAATCGAGAAAGACAGGATAACAGCCGAAGCCGCGTCAAAAACCGGAATGCATAACGTGATGGAAACTTTTCGTCAGCTAACACTTTCCGAATTTAAAGACGGCGTTCTTACCCTGCCCTGCGCGGAAATTACGGATTACCCCCGTTTTTCATGGAGAGGCTTAATGCTTGACTGCTCAAGATATTTTTATTCTGTTCCATTTATAAAAAACCTGCTTGACGTTCTATCTCTTCACCACATAAACCGTTTTCACTGGCATTTAACAGACGATCAGGGCTGGCGGTTTAAAGTGAATGAATATCCGCTGTTAACTGAAATCGGCTCCTTAAGAAAAAACTACAGAATTCCTGATCTGCCCCCGTCAGGCGGTTTTTATTCAGACGATGAAATCCGCGAGGTGATAGATTATGCAGCTCTTCGCCACATCGAAGTAATTCCTGAAGTTGACCTTCCAGGGCACGCAAGCGCGATTCTCGCTTCATATCCGGAACTCGGCTGCACAGGCGGCCCATATGAGGTAGAAGAGCGTTTCGGCATTTTCGAAGATGTTCTTTGCGCCGGAAACGGCAAAATTTTTGATTTATTAGAAAAAGTTTTAAATACCGTCACAAGGCTTTTCCCGTCAAAATGGGTGCATATAGGCGGGGATGAAGTTTTATACAACAGGTGGGAAGCATGTCCAAAATGCCAAAGCAGGCTTAAAGAGCTTGGTTTAAAAAAATCCTCTGAGTTACAAAGCTGGATAACTTTTAAACTTGCGAATATGTTAGCTGAAAGAGGAAAGATCGCGATAGGCTGGGATGAAATACTTGAAGATACCGAACGTTTTAAACTGCCCAAAGAAACGGTTGTTATGTCATGGAGAGGAGATGAAGGCGGGATAAAAGCTTCAAGACTTGGTCATTATGTGATCATGTCGCCGTGTACCTGCGGCTGTTATCTTGATTACAGACAGTTTGACAACAGGGAAGAACCCGGCGCGTTATATGCAAAAGCGGCCACAGTTTGCGATTCTTATTCGATGGATCCGGTAAGCGCTTCAATGAATAAAGAAGACGCAAAATTTGTAATCGGCGGACAGGGCAACCTGTGGTCGGAATGGATTTACGCAGGAAAAATCGCGCAATACATGATCTTCCCGCGCCTTTGCGCAATCGCCGAATCTGTCTGGTCTGCGAAAGAAATAAAGGATTTCAATGACTTTGAAAAACGGCTGACGGTCCACAGGCAGCGCCTTGATAATCTTGGAATAAATCAATACCGCGGACCGTTACGTTAAATTAAAGCAGCTGCGCGGCTTTCTCAATATTATCTTCCGGCATATCAAGAAGATTCCATGAGAGCGTAAAACCGCGGATGCCTGTTTTTAAATACGCGTTAATTGTTTCTTCTATATACACAGGATCAGTGTGCGCAATATTATTAATCCTGTTAATCTCTATTCCCGCGTAAACATGACAGAATGATTCAAGTGACAGGTTTTCCAGTTCCTTTACGCAAAAATCAAGAGAAAAGAATTTATTGCCAATTGTTTTATTTCCGGTATGACGCTGCAGCGCTTCTGTTTCATACGGCAGCCCCGCCGGAGCATTAGTAATACGGTACATCATTGGTTTGATAAAATCGCAAAGACCGGACAGCTTTACAATATCCTGTCCTGTAAACGGCGATAAAAAAGGAGCGAATACGTCAAGGCCGATTTTGTAATTTCTTTCCCTGAAATACATGCATATTCTCTGAAGGCTGAAATAAATAATGTTTTTCTTAATTTGAAAAAATGATGACATGACTTTATCATAAAATTCATATCTTCCGTTCCCGTAATATCTTTTAATGCCCGGAAGAGAGAAATCAGGATCATAAAGTGATAATTTTAATTTTTCCACATCAAAATTCTCATTTAGATAAATTTTCATACATTCTGGGCAAAAACATGAAAATACGCCGTCTTTACCTCGGCTGCCCGCGAATGACGGATAACGTATCTTGTCCAAAAAAATTCCGCGAAATTTTATTGAAGAGAAATGTTCATTAAATATTCCGGTAATTTTCGCAATATTAAACCTGTCATTCGGACAGCAAAAGAAAAAATTCT
The DNA here is from genome assembly GCA_031256635.1 of Treponema sp. Classification (GTDB taxonomy): domain Bacteria; phylum Spirochaetota; class Spirochaetia; order Treponematales; family Breznakiellaceae; genus WQXQ01. The sequence goes on along the minus strand of JAIRQF010000026.1, from coordinate 4,034 downwards.
CGGATGAATTATTATTTTCTCTTTCAATTATGTTCCCCGTATAGTCAACAAGCGGCGAAAGATCCCTTAACGCACCTGTTTCAGAAAAGACGGGAAACCAAAGATAAAACTCAATGTTATGTTTTAACAATAGAGCCGCGGTTTTTTCATAAAGGGATTTTTCAGTTGACCATCCCATTATTACTTTTGTTACGCGAAAGCGTTTTATAGCGGAGAGCAGCTTTTCTTCTACAGCCTCAAACGGAACGGCGGTTCCCGAAAAGCCTCCGCAGAAAATTTGTACGGCAACTTCCATTGTTATTTTATATCCCGGACACTGCGGAGTTTAAGCTTTCCGGCTTTTCCGCTCAGTATTTTTACCTTCTTCTCTCCGGAGTTCATATCAAAGTAATTATCGGAAAGCACAAGATCCTGATTACTGTTCTGAATCTCCACGCTCTTTGCGTAAGACGCGGCTTTTATGGTGATTGTGTCTCCTGAAACCTTATAACTCAGTTTCGGGTCTTCCCAGTGAAAAAACTTCGGCAATGAAAAAATAACTGTCCCTTCTGATATAATTTTATCCCCATCATATAAATGGTAACTTAAGTATTCATCATTCAGTTTAATGTCAGGAACTTCAATTTTATCAAGCCAGAATGATGATAAAGCGCCCACTTTAACAGAAATTGTTTTATCTTTTATTACCTTCGCGCTTTTTTCCCGAATCGCCCATTTAACCGAGAGTTTTTTTTCTTCCATGGTTTCATTTGCGACGCACAGGCGGAAGCTTTTTTCAACCGCCGCCTTTACATGCGGCTGATGATTCGCGTCAGGGTTCTGGGTCAGGATCCCTTCTTCGCAGCATGAAATCATAACCCTCTGAAAAAATCTTTTCGCGTAATAGTGAAGCGCTTTCCATCTGAAAAAATAGTCCACAGAAGACCACGAAGCGACAGGCCAGATGTCATTTAGCTGCCAGTATACAGCGCCCATACAGCGTCCGCGGTTTCGCCTGAAGTGCTCAACTCCGTACTTAATGGCTTCCGCCTGGAGAAGCTGGGACGCGTAAATGAGAGTGTCAAAATCATTCGGATAAAGAAATGTCTGATACATATAATTAATTATTTTACCGTTAGCTGCATTATTTCTCTGATGGCGCTCCATTATATAAGAGAAAATATTGCGGTCTTCAGGCAATGTAAAACTCATCACGGTTTTTAAATGCGGAAATGACTGAAAACCGAATTCCGATAAAAAACGGAAATGGTATTGGCGGTATGCCGTAAAAGGCTTATCCCCGTGCCATACATCCCAATAATGAACATTGCCCCTGTCAGGATCATTTGGAAGATCAAAGCTGCCTCCGGAGGACGGGCTTGCCGGCCAGTAGAAAGTATCAGGATCAAGTCCTTTTAAAACCTGCGGAATTATATATTCAAACATTTTTATATAATCGGCTTTTTGCTTCGGCGTATCGACCCACATTCCCCTGTCGACAAACATTTCCATCTCATTATTACCGCACCACAGCCCAAGGCATGCATGGTGGCGGATGCGTTTAATGTTATCCGCAAACTCCGCCCTGATATTATCCTCAAAATGATCGTTAAGATCATAAACCGCGCAGGCGAACATAAAATCCTGCCATACAACAAGGCCGAGCTCATCGCAGATATCATAAAAATAATCATCCGGGTAATATCCGCCGCCCCATACCCTGATAAAATTAAAATTTGCCATAACGCATTGTTCCAGCAGTTTTTTTGTGCGTTTTGGCGTAACGCGGCTTAAGATATTGTCTTCGGGGATATAATCTGCGCCCATCGCGAAAATACTGACGCCGTTTACCTCAAATGCGAAACTTTCTCCCCATTTGTCCTTCTGCCGCCTGACAGTCAAAGTCCTTATGCCTATACGCCTCTGCCATGTATCAAGCTCCGCTCCTTTCTGGCTTAACAGAATTACTTTTACCGTATAGAGGTTTTGGCTCCCGTAACCGCTTGGCCACCACAGCATGGGATCATCAATAACAATCTTTTTTGATAAATTATCAAACTCAAATATTTTTCCTTCAGGGCCGGTAATCAATATTTTCCATGAATATGCGCGCGGAGAGCCGGCGGCATTATCAATTTTTACGGATATATCAAGTTCAACAGAATCTTTTTTATGTTTCTGCCTGATATAAACATTGTCTATTCGCGCCATTTTAATGCCAACAAGGCAGATATCGCGGAAAATTCCAGCGTCAGGGAGGCGCGGGCCCCAATCCCAGCCGAACATGCAATGGGCCTTTCTAATCTGGGGAAAACCATCAAGGCAGTGTGAAGTTCCGCTAACCTTTAATTTATTATGCGCCTGCGCGGCGAATTTCACAGGCGAATAAAAAATAATTTTTAAAACATTTTGTTCATTTTTTAATAAATTTTTATCTAAATCAAATTCCCAAATCCTGTGCATGTTGTCGCAATGCGCGATTTTAACATTATTTAATATAATATCCGCAAGCGTATCCAAACCTTCGCAGCGAAGAAGGATTTTGTCCATATTGAACATTTTCCGGGAAACGGAGAATTCACATCTGTATTCATAATCGTGTTCCATAAGCGCGAAAGCGGCATCCTCATTATCGCGCCAGAAGGGATCTTCCATTTTTTTATTTCGGAGCAGATCGCTGTAAACCGAACCGGGTACCTGCGCGTCAATAAGTGAATTGCTGCGATCGCCTGACATTCTCATTTTCCAGTTATCATGAAGTTTTTGTATTAACATAATGCTATCAGTATACTTGCTTTTAACGTTACGTCAAACATAAAAAATCCATTGACTTGCGATAAATCACATGTGATAATTAAAAATATATTTTTAAGGGGGAACGCAATGCTTCCGGTAATGCTTCAGCTTTATAATGTCAGGGATGAATTAAAAAAAGATTTTGACGGTACGCTCAGGGAAATCGCCGCTATCGGCTATAAATATGTGGAACTGGCTCTCGCCCAATCCTTTGGAAAAACAGCGGCCCAGTTCAGGGAATCTCTGGAAAAGGCGGGATTAACCGCCATATCAGCGCATGTCCCCTACCGCGACATGATAGCCGATCCGCAAGGCGCAATTGGATATCATATTGAAATTGGCTGTAAATATATCGTTGTCCCGTTTCTGAATAATGAGGATCGAAGCACGAGCTCCAATTATGAAGATGTAAAAAAAGGCATCGCGAAACTGGGCGAAACAGTCAGCAAAAAAGGAGCTGTCCTTCTGTATCATAACCACGAGTTTGAATTTGAAGACTATAAAGGCAAATACGCTCTTGACGATCTTTTTGATAGCATTCCTGCAAATTTACTTCAAACAGAAATTGACACCTGCTGGGCAATGGTAGGCGGGGTTAATCCGGCCGAGTACATATTGAAATATTCCGGCCGCTCCCCTGTAGTTCATCTGAAGGATTTTGATTCTTCCGCCGGCGGAAAAATTAAGGCCGAATACGATCTTATAGGAGAAGCAAAAAAAGCCCGCGCCGCAGGTTCTTTCCCATTCAGAGCAGTTGGTTACGGAGTACAGGATATCCCCGGTATAATTAAAGCATCGGAAAAAGCCGGAGCAAGCTGGCTTGTGGTTGAGCAGGATCTCCCGTCTCCCGGAAAGACAAATATTGAATGTGCAAGGGACAGCTTTGAATACCTTAAAAAGATTAGGAACTGAACACGGTAGGCTTATTGAAGTACAAGTCGCCATTTATGAATGAAAAACGTAATGTCTCACATAAAGTTAATCAAAAAAAGATTGAAATGATAGTGCAATAATGTTATATTTATATTTATGAACTTATTAGAGCTTGGAAAAATGACTAATCAGGATGCATTAGCCTTTTTTAAAAGCATTCCTTACCCCCCTTGCGCAGAACCTATTAATACAGACTCGCAATCAATGGAATGAAGGGTATCATACCGCAGGGCAAGCCCTGCACCCGCCTAACCACTTACAAGTGGTTAGGCTTTCCGCGGCAAGCCGCGGGGTATGAACCCCTTCGGTGACTGCGCTCGTTCGGT
>JAIRQF010000140.1 GCA_031256635.1 Treponema sp. | reverse complement strand
GATACAGAATGGCTGATGTCAGCAGCAGAAAAGAGAGGGCGGATATGGCGTGGTACCGGATTAATCAGCAGATTCCCAATGTCGCGGCCATGTATGAGCGTGAAGTAGGGCTTGATCTCGCAACTGCGGCTACTGACCTTAAAATGTCGGAATTGGCGCATCAGGCGATTTTATCAACAACAGCGAGATTGCTTCCCCAGTCATTGTTGAATTTTTTAAGATAAAATAATATAATGCTTGTTCAGAAACTGAAGTTGGCTAACAAGAGTTATATTAGATAGTTAAAAACAAGGAGTATCCAATGAAAGTTGATACCAAGGCTTTGGGTCTGATAGAAATTGATGATAAACAAAAAATAAATTTTCCGCGCGGTCTTTTCGGATTTGAGGATTACTGCAAATTTGTACTTTTTGACGCCGAGCATGAACCATTTTACTGGCTTCAGTCAGTTGATGAAAAAGAAATAGCGTTCATTCTTATCAATCCATTTTTATTCAGAAAAGATTATGAAGCGAATGTATCGGACGAAGAACTTACCGAAATAGGCATTGTTTCCCATGATAACATTCTGGTTTTTGTAATTGTTACAATTCCGCAGGACGGCAGTCCGATGACAGCTAACCTTCAGGGGCCTTTAATTATTAACAGGGAAAGCATGACAGGAATGCAGGCTGTTATATCTGACGCAAAATGGAAAACAAAACATGATATCCTGTCAGAGATAAGCGGGAACGTAAAAGGATAAAATAATGCTGATATTATCAAGAAAGATCAATGAAAAAGTAATAATAAATGATGATATCACAATATCAATTATAGAAATAAGGGGCGATCAGGTGCGAATCGGAATTGACGCGCCCAAGAAAGTGAAGGTATTCAGGCAGGAAGTGTATGACGCGATAAAAGCTGAAAATAAAGCGGCGTCAAAATCAGCGTCAGTAATTCCCCATGTGGAATTTGTTAAAAAGCAGTAATAACTTTCATAAATATTTGATATCATAGTAAAAAATATCCCGCTAAGGAAAAATCATTTGAAAACTCACTGTCCATACATAATAATTTTTCATGATGAAAAGATTATCGCCGTAAACAAGGCATCGGGGATTTCTGTAAGCGCGGACAGGTGGGATGAATCAAAGGAAAGACTGGATAAACTCCTTGAAAAAGATTTAAAAATAAAAAAAATATTTACGGTACACAGAATAGACAAGGATACATCAGGAATTGTAATTTTCGCCAAAGACAGTATCACCCACAGGGAATTATCTTCTGCATTTGAAAAAAGAGAAATTAAAAAAAGTTATACGCTAATAGTTCACGGACGTCCCTCATGGAAAGAGATTACCTGCGATTTGCCCCTTGTGCCTGACGGTAATAAAAAACATATGACAATAATAGACAAGTACCGCGGTAAGGAATCTTTCACCGCCTTTACATTTATATTAAGCGCGGGTAATTACAGTGTACTGGAAGCGCGTCCTTTGACAGGCAGGATTCATCAGATTAGGGTACATGCCGCCTCCCTAGGTCATCCTGTTGTTTGCGACGGTTTGTACGGAAGCGCAGCGCCTGTAAAACTTTCATCCTTTAAACGAAACTGGAAAGGCGATCCTCAGCAGGAAAGACCTTTATTATCAAGATTAGGGCTTCACGCAAGGGAAATAATATTGCCTGGTTCACAGGTATTTACGGCGCCGCTGCCAAAAGATATGTCAAGCCTTATCAAACAAATGGAAAAAAAATAGCTATATTATTCTTGATCCGGGTTTAACAGCCGGTATTCCCTGTTTACACAATTCGCAATTATTTACATCCCAATTATTTGCGGCTAATTTTATCGCGGGATAAAACGGCCACTGTATACTCTGAGCTTCATCCGTGCGCCTGTCTACAACACAGGCAAGAGCAGAAATGACCGCGCCTTTTTCCATAAGTGCTTTTGCGCATTCCATCGATGATTTTCCGGTAGTCACAACATCTTCAACAATCAGAATATTTTGCCCTTCCTTTATTGCAAATCCGCGGCGGACAGACATAATCCCGTTTTCGTCCCTCTCTGTAAAAATGGCGGGAAGCGAAAGCTGGCGCGCGACTTCCCAAGCGGCGATTATCCCGCCCATTGCAGGCCCTGTAACAATATCAATTTTTAATTTCCCCGCTTTTATATCTTCTTTTAAATTATTAACTACATGTGTAAATGCTTTTTCCGCCATTTGGGGATACTGTAGAAGTTTCGCGCATTGAAAATATTGATTCGAATGTCTTCCCGAACTCAGAAGAAAATGCCCCTCCAGCATTGCACCTGATTTTTTCAGCAGTTCAATAACATTTTCCATATTCTCACCATTTGTTCCTGATTGATATATCGCCTATATTCTGCATTTTGTTAGCTGTCATATATTTTTTAATTCCGTCGATTATTTCTATCATTGTATGCGGATTGGAGAATGTCGCAGAACCTACCTGAACGGCGCTTGATCCTGCCATTAAAAACTCAAGCGCGTCTTCCGGGCCGGAAATTCCTCCGATGCCGACGATTGGTATGCCTGTTTTTGATTCTTTGACTTTTTCAAAAAGTTCCCAGACAATATTAAGGGCGATTGGTTTTACCGCGGGTCCTGAAAGCCCTGCGGATATATTGTCAAAAACAGGTTTTCTGTTAACAACATCAATTGCCATCGCCTTAAAAGTGTTTATCAGGGAAAGCGCGTCGGCGCCTGCGTTTATGCAGGCCTGAGCAACAGCGGAAATTGACGGTGCGTTAGGTGAAAGTTTTACCATCAGGGGTTTATGCCGGCAGACGCGGCGCACTGCGGAGACAAGGGCGGCGGCTGTTCCTGGATCAAGACCGAAAGCCATACCGCCGACTTTAACATTCGGACATGAGATGTTAAGTTCAATCATGTCAATTGATGATTCATTCAGCAGTACCGCTCCTTTTACATATTCATTTGATTCTGCGCCGGAAAGATTAGCGATTACCGCAGGGCCCAGATGACGCAGGTAGGGAAGCTGTTTTTCGATAAACGCGGGAATACCCGAATTCTCAAGACCGATTGAATTTAATAAACCGCTGTGCGTTTCCCAAATACGTACGCCTGTATTTCCCGGACGCCCGGATAATGTCAGTCCTTTTGTACATATTCCTCCAAGAAGGGATACGTCCATTATATCAGCATATTCGCTCCCGCTGCCGAAAGTCCCAGATGCCGCGATTACAGGATTTCTTAATTTAACCCCCGCAATATTTACGGAAAGATTCGGACTATTGTCGCTGCTTTGATCATGGCGGATATTTTCCTGTGTTTGATTCATTATTTCACTCATTAAAAATTATCTCCCGGCTGTTAAATATCGGCCCGTCTTTACAGCAGCATTTGTTGCCGTGTGTTGTTTTTACGGTGCATCCCAGACATGCGCCAACACCGCAGGCTAACCTGCTTTCCAGAGAGAAAAAAAACGGCACTTTTCTTGACTCGCATTTTTTCTTTAACGCGCTTAACATCGCCGTAGGACCGCAGCTTAAAATTAAATCGTAGCTCTCAGGTTCAAAAAGAAAATCAACAATTTTTCCGATAATGGCGTTCCTTCCGTCTTCCGCTGTTATTATGACTTTTCTCGCTTTTGAACCAGCGCCGAGTATAGCCTCTTCTTCTTCTTTCCCGCGAAATCCCTGCTTAAAGCCCGCGTAAAAATGAAATTGATAATCATACTTTTCGGCGATAAGCGCCGCAAGAGGCGCGACTCCGGCGCTGCCGCCTACAAGCGCAATACACGCGTCTTCGGAAAGCAATACGCTGTTTTTATGCTGCTGGGAAGACGAATCGCAAAAAAAGTCTGACCAGCAATTGCCGATGGGCCCTGTTAGCTGCACTTTCTCGCCTATGTACAGCTGGGAAAGTTCATGAGTCCCTTTGCCTTTCCTTGCGATTAAAAATTTAACAATTTTGGTATTTTCGTTATATTCAAATATTCCGATTGGACGCGGTAAAAAAACCGAAGTTCGTAAAGGCTTTAACATGAAAAACTGGCCCGCTTTAGGCGCTTTATGCTCCCATACAAACTGGAGAATAAAAAATTCATTGTTGATTGATGTATTATTAACAAGTTCACATACAAGACTGCTGCTCATGACTATACTCCAATTTTACAGGACTTTAATATTTCATCCCTCATCTTAACTGCTGCCTCTCTTGCAGCTTCGGCGGCGAAGGAATAATTTGCCCTTTCCGCTCCGTCTTTTTTTTGCCATGCTGTGATAATCGAACGTGAAGCGTTTACAACGCCGCCGTTTCCGTTATTCAAAAGAAGAGCCGCATCCTGCGCGCCGCCGCCCTGTGTTCCGTAGCCCGGAATCAGGAAAAACAAATGCGGGTATGTATGCCTGATAAAAGCGGCTTCTTCCCTTTCGGTGCATCCGACGACAACTCCGAATATATTATATCCGCATCTGCCTTTATACTCATCCGTAAGAGAAGAAATTTTCTCTCCAATAATATTATAAACATATTTTTGATTTGTGTCCTGTACTTTATTAATATTTAATTGTTCAATGTTATTCGAAACTATTAAACTTTCGATATCTTTCCTTCCGGGATTGCTTGTTCTCATAAGAACAAACGCGCCTTTTCCGAGGGATTTTGCTTCTTTCAGCCACGGTTCTATCGAATCCATGCCCATATACGGGTTTAGCGTAACAAAATCAGATTCAAAGTCTCCTGAAAAATGCGCTTTCGCGTAACGGAGCGCCGTGTCAGCGATATCGCCGCGTTTAATGTCGGCTATTACAAGACATCCTTTATCCCGGATGTATTTTAACGTTTGCGCGTAAACGCTCATTCCCCTGATACCCAGCTCTTCATAATAGGCAATTTGCACCTTAAAACATGCTGCGATGTCAAAAGAAGCGTCTATAACCGCCTTGTTAAAGGATAACACGGCATCAGCGTCGTCATTGGCTTTCTTTCTTTCAGAATCGGGAATATAATCTTTACAGGTATCAAGGCCTATGCAAACATGACCTTTTGACTCGATACTCTCATAAAGTTTGTCAATATTCATTTCCGCAAAAGCGCGCATTACTTAAAGTCTCCGGCGGATATTATTTCATCGCAGTATTCGCAGCGGTATGTGCGCAGATCCTCATTCTCCAGATGAAAAACATGCGTTATATATTTCTCCGTGGAGCTGATGCAGCGCGGATTTTTGCATAAAAGCACATTTTCAACTTTTTCAGGGAGTGATAATTTAATTTTTTTTGTTATGCGCTCATTTTCAATTATATTTACGGTGATATTCGGATCAATAAGGCCCAATACATCAAGATTAATTGAAATTGTGTTGTCTATTTTAATTATGTCTTTTCTTCCGCACCTTTGTGAATTTGCGTTCGCAACATAAGCGACCATGTACGGCGCTTTATCAAGATGCAGCCAGTTGAAGATGCGAATCCCAAGACCCGCTTTTATGTGATCGATCACTATTCCGTTGCGTATCTCCTCTATATTCAGCATGTTAAACCACCCCCAGTATTGATGCTAAAAGGGCCATGCGGACGTACATCCCGTATTTTGCCTGTTTGAAATACGCGGCTCTCGGGTCATTATCAATTTCTACAGAGATTTCGTTAACGCGCGGAAGCGGGTGAAGGACTATTAATTTTTCCCTGCCCGCCGCAATTTTATCGGCGTTTAAAACATAGGTGTCTTTAAGGCGGATGTAATCATCTTCATTGAAAAATCTTTCTTTTTGAACCCTTGTCATGTAAAGAATATCAAGTTCAGGCATGGATTTTTCCAGATTTGTATTTTCACAATAATTAACATTTTGTTTTTTCAGATTACTTTTTATATAATCGGGGAGAACAAGCTCGGAAGGAGAAATAAAAATCATTCTGATATTTTTGTAACGCGATAAGGCTTTTGCAAGCGAATGTACTGTTCTGCCGAATTTTAAGTCTCCGCAAAAACCTATGGTAAGGTCTTCTATTTTTCCATAAAGACGTCTTATTGTAAGAAGATCTGTCAGCGTCTGGGTCGGGTGATGATGCCCGCCGTCGCCTGCGTTAATCACAGGGACGGATGAATAGCGTGAGGCAAGCAAAGCGGCTCCTTCTTTTGGGTTACGCATTACTATTGTGTCCGCGTAACTTGACGCCATTCTTATAGTGTCGGCAAGGCTTTCGCCTTTTGAGGCTGAGCTGGAACCGGGGTCGGCAAAACCGAGGCAGCTGCCCCCAAGCCGCAGCATTGCCGCCTCAAAACTAAGTCGGGTTCTGGTGCTTGGTTCAAAAAAGAGGGCGGCAATTAGTTTTCCGCGGCAGCTTTCGCGAAGATATTTTTCGTCTTTTTCAATATTTTCGGACAGTGAAAACAGGGATTCCATTTCATCAAGTGAGAAATCCTCAGGCTCAACAAGGGATCTTCCTTTCAGGTCGGATATCATTCAGATCTTACCTCTTCCGGCTCCATGAATCAAAAAATATTGATTTTAACAGAATCTTGAAAAATTATAATGTATTTATTAAGATTGTGGAAGGTGGAAACAGAAAACTCTTATAAAAAAATTGTAAATTCCCTTAAACGAAGAAAAAAAGGCTCTACCGCAGCGGATATTTGCGCTTCCACGGCTCTTCCGCTTTATACTGTTAATGAGCTTCTGCCCAAAGCCGCCGATGAATATTCAGGCCATTTACGTGTAACACAGTCCGGTGAAATTCTTTATTATTTTCCAAACGGTTTTGCCAGCCGTTTTCACGGTTTTGGCGCTTCATTAAGAAAAATTACAGACAAAACAACAGCTTTCGTCAAATCTTCTCTTGTTTTTCTGTTTAAAGTCTGGATAATGGTCATGCTTATCGGTTATTTTATACTTTTTATCGCGCTCGCTCTTGCGACTGTCTTTATTCAAATCGCGGCAAAATCAAACAAGGATTCAGGCAGGGGAGGAGGTATAAATTTCAGCGCGTTTGATCTTTTGTGGAGGATTTGGTTTTATCAGCAATTAACCCGTCCCCGCAATAACTATCCGGGAAATATTAAATGGCAAGACAAGGAAAAGAAACGTCCCATGCACAAGGCGATTTTTTCATTTGTTTTCGGCGAGGATGATCCGAACAAAAGCTTTGACGAGCAGATTGACAAGGCAATTATATCATTTCTTCAGGCAAACAGGGGGGTTATATCCCTTGCTGAGTATATGGCGTTTACCGGAGAGAACTCTCTTGATGCGGAAAAAAGCATTTTATCTTTTTGCTCAAAGTTTGATGGAAGCCCGGAAGTTACGGAAGAAGGAACGATTGTTTACCGTTTTGAAGAAATATTACTCCGCTCTGATACTAATAAAAACAGCGAATTAATTCCTCCTATAAAAAGGCTGAAAATATTTTCCGGTAATTCAAAGACAATGAACGGATTATTTATCGCCATTAACGCGGTTAATCTTTTATTCGGATCTTACTTTTTTTATCAGTCTTTTGCGGCAGGACAAATGATCCACGATTTTATTAATGAAACCGCTTACAGCCTGTACGGGTATACCCATTATTTTCTTCACTTCATTATAAATGAGCCTCATAATTTTATACGAATTGTTTTGGGGCTTGTTCCGCTTTTATTCTCCCTGTTTTTCTGGATCATTCCCGCGGTGCGCAATTTCCTTGAAAAGAAAGAAAACGAAGACATAAAACTTTTAAACTTTAAACGTTTTTCTTTCAGTAAAATATGGTCTTCCCCCTTAAATATTGATATAAATAATATTCAAACTTCCATTCTTGAATGTCGCCCTAAAGACATTGCCGCGGCTTCGGACAGGGTAATTAAGGATATCGGCGTAATTTCAAGTCCGGAAATTTTTATTGCGGAGAGTGGAAAAACCATTTATTCTTTTAATAAACTTGAAAAGGAAAAAATAACGCTTGAAAAATACAGAAGCGGCATTGACACCTCACGTTTACAACTGGGCGATACTGTATTTGATTCAGGCAGGTAAATTTTATTTATATAGCTGTTCATTGTCTTCGCGGATTTTTTTAAGCTCGTTCGCTATCCTTATATGTTTGGCGACTTTATCGTTAAGCTCTTTGGATTTAAAAGGTTTTACAATAAAGTCGGAAGCTCCAAGTGAAATCGCCTCATTTACATGTTCCTGTGTTCCTTCGGTAGTTATTATTATTATCGGGGTGTATTTATGATCGGGCAGCGACCTGATAATATTTATAAGATCAAATCCGTTTAAAACAGGCATTACATAATCAAGAAGAATTAAATCCGGTTTTTTTGTTTTCAGAAAGTCAAGCACGTCTTCGGATTTTGAAAGCACATAAACTTTGTAACTGTCATGCAATGCATATTGAATGGCACGCAGCATGCTGACAACATCATCAACTGCAAGAACGCTTTTCTTGTTGACATTTACGTCATCCTGGGAAGTTTTATTGTATTTTTTAAATTCCAGATGGCTGTCAATAATTTCAACCAATTTCGGCGTTGAAACAGGTTTAATAACATAATCGACGGCACCAAGGCTAAGACCTTTAACCACGCTTTCCCTGTCGCTGTTACCTGTAAGAAAGACGACAGGGATTTGCGCGTAACGCTCGTCCGTCTTAAGGCTTTTTATGACATCGTAACCGTCAATATCAGGCATATTAACGTCCAATAAAATTAAATCAGGTTTAAAGTACCCCAACAGTTCAAACAGTTTTACGGATGATTCTGCAAGAAATACTTCATAATATTTTGAGAGCCTGCTTTTTACAGATATAAGACTGTAATTTACATCATCGACATAAATAATTCTTCTGCGCCCTGCCGGTATATCAGGCGGCGGGTCATAACTGGATTTAGCCATAAATTAAACCCTCCTTATTTATCCAAATCAGAAAGTTTTTTAACAATCTGCGAAAAATCCATTCTGTCAATATTATCACGAAGCCAGTCTGCAAGTCCTCCGTCTGATTCATATTTATATTTCTCTATTTCCGCCATTGCCTCGTCGGCTCCGTCCAAATCATAATCCCTGCATGCATCAAGAAGTTTTAAAAGCGTTTGATTGTCGGGCTTGTCTTTTTTTTCTTTTGGATTCTCATCTTCCAGTATTGAAAGCGTTTCTTCAATATCGGAGACAAGTTTACGGGCGGAAACAAGGAAAGCGGGCGTATTATCATTTATAAAACTTACATCGCTTCTTTTTGCGGCATCTTCAAGACTTGCCGCGTCTTTTCCGATCTGATCTGCGAAAATGTCAAAACTTGTTCCTTTAATGCCGTGAACCTTTACTTTGTAATCAGCAAGGGATGTATCAGATTCAGTTTGAGGTTGTAATTTTTTTTCGCAGATGGATTCTATCGTATCCAGCATGGAACCGACGCTAATCGCGTAGGAGTGAAGAAGTTTCAGGTATATTTTTTCATCTCCGTCAAAACGTTCAAGCCCTTTTGATATATCAAGCCCTTTTATTTCCCTGTTTGAAAGAAGCGAACATGGTTTTTCAGTGTCCGCGATAATGTTTTCAGGCTCTTTTTGAATATTGCCTGAGGTTAGCGCTTTCGCATACTCCTTAGCAGCGGTTTCAGCTTCTTCAAAATCACTGTGAAGCACATACTCCTTAATTTTGTCAATAACTGCCTTGGTTTCCCTTGAATATTT
>JAIRQF010000162.1 GCA_031256635.1 Treponema sp. | reverse complement strand
ATTTCATTCAGCTTGAAAACATCAACCGGTTTCGCCAGAAAGTCATTGAATCCGTTCTCCAGAAACATTTCCCGCATCCCGGTAACAGCGTTAGCTGTCAATGCAATAATGGGCAGTTTTTTTCCGCTGCCGTTAGCTGATAACCGCTCTTTCTCCCATGCGCGGATAATCGCGGCGGCTTCAACGCCGTCCATTTCAGGCATCATATGATCCATAAACACAATATCATAATTATTCTGTTTGACAAGTCTTACGGCTTCTTCGCCGCTAAGACAGGTATCTGCATTAACTTTATATGGCGCCAATAACCCCTGCACGACTTTAAGGTTAGTCGGAAAATCGTCAACTATAAGAAGGCGCGTCTGAGGAATGGTAAAGCTGACCGGATTTGAACTGAAAGAACCATTCATTGCTTTTGCTGATGAAACAGGTTCTTCCGATTCAACAATCTGCGGAATTTTAACAGTAAAAGTGCTGCCCTTGCCGTATTCGCTTTCCACAATAATTTCACCGCCCATCACGCCGCAAAGCCGTTTGGTAATCGCAAGACCAAGTCCTGTTCCTTCTATATTCAAATTACTTTTTGGATCAATCCGGACAAATTCATTAAAAAGTTTTTTCTGATCTTCAGGTTTAATTCCTTTTCCGGTATCGCTTATCTCAGCTTTAAGCCAAACCTGTTCATTAAACTTTTTGGATATCATTACAGATAAACTGATGTGTCCTTTTTCTGTGTACTTTACGGCATTGGAAAGAAGATTAATTAATATTTGCCTGAGCCTGACTACATCGCCGATAAGACTGTTGGGAATACTGCCGTCAACAAAAATTTTAAACTGTACCGGCTTTTCGCCAAGCCGCATCCGGATAATATTAACCGTGTCATTTAACAGGGATGAAAGCAGATATTTTTCCGGAACTATCTCCAGTTTGCCTGCTTCAATTTTTGAAAAGTCAAGAATATCGTTAATGATAGAAAGAAGATTATTTCCCGCCTGTTTAATATCCAGCGCATGACCGCGCGACACATCCGAAAGATCCCCGCGCAGAAGGAGTTCTGTCATGCCGATAATTGCGTTCATCGGCGTTCTGATTTCATGGCTCATATTCGCAAGAAAGGATGTTTTGGATTTGTTTTCTTCGTTTGCGCGTAACCTTGCCGCGGCTTCTATTTTAATGTTGTTAATAAGGTTTTTAATGCCGTCCTGTGTCTGGCTCAGCATTCCCATCATCTCTCCGATTTCATCCTGGGAACTGACAACTATTTCACTTGATAAATCCCCGTCTTTAATTTTCTGCAAAATCGAATGAACGTTATTTATCGGAGAACTGATGTTACGCGAAACAAAATAGACAATCAGAAGGGTTATAAGGCTGATAAAAAACGCGCTTGCAAGTATAACAAGAATCACGGTGTTTCTGGTTTTCATCGCGTTATCGCCGTCGGTTATCGTAACCACGTACCACGGATCCGAGTTGCCGTCAAGAATAACCGGAAGATAATTCATGTACAAAAGCTTTCCGTCTTCCCTGAATTTTGTCCAGCCGCTGTTTCCGCTCATCATGCTTTGTATGGGCGCTTTGTAGGCGTCAGAAACCGTTATGGGAATTTCTTCCGTGTCATAACCCGCGGAATCTTTCACAGCGTTTCCGTCCGCGTCCCTTATAAGAACGGATTTTGTAAAAGTGGAATAATTATAAAGCTCATCAATAAATGTCTGATCCGGATGAGCGACAACCACGCCCTTGCCGTCAAGTATAAATGAATGTGAGTATTCATCGCTGTTTAAAAGTATCAGATCATGAAGCGAAGACAGCCTGATGTCAGCTCCGATAACGCCGATCATCTCTCCGTCATTCCACAGAGGAAAATAAATTGATGTGCAGGCCGTTTCTGTACTTATTGAAACATATGTCTCGGAAACAAAAGGCTTTTTGGTTTCTTCCATCTGAATAAACCACATGCGATCCTTGCGGCTGCCAAGTTCTCCCATTGAACGGCCTGTCTGCATTCCGTCCATTCCCTGAGCGTACAAAAGTTCAAAAAATTCATTTCTTTCAGCCATATCGATGAATATATCTGTTTGTACCTTTGTGTCCATGGAAAGGACTTCTGCGTTATGCGAAAATTCTTCAACAAGTTTATACGCCAAATTCAGAAACGAATACAGCGACAGGGAAACATACTCGGCTTTATGTGTATTTTCAATAACAACCTGATTTTCATAACTGCGCGAATAAATCAATGTAAAAGTTGCGAGAACAGATGCGATAATAAGAGCTATAATCAGAATAAATGATAAAAAAAGTTTACTGAATAATGTTTTCAATCTTACACTATTCCTTCGTAAACAAGCAGCTCCTTTGCGTCGATTGTAACAGTAAGGCCGGATTCAAGATTAACCGTCGTGTGCCTTATGTGGGTCAGCCAGACAAGGTTGGGATTAATATCGCGCAAATCAGCGTCTGTTATTTCGGAAATTTCTTCGCATATAATTCCTTTAACAAAGCGGATGATGGGAATGTAATCTTGGGTAAGCGCCTTGCATACAAGGATATCTTCGCTGTGTACGGAATCCTTTAATTTCTGATTAAGCTTAATAATTTTCTCGCGGGCGTCATTCGGCGTCCGCGCGGAAATAATTCTGCCGCTTACCCGTGAAAGCTCCGGATTTGAAAAACCGCCGGAAGAGGAACGCGCAAGGATTGTTCCAAGAATAATAACGCGTACAGTATTTACCATATTCGGGCTTTGAAGAGGCAGTCCTGCGACAAGGACAATTTTATCCGGAATTTCAGCTACTCCGGATTTTGAAGCGACCTTTATCGAGTTCTGAATCATGCTTTCCGATTCATCCGCTATTGGCGCATAACAGGGAATTACTCCCCAGTAAAGCTGCATTTCGCGCAGCACGTTATCGTTTGGCGTAACGGCAAGCACGTTTTTATCCGGCCTGAATGCGCTCAGAAGCCGCGCGGTGTTGCCTCCGAGCGTCGGAGTAACAATCGCTTTCGCGTTCACGGAAGCGCAGGCCTCCACTCCCGAACGCGACATTATAATACCCAGATTTTCACCGGGATTGTGATCTTCCATAAAACATTCGCTTCTTATGCTTTCCATGCGTTCCCTGAATTCATACGAACATTCAATGGTACGCGCTATTTTATCCATCATTTTAACAGCTTCAACAGGATACGCTCCGTTAGCTGTTTCACCGGAAAGCATAACAGCGTCAGTTCCGTCAAAAATCGCGTTTGCGACGTCGGTAAGTTCCGCGCGCGTCGGACGCGGATTTACAATCATTGAATCAAGCATTTGCGTCGCTGTTATAACAGGTTTTCCCGCCTTTCGGCACACGCTGATTATTTGTTTTTGAACAAGCGGTATTTGTTCTGTCGGAAGCTGTACGCCCAAATCCCCGCGCGCTACCATCACACCGTCCGCAATCTGGGCGATTTCCCTGATATTTTTTACTCCGTCGCCGCATTCAATCTTTGCAATAACTTTTATCCTTGAATTAAGGCTTTCAAGGTATTTTTTAATTTCAACAACTTCATGCGGAAAACTTAAAAAACTGGCCGCGATAAAATCAACGCCCATTTTTACGCCGAATGCGATATCCTGTTTATCCTTCTCGCTCATAATGGGAAGCTTTGCGTGAATACCGAGAAGATTAACATTTTTTTTACTGCCGATTGCCGCGGTATTGTTGGCGCGGCAGTTAATGATGCTGTCTGTTACATCAAGCACTTCAAGATCCAGAAGTCCGTCCGCGACAAGAATATGATGGCCGTTTCTTAAATTTAAAGACGCTTCCTTCCAGGAAATTGACATGCGCGCAGGCTTCTGCCCGTCTGCCGCCGAAGTGAGACAACCATCAACTGTAACTGTTACGCGATCACCCTTATTTATGATAACCGGGATGTTTTCATTTTCAGTCATGCCTGTCCTGATTTCAGGGCCCTTTGTGTCCAGAAGAATGGCGATATGCCTGCCGCTGTCATCAGACATTTCACGCGATAATCTCCTGACCCGTTCTATGGAAACTTTATGTTCGTCATGCGAGCCGTGCGAAAAATTAAGCCGCGCAATATTCATGCCGGCAAGAATAAGATCGCGGACTACATCATCACTGAAAGATGAAGGCCCAAGAGAACACACGATTTTTGTTTTTCTGTTAAGCATAAAATTCCTCAACCGTTAATCTATTATATTTTACTGACAGTTTGCCAATCACTAATTTATTTTACGTTATTATGAAAAAAAACAGAAGAACATTAACATATTTATGCATAAATTAATCATTGTATAAATTTACCCATTTATGTGATAAAAATGCTAATTTTTATCAGTTTGAGGAGGGTTTTCCGGTTCACTGTACGTGTTCTTTGCAAAAACAAGCGCCTGTAAAATGCCAAGAACATAATTCTGCTGTTCTTCATTGAGTTTCGAGAAATCATTACATACTTTTTCAAGTTTTTCGTCCTGATTCATAATATCCCCCATAAACTCTCTGTATGTGAGAATATTATACCAAATTGTGAGAATTGTAAATACGCATATGTTAAATAACAACATTGCATAGTGAGTACATATATCGTATTATATTGGTATGACAATCAGTAAACGTATAAGACATGTACGTCAAACGCTTAATATGTCACAAGTTGAATTCGCGAAAGCTATTTATATAAGTAATGGATATATCGCAGAGCTTGAATGTGAACACCGGCGGGTTAATGACCGGATAATACATTTAATTTCCCTGACTTTCGGAGTTAATGAAAAATGGCTAAAAACAGGAGAAGGAGATATGTTCTTCAGGACACCGGGCGAAAGACTCCAGCGTATGATAAGTTTGTTTAATGAACTGCCCCCAAAGTTTCAGGATTATGTAACGCAGCAGATAGAGCAATTGTTAAAAACGACAAACGACCAATTGGTTGAATGAGAAACGCAGCGTTAAGAATATGGAAAAACCGAAAATATAAATATAGAGAGATTACATTGATTCCATTATACAAACTTGATAAACTGCCGCGGACACAACGGCTTCGAAAAATCGCAAAATTCTTTTCTTTCGCGGAAAACAGGCTTTGTATGGCTGTTGATAAAGGGATAAAAATTTTCAGCGCCGCAGAACTTGTTTTTTTTAAAGAAGCGGCGATGCTGCTTGAAAAAGACGATTTATTTAATGATGATGAGCGGAAAGCATTTAAAGAAGCGGCGCTCGACTTTGAACAGGCAGTTTCAGCTAACAATGCGGAATCATTTTCCATCACAGGGAAAAGTCTGCCAAAAGAATCTCTGCTTTCAAAAAAACTGAACGAACATGATCTCCGTGCAAATTTTCACCGCGCGTTGAACAGCATCAGGCACATCCTCCTTGCGCAAACAGGCCGCGATCAGGCTGATTGGGATTTTATCTGCGGTGACGGGCGGCTTGATCCGCAAAAACGGCAAATCTTTGAAGGCATGCATGTCTATATGGAAGATATCCGTTCTCCGTTCAATGTCGGAGCGATGTTCAGAACCGCGGAAAGTTTTGGCGTTGAAAAAATAATTCTGTCTCCCTTATGCGCCGATCCGCGACACAAGCGGGCTGAGAGAACAGCCATGGGTTGTATTGATATTATTACCTGGGAGAGAAACGATCTTTTTTCCCTGGAAGATTCGTCTGAAATATTAAACCGCGGTTTTCAAAGCAAACTAAATTGTAGTTTACCAATCTTCGCTCTTGAAACAGGCGGCGTCCCATTGAACGAATTTCCTTTCCCGCGCCGGGGTATTTTGATAACCGGCTCCGAAGAATTGGGAGTAAGTCCCCGCGCTCTGGCAGCGGCGGACGCGTCGCTTGGCAGGGTGACAATTCCCAGTTACGGCACAAAGGCATCTTTAAATGTTTCGGTAGCATTTGGGATTGCGGTGCAGACATGGGCGCAAAAAAATTTTGAAAAATGTTGATTTAAGTCAAAAATAATTGAGGCTGTTCTATAACTATTTGTAATAAAAATCTATAACATAATCACTATTTAATAGACATCAATCCTCGTCAAATTTTTAATTAATTACTTTTAATCCTTAAAATTTCCGCGCCTCGGGTATTTTTCAGGGCTTTTTTCGCGTTTTTAAAATTATCATACACTCCAATAATGGATTGCTGCTTTATTATGAAGATTTTTTCTCCGTGCATCTGATACAACAAAGCCATATTGTCTGAAAAGAAGCCAGAATTTTTATCCATACTTAGAATTTAGTAAATTCAAGTTGATAAGGCAAGTCTTTTTTATAATATTTTGTATTTTTGAGGTAAAAAACATCATTTTAACCGCTGTATAAAAAAGTATACATGAAGTAACAGCCGGCGTTCACCCTTTTGGCTGCAATTTCATCAAACGACGGCTGTTTGTCTTTGGGGTAAAGATCGATCCAATTCACAATTTTTCTCCTCGTTTTCAATTGTAACCGCTAAGCATGAAAGGCGGCAGTTATTTTCATAAAAAAATAAATTTTTTTTGATTTTCGGTCATGCAAAATGACAAGTTGGCGCCATATATATACAAATCTTTTTTAGGAGTTGCTTATGAAAACTAAATTTTATTTTTTGGTATTTATTATTCTTTTGGCGCTGGTTTTTCAGGGCTGCAGCCGGGGTGATTTTATTCCTGAACGGATAAATATTAAGCCTGCGGCTCAGGCGGACTTTTTACAAAGACCGGCGGCGGTAAATTCATCACAGGGGATAACCGAGTTTAACCCGCTTTTGCGATCGCTTGATGAGCTTGCGGAACTTGAAAGAGCGGGTTCCTGGTTTCAGGGGATGGCTTTGGCGGAATCAAGTATCCGGGAAAGCATGGGAGATTATGAAGGAGCGGTCGCGGCTGCTTATAAAGAGGTGGCATGGGCATACGGAAAAGGTTTGATTCAAAAAGAAGAACTTGAACTTGGCATGTTAAACCTGCTTGAAGCGCGGGAAGAGGAGCCGGTGGTATCGACAGCCACCGCCATCATTTTGTTTTTAAATGGACAATGGGATGACGCGATCATCGGATTAAGATCGCTTTTTATAGAACTTGATGAGCCTGACGGATTTGCAAGATGGATGATTCTTGTCTGCGCTCTTGAAAAAAACAAAGCCGCCTCAATTGCCGAAGACAGGCGGGTGGCGGCGGCGTATAAATCAATCCGCGCGCGTTATGTGCAATTTCCGGAATACTGGTACAGGGGCGCAAGGGCGTTCTCAGGCATTATAGCCGCTGATTACGCGGAGAACTGCATTAACACTTCTCCTTCAGGGCCTTTCGCGGATGAATGCCGGGCAATACTTGCCTCCTATTCCGGTTTGGGAAATGAATATAGCTCTTCAATAAAAACCATGAAGGAAATTGAAACAATTATTTCTCAGTCGGTCAATTCCGGTAATCCTGAATTTTTAAATACATTGTTTCCGCTTATAAGCCTTCCTGATAATCCATACACTGTTTACGCAGTAGGCGCGCTCCGCTCTTTAACCGGAGCTCAGGTTTTCCGCGATTATTTTTTGGGACAGGCAATGGCATCTTCAGGGCGTTTGGCCGAGCGGCTTTCATATATTTGCCACGGCTGACACTTTTGGAAAAACCAGGCGTTATATGAAAACTGTTTTACAAAAATATTTTATTTTCGCGGCTGTTTTGTTTTTAGCATCCTGTTCGGGACAGCCGGATGAGGAAACAATCCGCATTTACGGGCAGGCTGGTAATTCATACGCAAATGGGCAGTTCGCGCAAACAATGGAAATTCTGCACAAACAAAATAATTTTCCTCCAGCTCTTTTATTACGCGCGAAGGCTGAATATTTTTACGGTGATATTGAAAAGGCCGAAAAATCATGCCGCAGGGCATTAAGACTGCGGCCTTCTTTAACGGAAGCCCGCTTTTATCTGGCGCGTATTTTATATGAGAAAGGCGATAACCCAGGCGCGCAGGCGGCAATTGAATCGTTGTTAGCTGACAATCCGCGTGACATGCGCGCGCTCCGATTAGCGGCGGAAATGGCAGGCGAAGCCGGAAAGTACGACGAAGCGGTCATTCTGCTTGACAGGGCAGCTGAATACTCAGCGGATAGCGCGATGGTTCTGCTTGACAGGGCAAGGCTTCGCTGGATATCCGGCGAAGGGCAAAATGCGCTTGAAGATTTAAGCCGCGCAAAGGCGATGCTTCCGTGGGATATGCCGCTTTTACGATCAATTTTAAATCTTGAAAAAACAATCAGAGAGGTAATGTAATGAAAATGCCGCGTAACTTGCTAATGATAATTTTTATTTTTACCGCGGGCGTTATATGCGCCAAAGAACAGACGCTTACATTCACTGAAGCCGCCAATCTGGCAGTTGCGGCTTCGGCGGATCTCAGGCATTCGCGCTCTTCGCAGGCTGTCATGGAAGGCGCGTGGAAATGGGGAATAATGGCTTACCTGCCGCGGATGAGTCTTACAATTTCGGAAAACGACAGGCTGCAGCAAATCGGAGCGGATTCATTTATAAAAAATTACGGGATAAACATTGATCAATTAATCTGGGACGGGGGCAGAACAGCCATGTCCAGAAATCTTGAAAGGATGGAACTTGATCTTTCATTATCAAGACTGGACAGAACAGCGAGAGAAATCGCAGAGTCCGCGATCGCCGCCTATCGCAGCGTGCTTTCATCACGCGCAATACTGGAAATTAAAACCGCGGCCCTTTCTGTTCTAGAAGAACAAAGAAGAATTTTAAACGAAGAGGTAAAACTCGGACTTGCGTTGAATATTGATCTTGCGGGCGCTGATATCAGCCTTGCCGACGCCAAGCTTGATATTATTTCTCTCCGCCTTGATCTTGACGAGATGGAAAAACAATTCGCCGAGCTTCTCGGACTTGATTATCTTCCCGTTTTAATCGAAACAGTTGATATATACAGAACCGCATCTCTTCCTTCATCTCCCGCGGCATCGGCTCTCGCAAGGGAACAGAATCCCGATCTTATAGAAGCGCGTCATTCCATAACAAAAAAACAAATGGAGTTGAATTACATTTCCCGGTCGTGGATTCCGTCATTCAGGCTGAACGGAAATTTATCTCTCAGCGGACAGCGTTATCCGCTAACGCGCTTCACATGGTCCGTCGGGATAAGCGTTGAATTTTCCAATCCATGGTTTCAAAACCGTTTGGGCGCGCAGACAGGATGGGAGCCTTCGTCGTCCGGTCAATATGACAGAACCGCGATGATCCAGAACGGTTTCACTCCCCTGCCCGATCCCGCGGCGCATTACGGAAGAAGCCAGGCGAAGCTTGCTCTAGCGCTGGAACAGGAAAAATACGCCATTACAATCGAGAGAATCGGCAGAACCGCGGCATCCGCAGTGGAAAAATGCGCTCTTGCGGAACAAAAAAGAATTCTCTCACTTGAAGCCGCCGCGATTGGCAGTGAACGCTGCCGCATTGAAGAAATCAGGCTGAGTCTCGGATATGTTACCAGACTAAAACTGATGGAAACTTTAATTGAACAGACCCAAAGAGAGATCGCGGTGATACAGGCCGCGACAGCGTTACTGGAAGCCGAACGCGAACTTGAGCGGTTACTCGATCTTGAGCCGGGAGAACTTTCCGTATTCGCCTCATTCCTTGCGTATAAAAATTAGGGAGGCGTTTGATGAAATTAAAAGTATTTATGTTAATTATCCCGCTTGTTATTACAGCCTGCGCCAAACATGCCGAAAGCAGTATTGAAACAAGAACGGTACGGGGAACCGCCGCGTTTATAAGGGAGAAGCCCGATGAAGTCTCCGGTTTCGGCAGTTTATCATTTATAAGCAAAATTGATATTACCGCTTCCCAGGAATCTATTATCAGGAAAATTTATTTCCGCGAGGGAGATTCCGTAACGCAGGGGCAGATTGCCGTTATGCTTGAGAATCCCCAGATTAACCTTGCCGTTGAACGCGCGGAGAACAATTATTCCCAGGCTCTTGCAGCTAACGATCTGGCCAACTCAAGGCTGCTGGAAGGAATGTTTCAGGCCGAAGCCCAGCTTCTTTCCCTTGATAAAGCCGGCGCTGAACTTACCCATGCAAAACGAAAATGGGAAGAAGACAGGCGCAAGCATCTTAATCAGGAGACTCTTTTTGAAGCCGGAGGCATTCATACAGAGGCGATTCTTGTAAGCCGCTTCAGCCTTGACAGCGAATGGGAACAGATTCTTTTAATGGAAAGAGATCTGGAAATCAGGAGAATCGGCTGCCGCGATCAGGATCTTTTAAGGGCGGGAATACCTGTTCCGTCAGATGAAAAAGAACGAAGGAACGCTCTTGTTTCTCTTATGACTTCAAGCCTGAAAGCGGAATCGCAGGCGGCGTACGCAAGACTTGAAGCGGCGGAAAAAGAGCGGGCTTCGGTAAATATTACGCTCGAAGAGCTTACTATACGCAGTCCTGCTTCCGGCATTGTAGGAGCGCGCTATCTTGAAGAAGGAGAGCGGGTCCGTCCGCAGGACAGGATAATCAGCCTTATTGACACAACGTCGTTATACGCAATTTTTCCTGTACGCGAAAAAGACGCGCTGCGGATTGAAAAGGGCATGAACGCGAATGTTTTAATAGACGGCACAGGAGAGACATGGAACGGATCTGTTGATTTGGTATATCCGCAGGCGGACAGCCAGAGCATGAGTTTTATGGTGCGGGTATTGCTGCAAAATACAGGCGCCTCTGATATCAGTAAATTAAAATCCGGAATGTTTGCGCGTATCACAATAACATTGGGGCCTCCTGTAACAGCGCTGTATATTCCGGAGTCATCAGTCTTTAATCAAAAAAATAATGAAGGCAATGTTTTTATCATTAACGGAAGCGCTCTTACCCAGCGAAAAATATCGCTTGGGTTTTCATACGGAGAAGACCGGGAAGTAACGGCGGGATTGAACAAGGGAGAAATTATTGTGCTGCGGCCGGATTCTGATTTAAGAGAGGGAACCAGTGTTACGGTCACCGAATAACATTTATTTTTTGTTATGCGTCATTTTTCTGTCTTCGTGCGGATTCGCGGATTTGCGCCAGATCAGAATCAGCATTGAACCAGAAAGAAATGATTCGGTTCTGCCGGAGCCTTACAGCCCCGTGATACTGAAGTTTAGCGCAGAAATGCTGAAAAATGAAACCGAAGGCATTCTCCAGATCAGCTCCGATTTGGGAGCAGTAAACGGAGATAAATTCTGGAAAGGAAATGATCTTTATTTTGTACCGGTTCAGGGGTGGACAGCGGGGATTCGCTACACATTGAGCCTTGCAGGAACAATACATTCAGAAGACGGAAGGGAAATGCGTATAGAGCGGTTTATTTCATTTTACGCGGTTAATAAAAATGATCCTCCGCTTTTGGAATGGCACAGCCCGGGAAATAACGCGTCAGTCGGAACAAATAATATTTTATTTGAATTTCATTTCTCGCGTTCCATGGACAGGCTTTCTGTAGAAACAGCGCTTGTTCTTGACGGCATCGGAAATAAAACATTTGAATGGCATTCAGGCGATAAAATTTTAAAAGTAAACCCGGAAAAAAACCTATCTCCCTGGAGTTCGTATAAATGGAGCATAAGGGATACAGCCAAAAGCGCCGACGGAGTGCCTCTTCCAAAAACATATTCAGGAAATTTCATAACAGATTTGGAACAAATTCCCCCGAAAGTAAAAAGTATTTTTCCGGTAATAAACGCGGACGGTGTTTGGTATCCTACGGGTGCTTTTATTGAAAACGGTTTACGCTCAGGGCAGGGAATCGCGGTAGAGTTCAATAAGCCAATGGGTGAAAATGTTCTCCGTTCCCTGCGTCTAGAACCTTCCATTTCCGGCAGAACGGAATTTCTGACTGAAGAAAGCGTCGTCTTTATTTTAACAAAGGATCCTGAACCCGGAATGACATATACTTTGATAATTTCAGGTGACGCAAGAGACAGCGAAGGCATAAAAACCGGCGCTGATTACAAAATTAATTTTACTCCCGATATTCCTCTTCTGGAAATATATTCCATTACAGCCGGAGGCAATGATTTTGATATTCGCTGTCTTGCCGGCAATACAATTCCTGTTCGCGTAGATCCGGCAACAGGCCAGATAAATTTATCGCTGTATTTTTCACTGCTTTTTGATTCTGAGGAAATGAAAAATACGCCGCAAAAAATTACGTTAAGTCCGTTTTTCCCGGGAACGCTTGCGCCAATCGCCCTTCAGTATGTCAACTGGACATCAGGCGATCGCTTATTGATGCGATGGGAAGGGCTGGCGGCAGGCAATGATTATCCTCATTATTACAGACTCACAATTCCGGGAGGCAAAAGCGGAATCAGTTCCGGTCCCGGCATTTATATGAAAGAAAATAATATCTTTTATCTGGAGGCAGTCAGGTGAAATTAAAAATATTTACATTATTTTTATTAAGTATAATTTATTTTGACAATTGTGATCTTTTAAGATTCTCGCGCTTTGAAGTTATCAGCTGGACTCCTGGAGAAGGTTGTTTCAATGATCCTGATAATATTACTGTATCATTGAATTTTTCCAATGACCCGGACAGGTCAAGCGTAGAGAGAAATTTTTCACTTATGGGAGACGGAAACAAGGTAAGGGGAAACTTTATCTGGAGCGGAAATCGAATGACTTTTTCTCCTCTTGTACATCTTGAATCAAACATTGATTACGAAATAAATCTTTCACCTAATGCCAGTGACAAAAACGGGCTTTCAATGGATGAAGCTTTTACCGGCAATTTCACAACAAGATCTGCAAACAGCCGTCCGGTTTTGCTTTTATATTATCCTTCAATGTATGAAAAAGTCAGCGACTCTAAATCGGAAATAAGGCTTGAGTTTTCCAAACCTGTAACGCTGAAAACATTATATGAAAATGTTTCTTTTTCTCCTTCCATGTCCGGTTTATGGCATCTGGAGAATGACAATAGACTTGCTGTCTTTATACCGGCGGAGCCATGGATACAGAATAACCGTTACGAAATGCACGTTTCATCTTTATTGACAGATAACAACGGAATGGATACAGGAAAAGATTTTATAAGCATTTTTACGGCGGGAACAGACGCTGAATTACCGTATCTTCTGGCTGCGCGGCGGATTGGTAAAAGCGGAGAAATATTTCAACTGACTCCTGATATAGGTTATTCAGGCGCCGCGAAATCTCCTTTTGAAAATACAGGCTGGGAAAAAGACGACAGGCTGTCGCTTGTTTTTTCAAAACCGGCGGACAGCAGTTTAATAAAAAATTATATTAACGTTGATGACGGCCCAAATCTTGTTGTGGAAACGCCGCCTGGTTTTTTCAGTGAAATAATTTTTAGATTTGACGGCGTGCCTGTTTATGAAAGCAGATTTACATTAAGAGTCAAACCCGGAATTAAAGACAGTTCCGGCAATGAAAGTAAAAATGAATATATTTTTAGGGTTTTTGCGGATGGCAAATATTCAAAGCCGCCTGTTCTTGAAGGAATCAGAATTCCGATGGCTCCGAATAACGCACACGATCCGGAATTGAAATTTTTCGGGATTGAATCCAATTATGATTTTATCCCCATACAGAACAAAAATTATCCTTCAGGTGAAAGTATTAAAACGTGGATTGAATTATATTTTTCCGCCGCGCAGGACGCGTTAATCGATACATTTTCTGTGATGGAACTTTTTCGTGTGGAGACAAGCAACAATGTTATAAATTTTTATCCGCGTTATGTAAAATCAGATAATTTTTCATTTGAGTGCCCCCAGGCCGGTTTTGAAAATTATCAAAGGATTGAAATAACAGGAAATCTCGTAAACTCGGTTTTTTCAGGAATTATAAATTTTCAGATTGCTTCCGGGCTAAAAGACAGTCTGGGAAATCGCAGCGATAAATTACAGAGAATATCACTTATAAAGTAGGATTTAATGAGAGGGTTAATTAATCTTTTTGTCCGCCGTCCTGTTACGGTTATCATGATTCTGGCGGCGCTGATAATGGCAGCTGTTTTTTCCCTTTTCTCACTGCCTGTTAACAGGCTGCCTGAATTTTCCGTACCGCGCGTAACAGTTGAAACCCTGTATCCCGGCATGGCAGCTAACGAAATAAGAAGCATGGTAACCATTCTGCTGGAAGACAGCCTGTCCGCCATTAAAGGCCTTGAAAGAACGCGCAGTGTTTCGCGTGACAACCGTTCGATTATCAGCCTGGATTTCCGCTGGGGAACCGATCCCATGGCGGCGTCGGTACTTGTCCGTGAGGCGGTTGACGCGGCTTATCCTGGTCTTCCGGAAGGAGTGCGAAAACCTTCAGTTACTTCAGGCGATACGGGAAACGGCGCGCACGCTGTAATCGCTGTAAGTTCACGTAACGGAAACGGCGAGTTCGCGCGCAAACTCGCGGAGTACGAGTTACAGGCCAGACTAAGAAGAATTGAAGGAGTTGGTTCTGTTATTGTTGTCGGCGGTGAAATTCCTGAAGAAAGACTGTCTCTTGATGTTCACCGCCTTGCGGCCATTGGTTTTTCTCCTTCTGAAATCTCTAATCTTCTCGCGCAGGAGATTTCTGATATTCCCGCCGGAAACGCCCGGGAAGGCAATATGGAACTTGTTGTAGTCAGCTCAGGCAAACCAGATTCCATTTCATCTTTATCGCAGATAATTCTTCCCTCAAACGGCAGTCCTTTTAAAATTGAGGACGCAGCCCTGATACAGTCTTCTTCCGCGCGCAAGGAAAGCGTATTTGTTTATAACGGTAAAGAAGCGGCGGGACTTGAAATTTACAGAAGACCAGGCGCTGATCCCCTGCGTTTATCAAGGGAGATAAATAAAACCCTGGATGAAGCGGCATCCCTGTTTTCGCGTGATGCGCAAATTGAGCTTGTAACGGATTCGTCCCATTCATTGATAAGCGGTATAAAGAGCCTTTTATTTTCTGCGGCACTCGGCGCGGGCGCGGTAATGGCTGTTCTTCTTCTTTTTATTAAAAATCTGAAATACAGCCTGCTTACAGCGCTTTCAATCCCCGTTTCAATAGCCGCCGGCATTTGCGTTCTTTCCGTTACAGGAAAATCACTGAACAGCATGAGCCTTTCAGGTATTGCGATGGGTATAGGACTTGTATCCGATATAGGAGTAATTGTTCTTGATCTTCTTCACCGCGCGTTTGGAAAAAGAGAAATCACGCCCGCGCCGGAAGAAACCGCAAACAAGGCATATTCAATTGCGGGCTCAAGCGCGGCGTCAACATTAACAACAACGCTTGTTTTTATGCCAATTATCATGCTGCCCGGCGTATTGGGCAGTCTCTTCGGAGATATAGCGATCGCGCTTGTCGCGGCGGTAACAGCCGGATGGTTTTATGCGCAATTCTGCCTTCCTTCCCTTTATTTATTATTTTTTACTTCTCCAATGTCAGCTAACATAAAAAAAACAGCTTATACAGGCGGCAGTCCTGTAAAAAAATATATGTCATTTTTGTCCGCGCTTCTTCGCCGTCCCTTCCGGTTCTTTGCCATTGCGGCGGCGTTAAGCTTATCGGGTTTCCTGGCGCTTTTAATGCGGCCGGTAGTTTTTATAAACCCCGACGAAGCGGAAGAAGTATGGGTTTCTGTTGTTTTCCCTCCTGGAACAATGCTGGAATCATTTACGGACATCTCGGCAAATTTATCAGGTATTCTTTCAGGGCTGCCGTCTATACAAACTGTTTACGGAAGAGCGGGCGCAGGAGAAGATGATACAGGCCGCAGGGCGGATATTGATTACAGAAAAGAAGAACTTATCCTTCGCTGTGAAATAGAGAAAAAAATCAAGCCCGCGGCAGCGTTAGCTGAAATCAAATCCGTTCTTGAAAATTTTCCTTCTGCGCGGCATTCGGTTTATTTTCCGAAAGACAGGACGGAAGTTCTTCTGGGATTGTCGGCGGAACAGACCTTTGTCATAAAAGGCAATGACAGGGAAGAACTGCTTGAACGCCTTGATATTGCGCAAACCGCGTTTAATTCAAATTTAATAGGAGTAAATTTCAGGCCGCAGGGACAGAGGCCTGAACTGCGCCTGTTTCCCAACAGGGAAGCCGCCGCGTATCTGTCGATATCCTCCGCGCATATAGCGGATACATTGTTCATTTTAAATGAAGGATTTATCGTTACAAGACTTGAAAACAGGGGAAGATCGATTGATGTGCGCGTAACAGGTAAAAATAATAATTTTATCGATCCTGTTGCGCAGCTTGAACAAATTCCCATAAAAACAGGACAGGGAAAAACAGTGTATCTTGGCTCTCTTGGCAGAATAGAACGAAGGGAAGCGGAAGCTTCGCTTGCGCGCCTTGATCGCGCTGATGTTATCTACGCGGATATCGCGCCGGGAAAAGAAGCGGCTGTATTTGCAGATAATTTTTCTGTGCAATTTTCCTGGTTCACGGGAGCAGATGACTCAGTTTTTAAAAAATACCGGAACTCGCTCATTATATACGTTCTGCTTGTAATAATTCTTCTTTACATGGCAATGGGCGCTCAATTTGAATCATTCCTTCTCCCGTTAATTCTCATGATGAGCATTCCTTTTTCTCTAGTAGGGGCAGGCCCAGCTCTGCTGCTTGCCGGATCAAAAATTGATTCAGGCGCTGTCCTCGGGCTTACAGCTCTTTTCGGTCTTGTTGTGAATAACAGCCTTATCCTTTATGAAATCAGCGAAGAAAAAATACGAAAAGGGTTATCTCCGCCGTCTGCGGTCTACAGGGGATCCTGCGAACGATTTCAGGCGATTTTAATTACAATGATAACGACAATTTTTGCGCTTCTGCCATTAATCTTCAGCCCTTTGGGAAATTCGCAAAAATCAATGGCTGCCGCAATGCTTGGAGGACTTACAGCGTCAACATTGATCAGCCTGTTCGCTATTCCTCCCGTTCTTGTCAGATATTTTAAATGGAAACTCAAAAACAACAGGGAAGAAATCCGTAGCGGAGAAATAAATTGAAATTATTTAATTACTGGCTGGAAAGAAAAAAAGCAAGTCTATGCATTATCGCAGGAGTCTGCGCGGTATCGTTATTTGTCATTATAAACACCGCTGAAAAAATAAAAGAAAACACAGGAGGATCATATGTTGTAAAAATAAGGCATTACGGAATCAACGCTGCTGAAATGGAAAGAAGCGTTACCATTCCGCTTGAAGACGCGTTTTATTCCATTCCGGGAATTATGCGCGTTCAAAGCACAAGCGAAAACAGTCTGTCAAGCGTCTTTACAGGTTTCAGGCCCGGAACAAAGGGAAGGTACGAAGCAGTCCGCGACGCGGCGCAGAGAGTTTATGAAACGCTTCCGTCTTCTGCGCAAAGGCCTGAAATTATAAGTTCCGGCAGTTCAAGAGTACCGGTATGGGCGGCGGCTGTTATAGGCAGCGGTTCAAATGAAACGACGTTAGCCGCTCAAACGCTTGAAAAAATTGTGAAACCGAAACTTGAAAGCCTGGAAGGCGCCGCGGAAGTAATTGTGTCAGGAGCGGGATTAAAAGAAATTTATATAACACTGGATCAGGAAAAACTTGACATGTTGAATCTTGAACCGTCAGCTGCCGCGTCATTTCTTGGAATGAATGATTCAATTTTTTCAGGCGGAACGTTTATTCATGGGAATAAGGAAATTATTATTACCATTGACGGCCGTTATGATCAATTAAGCTCAGCGTTGATTCCGGCGGGAGAAGGAAAATATACGGCGCTTGGCGAAATAGCGCAAATTACGGAACAGGAACGGGAGCCTGATATTCTATCGCGCTTGAACGGCAGAAAAACAACGAGCATCGCCGTTATGGGGCGCCATGGCGCGGATTTAAAAAAACTTTCATCTGATATAAAAAAAGAATTAAACAATCTTTCCCTGCCTCTGGAATTTACCGTGTTATCTGATCTTGGCGCAGAGGAATCATCCGCTTTCCGTTCAGTCTTTAACGCGGTGCTTTCAGGCGCGCTTCTGGTTGCGTTAGCGGGATTCTTGTTAAACAGAAAAAACAATTTAAACATTGCCGGATTTTTCAGCGTCCGCTGCTTCAGTTGCGCGCTTTCGATACCTTTAATCTGCCTGATATCAGCCGCTGTTCTTTCCTTGCTTGGCTTCGCGCTGGACAGGCTTTTACTTGCAGGAATTGCCACCGGAACAGGAACCGCGATTGACGCCGTTATTTTATGTTCAGAAAAACTGCGTAAATGCGTTGATTATAAAAACGCCTCTCTTTCATTATCCGGATTGACAGGGCCTTTAATCGCCGGCGGAGCTACAACTGCCGTGGCCCTGCTTCCGCTGTCTTCGTTTACAGGCACGGACGGCGTAAATATCATAGCAAGCGCGATCGCGGTTGTAACAATTGTATCTCTTGTTCTAAGTCTGACGCTGCTGCCTCCGGTTTTACTTTGGGAGCTGGATAGAGGTAAAACTATTATTCCTGTAAAAAAACGAATCGTTTCATTAAGCGTGTTTCATGGAATTTCACGCCGTTTATGCAGACTGTTAGGTGCAACTGTAAGGTTCTGTTCAAGTTATCCGTTCGCTGTTTTGTCAGCCGGTATGGTTATTGTCATTTTAGCTGTTTTTATGTTAATTGCAAAAGGAGCGGATACAGGCGGCTACAGTTCCGAAGATTCTGTGTACGGGCAGGTAGAATTTGACGGAGGGCTGCTGGCGGAAGAATCGGATCGCCTTCTCGCCGTTTACAGCGAACAATTACTGAAGATAAAAGGAATAAAAAATGTTGAAACAGGAGCGCGTACAGGTTCGGGAACTCTTCTTGTCTCATTTGATCCAAAACAAATACAGGCGCATCATGTAAGGGATTCGGCAAAACAAATAAATATTCCCGGCGGATTTATTTTCTTTAATGAAAATTCCGTGAAAGAGCGTTATTGGGAAATTAAAATTTACGGCGATGAAGATCAGAAATGCAGAGAGCTTGCACAAGAATTTGCTTGTCTTTGCGCGGGTCATCCGTTAATCCGGGAAAGAGTTCTGAATTTCAAACAAGGCAGTAAAAAAATGATATTAATTCCCAACAGGGAAATATTTGCAAAATTAAAAGCAAATTTTTCCGCCGCCGCTTTAACAGTTCGTTTGGGAGTCTACGGACCTGTAGCGTATAAAAGAATGGATTCAAGCGGAGAAACGGATGTAAGAATAAGAACCGGAAAAAATGTTATGCGTCAATCAAGGGAAGATATCCTTGGGCTGCTTGTGCCATCAGGAAACAAAGAAGCGGTTTCTTCATTACGTATTGATTCACTTATGCAAATTATGGACGAGACTGAACCTTCCGGCATAATAAGGGATAACAGGCGGAGATCAGCTTCAGTCACAATTGTAACAAAACCGGCAGATCCGCGCCGTGTTAAACAGGAATTAATTTCCGTTTTTAATAAACTGGATTTACCGCCCGGATACTCAATAGAATTTGATCCTGAAGCAATCAGGCAAAGTGAAAATTTGTCGGCGGCAGTAATCTCACTGTTAGCTGCAATAATTTTCTGCTACATGATAATTGCGTCCATTAACGAATCATTTACGGTTCCTCTGCTGGTTCTCTCAGCCGTTCCGCCGTCATTGGCAATCCCCGCGCTATGTCTCGCTCTTTCAGGAAGCGCCTATAACTCCGCAGCCGCGTGCGCTTTTATAGCGGTAAGCGGAATGACGGTAAACGCGGCAATTCTTTGCGTCGACAGTTACATGAATGAAATTAAAAAGGGAAAAACAGGAAGTGCTTTGAGTATTTATCTGGCTCTTCGAAGCAAAATGCCGGCTCTTCTGGCTACTACAGGCACAACTATCGCAGGCGCTGTTCCCTTTCTTTTTCTCACAGAAGGAGCAAACAATCTGATACGGACATTGTCTTTGGTCGGAGCGCTCGGAGTAGCGTCTTCATGCGTATGTTCATTTACATTAATTCCATCGCTATTGTCAGTATCCAAATTCAAAACAAAACACATTTCACATAACAATTTGTCCCGCTTGAGCAGGATATAGTCTTTTCAGGAGCAGAACATGACTTCAGGAAATTTTAACAAAACGATATCTGTTTTTTTTACAATGATTTTTATTTTCGGATTATTTCCGCCGGCTGTGTTTTCCCAGCCTGTTTCTTTAACAGGATTAACAGAAATTAAGGAGTTTAATAAATCTGTCCTTGACAGCCACTTTAGCAGAGCGGACAGGGAAGTTAATCCGGAACGCTGGCTTGCACAAGCTGCCCTTGGCATATCACAGGCGGTATGCGCATGGGAAATGATCGCGCTTAATTTATACGATAACCCGCTTCTTTATAGCGAAGCCAGAAACAGTATTGAAAAATACTCAAACGAAGAACTGGAAAAACGTTTTTCACAATGGCT
>JAIRQF010000112.1 GCA_031256635.1 Treponema sp. | reverse complement strand
GCCGCTGCCATTTGGCGGAACAAACGCGGCGGGTGAAACATTGGGTATTAATAACAGGTATCTTACAAAAAATGAAACCCCTTTTTTTCCTATAATGGGAGAATTCCACTATTCGCGGTATCCGGATCAATATTGGGAAGAATCCTTAAGAAAAATGCGCGCAGGCGGAATTCAAATTGTATCCAGTTATGTTTTTTGGATTCATCATGAAGAAGAGAAAGGCAAATGGAATTTCCGGGGACAGAGGGATTTGCGGCGTTTTGTTTCATTGTGCCGGCAATTGGATTTATTTTTTTTATTACGAATCGGTCCGTGGGCGCACGGTGAATGCAGAAACGGAGGCTTTCCGGATTGGCTGCAGAATGACAAATCGATTAAACACAGAACAAATGATCCAGCATATCTGGAATTGGTACATATCCTGTATAAAAAAATATTCGAAGAGATACGCGGACTTTTATGGAAAGAAGGCGGCCCAATTATCGGTATACAAATTGAAAACGAGCACGGGCACTGCGGAGGCATAAGCGGAGGCGAAGGACTGTGCCACATGAGTACCCTTAAAAAAATAGCTGTGGAAGAAGGGTTCGATGTTCCTTTTTATACCGCCACAGGCTGGGGCGATGCGAATGTTGTAGACGGAGAAATGCTCCCTGTACAGGGCGGTTACGCCGACGCTCCCTGGGAACAGCACACAAAAGAATTACTTGCAAGTCCAAATTATCTTTTAATACCCTTCCGCAACGATCCGTTAATCGGCAGCGATTGGGGAAACACATCGGAAAAGTTTACTTTCAATGTTAAAGAATATCCGTATTTAACAGCGGAACTGGGCGGAGGAATACAGGTTACTTCCCGTAGACGGCCCATTGTTTCGGCAATTGATACGGCAGCGCAGGCATTTTGCAAAATCGCAACAGGCGCCAATTTGCTCGGGTATTATATGTACCATGGCGGGACTAATCCGCAGGGTGTTTTAACAACCTTACAGGAATCAACAGAAAGCGGCTCATACACGGACGTACCGGTGCTGTCTTATGACTTTCAGGCCTGTATCGGTGAATACGGCGAACTGCATCAGAGTTACAGAAAGTTAAAACGGCTTCATATGTTTTTACATGATTTCGGCGATTTACTCTCTCCTTGCGTAAGTTTTTTCCCGGAAGAAAAGGTAGAAGATGCCGGGGATACTCATGCCATACGTTTGTGTGTAAGACATGATATGGATTCCAATTTCGGTTTTATTTTTATCAACAATCACCAAAGAAACAGAATTATGGAAAGCCATTTCGATGTTTGTATTTCTGTTGAACTTCCAAATGAGACAATTCATTTTCCCCCCATGAATATTCCATCAGGTTTTTACGGAGCGTTCCCGTATAATATAAAATTAAAAGAATCTTTTTTACAGTCAACAAACGTGCAAATTTTATGTAAATTAAAAGACAGGTTCGTTTTTTTCTGCCATGAGAAACCGGTTTTCAATTTTAAAGATAATCTGAGTGGTTGGTCAGACTCCATAATTGTTTTGACAGAAGAAGAGGCGGATAACGCATGGCTTTTTAACGATCAATTATTTATAACCAAAGGGGATTTGATTGAAACTGCATCCGGTGAACTACACCTTACCACTTGCAAAACTGAAGAAAAAATAACCGCTTTACCGTATAAAAAAGATTGTATTATTAATTTTAATCCCATATTTGTTAACTGCATAATTGCCGAGGTTAACAGAAATGAAAAATTCGCTGAATATGAATTAAATATTGATAAAATAGATACTGACAGAATCAATGATATATTTTTAATTATTGACTACACAGGCGACAGAGCAGAATTGTACCGTGATGGTAAAATGGCCGCTGACTGGTTTACTACAGGTCTGCCCTGGAGGATTGGACTGCGCCGGTTCAATTATGAAAGACGCTTTATATTAAAAATATTCCCGGTTATAAAAGCGACTTATTTTAAATGTGAATTAAAAGAAGGTTATTCTCTTAACAATGTATCACTTGAAGCCCAGTATATAAAATTAATAAATAAGGATGTATTTGAATGAAACAATTTGATTTCGATAAGGATTTTGCTGTAGGCGCGGATATAAGCTGGTATCCGCAAATGCTTGAAAGCGGCTTTGTATTCCGTAATAAAGACGGAAAGGAACAGGATTTACTGTTAACTCTGAAAGATTACGGTATGGATACCATACGTCTGCGCACATGGGTAAATCCTTCAAATAATCCTCATTCAGGACATTGTTCGGCAAAGGAGACATTGGATTTTGCGCGCCGCTACAGCGCTATGGGTTATCGCATTATGTTGAATTTTCATTACAGCGATTCATGGGCTGATCCAAAACAGCAGCGCATTCCCGCAGCCTGGGAAAAACTGGACTTCGACGGTCTTGTTCAAAAGGTTTTCGATTATACATACGAGACTGTCAAGCTATTCGCTCCTGATGATTTGAAACTTGAGTGGGTGCAGATTGGAAATGAAACAAGACCCGGAATGCTGCTTCCTCACGGCAGCGCCGATAATTTCGATAAACTGGTACAATTATACAATGCGGGGCATGACGCAGTAAAAGCCGCCTCGCCTGAATCAAAAACAATGATTCACCTTGATGAGTTTAATAACACGGATTTTATTATAAAGTATTTTGAAGACCTCGATAAAAGAAAATGCCGCTATGATATGATGGGCTTCTCTTTTTATCCGTATCATCTGCCTAAATTGTCATACGAAACCTGTATGGAAGGGCTTTGCAGATCCATGACTGAGATTCCCAAACGCTTCGGAAAAGATTTTTTGATTGTGGAGACAGGCGGTGTGGATGAACAGGAAGAGGAAACTTTCAAACTGCTGACGAATATTATCGAAGAAGCGCACCGCATGAATAAATGTAAAGGCATTTTACTTTGGGAACCGCAGGGAGCAAAATCGTGGAGCAGGTATCCGCTCAGCGCCTGGCGCGCAGACGGCTGTCCTTCAAAAGCTCTTGACGCTTTGTGCGGCATTAAAAAATAACGGCAGCTTTAAAGGAGAATAATATGTATCTTGAGCAAACATCCTGCCGCGTTCGCCAGTGGTTTGGTTTTGACTGGAAATTTAAACTTGAAGAAGAAAATGATTTCCGTCCTGTGCAGCTGCCGCACGACTGGAGTGTTGAATACGGCTTTGATGAAAACGCTCCATCTTACGGATCAGGCGGTTATGTAAAAACAGGAAAAGGCGTCTATGTAAAACGCTTTACTGTCGATCCTTCGGCAAAGGGGAAAAAAATATCCCTGCACTTTGACGGCGCTTATATGTGCGCCGGTGTTTTTCTTAATGGCAATGAAATCGGCTCTCATGTATACGGTTACACTCCTTTTGAAATGGACATTACGGACAATTTAAATTTTAATAGTGAGAACGAACTTGTTGTAAAGATTGACAACTCACGCCAGCCAGGTTCACGCTGGTATTCAGGTTCCGGGATAACAAGGGATCTTTGGATTATATCTGTTTCTCCCGCTCATATAAAAACTTTCGGCACTTTTATTCGCGCTGGAAAAATTGAAAATGATTCCGCGGTTTTATTAATAGATACTGATATTATTCCGCCGGATGGAAATGCGCAGCTTAACACCAGCATTTTTAACAAGGATGACAAACTTGTTAATGAAGCCTCTTTCTCAATCATAAGCGAGGCTGATGATAGCCGCAAAGCCTCAAGGATTATCAGTCAGGAGATCGAGATTCGGTCTCCAAAGCTCTGGTCTAACCGCGATCCATATATGTATCGCGCTGAGTCAACATTGATTGTTAACGGTGAAACGACTGATGTTTACATTACTCCCTTTGGTATAAGAAAAATTGAGTTTACCCCTGACAAGAGCTTTATCATAAATGGCAAGCAGGTTAAGCTCCGCGGCGTTTGTCTGCACCATGACGGCGGCAGTGTGGGCGCAGCTGTGCCGTTAAAGCTCTGGAAGCGGAGGCTTATCAGGCTCATTGAAATGGGTATCAATGCCGTCAGGTTTTCCCATAATCCACCCGATCCGGGATTGCTCGATCTCTGCGATTCGCTTGGACTTTATGTTATGGACGAAGCCTTTGATGAATGGGCTCTTTTAAAATCAAAGGCGCTTGGTTCCAATACGCACCAAAGTAGCGGCTATTCACAATGGTTTTATGAACATCATGAAGAAGATTTAACTGCGATGATCCTGCGGGACAGAAATCATCCGTCTGTAATTATTTGGAGCATCGGTAATGAGGTGCCGGAACAAACTCAAGCGGAAGGATACAAAACCGCGCAAAAACTTATTGACATCTGCCATAATCTTGATCCGACACGGCTTTGTACACAGGCAAATGACCAGATATGCGCGGAGCCTAAAGCGGCGGCAGAGGCGTTTTTAAATACCCTTGATATTGTGGGTTATAATTATACAGGACGCTGGAGAAGCCGCGCTGAGACATTATACGAAAGCGATAAACGAAGTTACCCTGGCCGTCTTATAATCGGAGCGGAAAATACCTGCGCCGCGGGGAGAAGGGGAGATTACAGCCTTAAGACTGAAGGCACAATGTTTTGGCACAGCCTTTATTATACAGCGGCAGCAAGGGTGCAGAAGCTTCTGCGTTTCACTGAAACCCACGATTATGTAGCAGGCGATTTTATGTGGACAGGCGTCGATTATTTGGGCGAGGCGCACTGGCCTAATCGCTCTGCCTGCTGCGGCGTATTGGACACCTGCGGTTTTCCAAAGGATCATTATTATTTTTATAAAAGCATATGGAGACGCGAAGAGCCGTTTGTTTATATTTTCCCGCATTGGAACATGGATCTTGCGCAGGGTACCGTTATTCCGGTTTTGTGTTATACCAATTGTGAGCAGGCCGAAGTCTTTATTAACGGAAAATCATATGGAAAAAAAGCTTACAGTTATCCCCTTTATGGCATGACGGAGATTTACGGACACTTTGACAAACCTCCTGTGCCTTATAATACTGACGATATGTTCCTTGGCTGGGATGTTCCTTATAACCCTGGAACGATCGAGGCAAGAGGTTTTAATGACGGTAAAGAAGTCAGCAGTCATGTAATAAAAACCGCCGGTGCGCCAAAGCGGCTGTCAGCGTCAACAGATACCAGGCAATTATCCTGTGACGGCAGGGACATCGCTCATATCGAAGTACAAATAAAGGACGATGAGAATAATTTATGTCCTAATGCGGATAATCGTATTTATGTAAATATTGAAGGTCCGGCGCAGCTTATTGGCATTGACAATGGCAAACCTGATTGTATGGACAGCTTTAAAGGAAACAGCATGGAAGCAATGGCCGGGCTCCTGCTGATAATAATACGATCAAAGCGCGAGGCAGGAGAGATAAAAATAAAACTCAGCGCCGGGAATTTAGAAAGCTGCGATCTGCTTTTACGCTCGCAATAAAGCTTTACCCGTACAGTTCTGAATTATCTTCGCGTATTATTCGCAATTCATTCGCTATCCTGATATGTTTCGCGACTTTATCATTCAGTTCATTAGGCTTAAAAGGTTTTACAATAAAATCTGATGCTCCAAGGTTAATGGCTTCCTTTACATGTTCCATGGTTCCCTCTGTTGTTAAAGACCGTCATCCGCCTCATACTGATACTTTTCTATCTCCGCCATGGCTTCGTCCACTTTGTTTATATGATATTTTTTACAGGCGGCAAGAAGTTCCAAAAGAATATTTTTATCCGGCTTGTCTTTTTTTGGTTTTGGATTTTCAGTGTCAATATTCTGCAAAACGTTCTCAATGGCGGCAACCAATTTCCCCGCGTTATCAAGAAATGCTGACGTATTGTTTTTTATGAAGTCAAAGTCGCTGCTTTTTGCGGCTTCTTCAAGATCCCTTGCTTCCCTGCCAACCTGCCCTGCGAAAATATCAAGACTCGTCCCTTTGATACCGTGAACTTTTGTTCTGTAAGCGAGAAGTTTATCCTGAGGAATGACCGCCTGAGTTTGAAGCTCCGCACTGATAGACTCAATTTCCTTCAGCATTGAACCGACGCTGGCCGCGTATGAACGCAGGATTGCTATATATATTTTATCGTCACCATGATAGCGTTCAAGTCCTTTGACAATATCAAGCCCAGAAATTTGCCTGTTCGCCAATTTCGATTCGGATGACTGCGAAAGCGTTTCGGCAAAAGCTTTTGCGGCGCGCAGGAACGCGGGGGTTTCAGACTCCACAAGTTCCATGATCCTGTCCCTTGCCGCCTGCTCCAGCTTGAATGCGGCGGCGGAGAGGTCCATCTTTCCAACATTCTCCAGCGCTGTTTTCATAGCGTGCATTTGAACCATATAGTTTTGCAAGTCGTTATCGCTGTCATAAGATCCGGTGTTCACAGCTAAAGCAGTGTTCGCAGCTAACGTTGCGAGAGGTTTTTCAGTTTCACGCAGAAATACTTCGGCTTGCTGCGGATCAATAGCTAAATGCGCAACATGCGCAGCTAAAGCAGCGGACGATGGTTTATCCATGTGCGTTTTTTTTGTTTTAGCTTTTTGTCTTGCCTCTTCAAGTACTTCAGGCGGCTGCTTGTC
>JAIRQF010000105.1 GCA_031256635.1 Treponema sp. | reverse complement strand
TTATTAATAAAAGAATTTCTGTTACCCCCATTGCGATTGTGGCGGCTTCCTGCGATGAAGATGATTATACGCTTTTTTCTTTAATTCTGGACGAGACGGCGAAAGAATTGCGGGTTGATTTTATCGGCGGTTTTTCCGCTCTTGTTCAAAAAGGTTTAACCGCAGGCGATACAAAACTAATCCATTCTTTGCCCGCCGCTTTGTCGCAAACCGGACAAGTCTGCGCTTCTGTCAATGTCGCTTCTACAAAGAGCGGAATCAACATGGATGCGGTGCGTCTTATGGGTGAAATAATCAGGCAAACCGCAGAAGCGACCGCAGCCCAGGACGGAATAGGCTGCGCGAAACTTGTTGTCTTTTGTAATGCTCCCGAAGATAATCCCTTTATGGCAGGCGCGTTTCATGGAGTTGGAGAAGCGGAAAGCGCATTAAATGTAGGCGTTTCAGGTCCCGGCGTAATTAAAGCCGCGCTGGAAAACTGCCGCGGCGAGAATTTTGATGTGTTAGCTGACACAATAAAAAAGACCGCGTTTAAAATTACGCGCATGGGGCAGCTTGTAGGAATGGAAGCTGCGCGCCGTATCGGCGTTCCTTTTGGCATTTTGGATCTCTCTTTAGCGCCGACGCCGGCAGTAGGAGATTCTGTTGCGCGTATTTTGGAAGAAATGGGTTTACAAACATGCGGAACTCATGGCACAACAGCGGCGCTTGCAATGTTAACCGATATGGTAAAAAAAGGCGGTATAATGGCTTCTACGCACGTCGGCGGTTTTTCAGGCGCTTTTATCCCTGTCTCAGAAGACGAGGGTATGGTCGCCGCTGTAGAAAGCGGTTCTCTTTCGCTTGATAAATTGGAAGCGATGACCTGTGTCTGCTCTGTTGGTTTAGACATGATTCCGCTCCCCGGCAATACAAGCGCGGCAACAATTTCCGCTATAATCGCAGACGAAATGGCGATTGGCATGGTGAACAACAAAACAACCGCAGTGCGCGTTATCCCGGTTCCCGGTAAAAAAGCGGGAGAGTGGGTCAGATTCGGCGGTCTCTTGGGCGGTTCCCCAATCATGTCAGTTAACGCCGCGTCAAGCGATGCATTTATTAACCGCGGGGGGAGGATCCCAGCTCCTTTACATAGCTTTAGAAATTGAGTTGGTAAAGAAAAGAGTCTTGCCGTGAACCGGCACGAACGGGAAGAAGGAAGAGTTGGAATGCTCACAATCAATTATGGAAAAGACTATGTTAAAACCGCCTATGACGCTCTTGCCGCTTCGGATATAAAAACGTATTTACAAAAAAATATTGCTGTATCCATAAAACCAAATCTTGTTGTTGAACGTCCCGCAAGCGAAGGAGCGACAACGCACCCTGAAGTGGCGGAAGGAATTATTCAGTTTCTAAAAGATTTTGGAATAAAGGAAATAAAAATAATCGAAAACTCCGCCTGCGGGCACAGCACAAAACTGGCATTTAGATCATGCGGATACGAAGCGCTGCAAAAAAAATACAACGTCTCTCTTAAAGATTTAAAAGATGATCGTTTTATACCTTTAAAACATGAAGGCATAGATTTCCAAATAAGCGAAACCGCGCTTAATAGCGATTTTTTGATCAATGTTCCTGTTTTAAAAGCGCACTGCCAGACACGGCTTACTTGTTGTATGAAAAACCTGAAGGGCTGTATGCCGCAAAGCGAAATGAGGCGGTTTCACTCGCTTGGGCTTCATAAACCAATCGCAGCTCTTAACGTTTTATTAAAAACGCATTACTGTGTAGTGGACGGTATCTGCGGTGATCTCAGCTTCGAAGAAGGAGGAACTCCCATAGAAGCAAATCGTATAATTGCGGGACAAAATCCGCTTTTAACAGATTCTTACTGCGCAGAGCTTATTGGCTATAATCCTGATGATATTGGTTATTTATCTTATGGTATAAAATATGGAGTAGGCGAATACTATTCGCAAAAAACAAAAATAGTGGAACTTAACACGGAGCATAAGCCTGTTTGCCGGATAAATAGTGAGGGTACGCAAAGCGTACCAAGGATTGCGGATAAATACCGCAGCCTGATTGATGAAGACAGAGCCTGTTCTGTTTGTTATGCCGCTTTAATTTTCGCATTGCATCGCAAAGGCGGTTCGATGAGGGGCAGAAAAATATGTATAGGGCAGGGTTTTAAGAATAAAGGCTCTGCATATACAGGTGCGGCAAGCAGCCTTCGAACCGCAGGTTCAAGTGAATGTCTTGGCATTGGGAATTGCACACAAGGATTTAAAAATTATGTAAAGGGCTGTCCGCCAAAAGCCGCGGATATTTTAGGAATGTTACCTTAATGATATTTCTATTGCCTGCTGGCTGAATGTTTCGTATTCTAATTCAGATAATTTAATTACAATGCGATATTTTTCGTTATCTACCATAATGGCGCCGTTTGCGTATCTGCTGTTATTTTCTTCACTTTTTTTCATATCAGACGGATTAATCTTCCAAATGGAAAAGAAAGCGTCAAAAAAATCTATATAATGCAATTTGGTAGAATCAGGAATACTATTATGAAACGTAGTTACAATTGAATATTTGGTTACAATCTCGCCGTTTGTTTCGAATATTTCTTTTGCCGATACAAGCTCGGAATCGTCAGCCATGTAACTGAATAAAACGGTATAGTATTCATAATAACTTCTTCGTTCAAGCCCGTCCGGCAATATCCTTCCAATGTTGCCCATATTTATAAAATGATTATTTTCAATGTTGTTTATTAATTCCTGTCCGAACACAGCCTCGGCAACTAAAAAGAAGGCTGTTAAAACAACGGTTTTTTTCATATAATCCCTTTTAATTGATTCTGAACATATTAGCATTATATTATGGAAAAGAGAAACATTCAATAGTTAAAAAATACCTTCGTTTACAGAGATTTTTCTAACCCATTCATTTTATATATAAATTTGACCTTTTAATCAATTTTTGTTATATGTCCTTTTTCCATAACCGCAATCCTGTCGCATAAATATTCAACGGCGTCTTTATTATGAGAAATAAATAGAATACCAAGCCCCGTGTATTTATTCAGTTTTTTAAAGAGGTTTAATATTTTAACGCCCGCGCTGACGTCAAGTGAGCTGATAGCTTCATCAGCGATTAAAATGCGCGGTTCCAGAATAAGGGCGCGGGCGATGCAGACGCGCTGTTTTTGCCCGCCCGACAACTCGTGTACGCGCCGTGTTTTATAGGATG
>JAIRQF010000049.1 GCA_031256635.1 Treponema sp. | reverse complement strand
CTTCCGGAGTTTTAATGCCGGTATTAAAATGCGCTCTTAAAAGAAGCTGGCTCTGGTTCCATTTCACATAACTTTCAAAATCAATGCGCGGGATACCGGCGTAAAAATGAATTTTCTGCCGTATTGTGCTTTGTAAAAAAGTGCGCTCAACAAGCAGCGAGGCCCTTACAGGTCCGTTTTCAATCCAGCGGACGCTTACAGTGTCATCCGCAAGCCAGCTTTTTTCGGTGTAATAAATATCGATGTCCCAGTTATCATAATCCATCGGCTTGTCTTCGTATACGCGCAGTTCATTTCCCCTGATGTTATCTGTCATGAGAACTTCGCGGCAGGTTTCTTTGTGGAAAAGGCGCGTAATAAAGCCTTTATTGTCAAATTCCGCTGTATAAAAAGGCGTGTCAATTTTTAATCCGTCAATTGTAATCGGGTTTGATATTTCGTCTAACGCATTGCCAAAGCCCAAAGTTAAAAAGCCTTTTGCCGGTATA
Source organism: Treponema sp. (assembly GCA_031256635.1). Classification (GTDB taxonomy): domain Bacteria; phylum Spirochaetota; class Spirochaetia; order Treponematales; family Breznakiellaceae; genus WQXQ01. The sequence goes on along the minus strand of JAIRQF010000049.1, from coordinate 13,718 downwards.
TCTTTTACATAGGCTATTGTGTTGCCTTCAGCGGTTTTCTGGCAAACATATTGTTTCTGTCCGTTTGTTAATATATTTGCATTTAATTCACATGATATCTCTAAAATATCATCGCGCGTGAATCCCAGCGTGTTTACAATTAATAAATCGCCTGCGGAAAGACCCGATAAAAAATTCAAACGCTCATTAATCAACGCTGAAGCCTTTTCATAAAGCTGCGCGTATTCGAGCTTTGTAACATCATAAACTTCCTTTATGGAAGAACCGGGAAGTATATCATGAAATTGATTTAATAAAAGCGTTTCCCACATTTCGTCTAACGCTGCTTTTGGATAAGGTAAATCATCGGTTAAAACAGAAATGAACTCCAAATCCTGCAATAAAAACTCGCTCTTTCTGTTTGAACGTTTATTTCTTGCCATCGAAGTATATGTACCGCGGTGATACTCGAAATAAAGTTCGCCTGTCCATCGCGGCAGTTTTTTATTATCTTTAAGCTTTTCGTATAACTCATCGAAATACTGTCTTGCTGAAGCAAAACGCACTTTGGGCGCGGCTTTTATTCCGGTTGAAAGGCGCAGCCCTGTTTCAATCATTTCCTGGGTAGGGCCGCCTCCTCCGTCGCCGTATCCATACGCGATTAATACATCGTTATTTAATTCCTTCTGCTGGTACCGTTCCCATGCGCCCATTACTTCATTGGGACAAAGGTTCCCGTTATATGTTGTAAAATACTGCGACATTGTATCTTTTGCGCCTGTTGTAGTTATCATGTGTGTAAAGACTTCGCTTCCGTCTATTCCGCGCCACCAAAAGGTATCATAAGGAATTCTGTTAAACTGGTTCCAGCTTAGTTTTGTTGTCATGAAATAATCTATGCCGCATAACTTCATTATTTGCGGTAAAGCCGCGCTGTAACCGAAAACATCGGGAAGCCATAAAATTTTACTGTCTACACCGAATTCTTCCTTAAAAAAACGTTTCCCGTATAAAAACTGCCGTATAAGAGACTCACCTGATGTAAGGTTACAATCGGCTTCCAGCCACATTCCGCCTTCGGCTTCCCACCTGCCTTCAGAAACGCGTTCTTTAATACGCTCATAAAGGAGCGGCTGATGCTCTTTTACAAACTTGTACAACTGCGGCTGACTGGACATGAAAATAAAATCGTGGTATTCATCCATATATTTTAACGCGGTAGCAAAACTGCGCGCGGTTTTCTGCCTTGTCTGCGCGACTGTCCACCACCATGCTACATCAATATGGGTATGACCTACACACGAAGCGGTTATATCATTAAAGCCTGCGAGTTTTGTATAAATTTCTTCCTTTATCACACAGAGCGCTTCCTTTACAGAAGCGTAAAAATTTTCAGAATGAGGTTCCCTCAGATCTATTACATTGATTGTCTTTTCTATGGCAGCTTCCAAATCAATTTGCGTTTTTTCATTTTTCGCCGTATTTGAAAGACGCGCGATTATACCTAAAACTGTAATTAAATCATAATAAAGCTTCATTATATCAGGCGATATTTGCGCCGCCTTTGCGATTAATTCAATTTCGTTGATTTCAGATCCTGTAAAACCCTGCAAATCTATTCTGTAGGAATCGTCTGTATTTGCGCTCTCTGTTACAAATACATCTTTATGATTAACATCCAGTCCGCATACCGCCTTTCCGTTAATAAATAAAAGAAATTGCGGATTTCTGGCGTCCCACCCCTGAGCTTGTGTATAAAAAGTAAAAGAAAAAGGTTTATTTTTAAAACTTTCCGGAACTTTAAAAAATGCGGTAAACCAGCTGTTTCTGTTTTTTCCCGTCCATTTTTGCGAACCTGTTTCGAACTCCTGCCATGGCTGCTTCGCGCCGTCCGCTTCATCAGGCGACCAGAAAAGCCCGTCTTTTATTTTCCAGTTTTTTATATCTTCGCTTTGTACAATTGCAAGCTGCAGCAGCTCCCGGCAGATTACCTGCGCCCTTTCTTTTCTGTATCGCATAACATTTTTCCTTATTCTACTGTTCTTTGGTATTATTTTATCATAAAAAGCCATGCATGAGATAGTATTTATTTACTTTTATGACAAGCATTATTAAATTAAAATTCAGGGGAGCAGTGAATTGCAGCGAAATAAATCAATGAACAGAAACGGAAAAGATTCGCCTTTTGTTATGCGACATCAAACTACTCTGGCGCTGACAGTTATGATGCTGCCAGGAGCGATCTGGCTTTTACTTCTTCGTTATCTGCCCATGGCTGGAATTATAATAGCTTTTAAGGATTACCGTCCATACGCGCCGGATCCAACGTTAATTAACAACATCATTCACAGCAAATGGGTGGGGTTAGCCAACTTTAAATTTCTTTTCGCTTCCACAGACGCGATACGCATGATTCGCAACACCATCGTATATAACGGCCTTTGGATTATACTAACAATGGTTATTTCATTGGCGTTCGCCATTATGCTTTCGGAATTAACAAGAAAATTTGTTGCAAAAATATATCAAACCATAATGTTTTTCCCGTATTTTTTAAGCTGGATAGTTGTAAGCTATTTTGTGTACGCGTTCCTTGCCCCAGGTTACGGAATGTTATCCTTCATGAGGGACTGGTACAATAACCCTTCAGGCTGGCCTGTCATTTTGACCATCACCCATCTTTGGAAAATTATCGGATATTCATGCATTTTGTATCTGGCCGCCATTACGGGAATTGATCACCAGCAATATGAAGCTGCAAGCATAGACGGAGCGGGCAAATGGCAGCAGATTTGGCATGTGACCATACCCTGCATAAGAAACATGATTGTTATTCTTTTTATCATGAGTGTCGGGCGTATCTTCAACGCAGATTTCGGATTGTTTTTTAATGTGCCAAGAGACGCAGGACCTCTTTATCCTGCGACGATGGTTATAGACACCTATGCCTACCGCGCATTGCAGGGTATGGGCAATATAGGAATGAGTACTGCGGTAGGACTTTTACAGAATACTGTCGGATTTATTTTAATCATGCTGACAAACACTATCGTCCGCAAAGTTGATCGTGAAAGCGCTCTGTTATAAGGATTAATAATAATGAATCAATGGAATGAATTGGCTAAAATTTTTATTATCGCTGTCTGCGCGGTAATTGTTCTTTCGATAATTCTTGCGGGAAGCAGGAGGAATACTTACAGGCAATTAAACGCGGTAAGCCTTCCTGCCGAAATTGTTTTACACATTATTATCGCGCTGTTTGCGTTAAGCTGCGTAATACCTTTTGTTTTTGTAATAATAATTTCCTTTTCAAGCCAGGAAAGCCTTGTGTCAACCGGATACTCTTTTTTCCCCGTAAGCTGGTCAACAATGTCCTATGAAGCGGCGTTCAAGTTAGGTGCAACTTTATGGCGGAGTTACTTTAATAGTTTTGTGATAACAACCGCCGGAACATCGCTTGCCGTGCTTATATGCATAATGTACTCATACGGCCTTTTCAGAAGAGATTACAAATTCCGCGGCTTCTTTGCCTTCTTCGCTTTCTTTACGATGATCTTCTCAGGAGGACTTGCTCCCTTTGTCGTAGTATCCAGAAACCTTCTGGGCCTTACCGACAATTACGCCGCTTTAATTGTTCCAATGCTTGTAAATCCTTTTAACCTTATAATCATGAGGACATATTATAAAACATCCATCCCTGAATCCATGATCGAAGCCGCGCGGATAGACGGCAGCGGTGAGTTTCGCACCCTTTTTTCCATTGTTGTTCCGATAGCCAAACCTGGCATTGCTACCATCGCTCTTTTAAACGCTGTAGCTTACTGGAACGACTGGTATCATTCCCTTTTGTTTATCAGGGACAGGTCATTGTACCCGCTGCAATATTTGTTAATGGAAATGCAGCGAAATATTGAGTTTATAACCCGCAACAGCGCGATGTTAAGCGCCGGTACTTTTACATTCAGCGATCTGCCTACGGAAGGACTGCGTATGGCGTTATGCGCATTCATTGTTGTGCCAATTGCTTTCGCTTATCCCTTCTTTCAGCGGTACATAATTTCCGGTCTTACCCTTGGCGCTGTTAAGGAATAGAGGTTATAAAAATTTCTTTTTATGGGGGAAATGAAATGAAGAAGAAAAATACCGTAAAAAGTATTTTGGCAGTAATGCTCTGTGCAGTATTATCGCTCGCGGTGTTTTCGGCGTGCACTAAAACCGCCGAAGGTCCCACAAGAGTTACAATATACTTTTTGGGCGCAAGTGTTTCGCAGGATGCCGATGTTATAGCGGCGGCTAACGCGCGTCTTGAAAAGCTGGGTTTAAACATAACGATAAACCCGATCTGGGGCGACTGGGGCGCAGGAGAGCGAATGCAGAATGTTCTGGACACAGCGGATACAAGCATTGATATTGTTTTCACCTGTTCATGGGCAAACAATTATGTGCCAAACGCGTTAAGAGGAAATCTGGCGCGTCTGGATGATCCTAAAAATAATCTGCTTGAAAAATACGGCAAGGATGTAAAAGCCGCGATTCCTCAGTTCCTGTGGGACGGATTTAAGGTTAACTCAGGAAGCGGTCCCGGTATTTACGCGGTTCCCGGATACAAGGATTACGCGCAATTATATACATGGGATATCAACAATACCCGTCTTGCGGAGCTTGGCTATGACATCAACAGTTTTAAATGGGACGGCAGCGTTATCTTTGATCCAAGGTTCGAAGAAGTTCTGGCCGCGGCAAAGCAAAGGTATGGGACGAGTTTCTATCCTCTGATGCCGGAAAAAGATAACTTTATCAGAATGATGACAAACAATGACGGAGACTTGACAGGACTTACATTAATCGGTTTCCCATTCAATCCGCAAAATCCTGCTCTACCGCGCGACATTCCTGTCGGGTTAATTTATGATGATCCTGAAGTAATGCGCGTTCTTGACAAGCTTCATGAGTTCTTCCGGAAAGGCTATATTGATCCGCGCGTCGCACTGCGCGATGACGCGGGCCCCGGAGGCGCAATTGAAGCGGGTTACTATCTTTTCAATGTAAGAGTTTATGCGCATGGCTTTGAAGCAGTGGCTTCCAATGAACGCGGTATAGACGCTAGATTCATACCCATTTCAAAGCCCATAGTTTCAACAATGCCTGTCCAGGGCTCAGGATTCGGTATTTCGGTTTATTCCAAAAACCAGGCCGCGGCCATGCAGTTTCTGAACGCCTGGTATACCGACAGGGAATTGGCAACGATTATGTGTTACGGTGTCGAAGGGACTCATTACAGAAAAAATCCTAACGGAACCATCACCATCAATACAGATACTCGCGCTTTTTTCCAGACATGGCGGAACGGTATGGGTAATATCTTTATTCTGCCGCCTCAGGATGTTGAAGGCCCTGCCTACTTTGATGAATTCAGGGCATATAACGACGCCGGTATTGGAACAAACTTCCTGGGCTTTACATTCGACCCTGTAAATGTACAGAATGAAATGGCCGCATTGCGCAATGTAAGGGACGAATATATCAGCTCAATTTCAACTGGAAATGTTAACCCAAGAACCGCAGTCCCTGTTTTTATTGACAGACTCAACGCGAATGGCTTAAGAAAAGTACTGGATGAAGTTAATTCGCAGCTTCGCGAGTTTTACTCAGGCAGAAGATAAAGATTTATTTGGTTGAATTTTAGGCTCCGTAATTAGTGCGCAGCCTGAAAGAGCTGCTATTGACCATGGAAATGGCTGATAGCAGCTCTTTTTTATCCATAAAAAACACATAAAATATCAATTTCTGTTAAAAAATCTCCTTAAAAAATTTTATTGCTTCCTTATATAAATCATATTAGTATATATAATATAAGGTTTATATTGATAAGAGGATAATATGAAAATCGGAATGAAGCTCATAGTCGTAATCTCTTTGGTTAATTTGGTCGGTATCGGCGGTTTGACTATAGCCGCGACATTGTTTTCTTCAAGCGCGATGACAGAAGTAGTGGATAGAAATGCCCGTAACGTTACGGCGGTAACGGCGGGGTCTGTTAAAGCGTTTCTGGAAGTACCTATGGATTCAATACGATCTTTTGTGCAGAGTATAACCGATATAGAAACCGCTGTCTCGCCGGGTGAATTACGGGGTCTCATCAATTTCATGCTTAATAATATTGCTAAAGCCAATCCTGATTGGGTAGGCGTGTGGGTCGTTTACGATGCCAATGCTCTGGACGGTATGGACGCTTCTTATGCGAATACTCCCGGAAACGACGCTGCCGGAAGATTTGTACCATACTGGACAAATGACAACGGGAATATAAGCATGACCACGCTTACAAATTATCAAAATGCCGAATATTATCTTACTCCGATGCGGACTGGCAATGAAGTAATTGCCGAGCCTTATTATGAAAGTATAAACGGGCAGCGGATATTGATAACCAGCCTTGCAGTCCCGATTAAGCGCAACGGACGGGTAATAGGCGTAGCCGGGATAGATATGGAACTTACTGAAATACAGGAAATGGTATGCGCCATTACACCCTTTGGCACCGGTAACGCGGCGCTTTACAGCCATTCAGGTATCGTAGTCGCCACCGTGAACACTGCTAAACTTGGGCAGAATTTACAGGATGTTTCAAAAGAACTGTACGGAGATCGTATGGACGCTCTGTTGCGTTCAGTTAAAGACGGCACCGAATTTAATGAAATATTGGATTCAAAAGAACACAATGCCAGAATGATTGTTGTAACAAGCCCGTTTTTTATCGGAGGCAATGAGGGCGCATGGCTGGCTGTGACTATTGTGGATTATAACACGGTATTTGCCTCTCTGACTCAAATGACAATGTTCCTGATAATCATGAGCGCTGTTATCCTTGTGGTTGTCTCAATAATTATAATTATTTTATCCAAAACCATTACAGCCCCGCTTAAAAAAATGGAAGGCGTTTTTGAGTTTATCGGCAACGGAGATTTTACCAAATCCGTTGAAGCGAAAGGCAATGATGAAATCGGTAATATCGGCCGTTCATTAAATACGACATTGGATAAAATCAAATCTCTTCTTAACACTATTAAAAGCGGAGCGACAGATCTGTCCAATATGGGCTCAGAGCTTTCATCAAATATGACACAGACCGCGGCGGCAATTAACGAGATTACCGCGAATATCCAAAGCATCAAGGGAAGAGCGATAAATCAGAGCGCCAGCGTTACCGAGACTAACGCCACAATGGAATCAATAACAGTTAATATCAACAAGCTCAATGAACAGGTTGATAGACAAACATCGTCTGTTTCTCAGTCTTCATCCGCTATTGAAGAAATGCTTGCAAATATTCACTCTGTTACAAATACCCTTACAAAAAACATGGAAAACGTAAATCAGCTTGAAACTGCCTCTGATGTGGGCCGCTCAGGGCTGCAGGAAGTTTCCTCCGATATACAGGAAATTGCGCGCGAATCAGAGGGTCTTTTTGAAATAAACTCAGTCATGGAAAATATCGCAAGCCAGACTAACCTGTTATCCATGAACGCCGCTATCGAAGCCGCGCACGCGGGGGAGGCGGGAAAAGGATTCGCGGTTGTCGCCGCTGAAATCCGAAAGCTTGCCGAGAGTTCAAGCCAGCAGTCTAAAACGATCAGCACAGTCCTTAAAAAGATAAAAACCTCCATCGACAAGATTACCCATTCCACCAATAATGTTCTTACAAGGTTTGAAGCCATAGATGGGAACATTAAAACAGTAGCGGATCAGGAAGAGAATATCCGTAACGCAATGGAAGAACAGAGTCAGGGCAGTAAGCAGATTCTGGAAGCTATAGGAAATCTTAACGATATAACAAGACAGGTGAAAGGCGGCTCTGAGGTAATGCGCGAAGGATCCAAGGAAGTAACAGGGGAATGTAAGAATCTGGAACACATTACCCAGGAGATTACAGGCGGAATGAACGAAATGGCAACCGGCGCTGATCAAATCAATATTGCCGTACACCGCGTTAACGAACTGACCGAGCAGAATCACCAGAAAACAGATTTACTGCTCAGAGAAGTATCAAAGTTTAAGATTGAATAATTAAAACCAGTAGCCAGACTGGCTGCTGATTCTGGAACCCGGTTAGCTGCCGGACAAACTTTATAAAGGCCGCCTTAAATGGCGGTCTTTTTTTTCGAACAAGTCCATTGTTAATTGATGTATCATGTCATATTATTATCTTATGTGGCATCCCAAAACGGTAGATTTTGATAACCGTATGAAAAATCTTTTCGATGAAGTTGACAATTACATTGAAGACCTTTATGGGGAACATTATCCTCTGCATCCTGTGCGCCTTCCCCGCGGAGAAGCGGCTAACCCTGAGATGGACGGCCTTTTTAACATAGGCGCGAACTTTACACCAGGTTTCGGATCGGAGCTGGGACGCGGATATATAATAGATGTGTCAATATCCACTTTGGAAAAAGTTGATGGTAATATACGCCTTGAAATATATACGGCTGCCGCGGAAAAAGTCAGGGAACTTTTACCTGTTTACTTTCCGGAACGGGAACTGACTGTCCATCGTGACGGAAACCATTTTAAGATATTAGGCGATTTCACTTTGGGCGCTGTTTAAAAAGCAAAAAAATCACAAGTTCATCTCAATCCGGGGCATGGTTTGCGATGTAATTATTTTTTTTCAGGGTATTTCATTGGCAAAAAACAGCACTCATGATTAAATGTATGAGACTGAAAGCCGCTTTTATTATCATTGTTGTTGCTTTTGTTATAACAGTTGTTAACATTGGTTCCAGCCTGATTTTAATCCGTAATACATTAAACATTACCATGAGCGAAGATATCTCCATGGCCCGTGATATAGTAAATGATTTTATTTCCACAAGAATTGACCTTTATAAATCCAATGCAAGAACCGTGGCTGAGCATTTTATTAAAAATGACAGCAATGAGGATATGGAAACAGACATGCAGGAACTTCTTGCAGAGTATGAGGATTTTATGGCGTTCACTGTTTTTGACCGTCAGGGAATTGTGGCACAATACGGTGATTCGCCGACGTCAATTAATCTCCTTGATCAAAGCAAGTACATTGAGAGCGCGTTCAACGGGCGGACCGTTATATCTACAACAAGGTATAATGAAGCGACGGACAAACTTGTCATGTATATTTGTACTCCCATGGGACAGGACCGTATTCTTTCGGTGACTATTTCCGGAATGATTTTTTCCGAGATGCTTGGCAGTTATATTCTGCGTGATACCAGAAAAATTTTTATGTTAGATGAATACGGGACAGTTATTGCGCATTTTCCGCCGGATATTGTCTCTTCGAGTACTAATCTTACAACAGATCAGGGTTCGATCAGCCCGTCCATAAATTTTTTCCATGATATGCTCGCAAACGAAAAAGGGCAGGGAAATTATATTATTGATGACGTTGATTACCAGTGCGCTTACGCAAAAGTTTTATCTTCGCAGACAGACTGGTATATCTGTTTAAGCGTTCCGGCACATGAAAATCTGGCTGACAAACTTGAGAAGAGGCTTCTTGTTTTAGCCGTAATCTTTTTTGCCGCAGGCGCCGCTATTGCTGTTGTGTGCTCCGGCCAGATTGCAAGGCCATATAATAAAGTCGCCGAACAAAACCGCCGTCTTGAAGAGTTAATGAGTGAAACGCGAAGGCTCCAGACAGAACTTGAAGAGGCGCTCAAGGAAGCAATGGACGCCGACCGCGCAAAGAGCGACTTCATCGCGAATATGAGCCATGAAATGCGCACTCCATTAAACGCTGTCGTCGGTTTATCCGAACTGATTCTAAATGAGAGAGAATTATCAAAACTGGTACAACCGCGGCAGATTGTGTGGGATGAAGTTGAGGATAAGATCAGCAGGATATACAGCAGCGGCATGACACTTCTTGGCATTGTAAACGATATCCTTGATATTTCAAAAATCGAATCGGGCAAGTTTGAACTGCACCCGGTTAATTACGATACCGCAAGCCTAATAAACGACATCGTATCCCAAAACATTGTGCGTATAGGCGATAAACCAATTCAATTTATTCTTTTTGTGGATGAAAAACTGCCAAGGCAGCTTTTCGGCGATGATCTTCGCATTAAACAGGTTTTTAATAATCTTCTTTCAAACGCGTTCAAGTACACAAACTCAGGGACAGTCAAATGGAAATTATCATTCAGGCGTGATAATGAAAATATATGGCTTATTTCAGATGTAAAGGATACCGGAATGGGAATAAAGAGAGAAGACCTTAAGAAATTGTTTAAGGATTACAGCCAGGTAGGTTCGAACCGCAAAGCGGAAAGCACAGGGCTTGGGCTTTCCATAACAAAGAGTCTTGTCGGCATGATGAAAGGCACCATCACGGCCGAAAGCGCATATGGGAAAGGAATGACTTTTTCAGTGCAATTGCGCCAGGATTTTGTGTCAGATGTTCCAATCGGCCTTGAAACAGCGGGAAATCTCATGAGTTCATGTTTTACCGATGACAGGATCGCTCAAACAGCGCTGGAGAGGATGGATCTTTCGCACGCGAGAGTTCTTGTTGTTGATGATATACAAACAAACCTTGATGTAGCCAAAGGAATGCTCGCTCCTTACGGTTTACAGGTAGATTGCGCTTCCAGCGGCAGACAGGCAATAGAAATGGTCTGTTTTGAGAATCCGCGTTATGACGCCATTTTTATGGATCACATGATGCCCGGCATTGACGGGATAGAGACTGTACGGATCATCCGCGAAGAAATTGATACTGACTATGCGCGCAGTGTGCCGGTCATCGCGTTGACAGCTAACGCCATAACCGGCAATGAGAAGATGTTTCTGGAACACGGGTTTCAGGCGTTTGTTTCAAAACCAATTAATATGAAGAGGCTGGATTCAATTCTTCGCCGCTGGGTCGGGAATGTGCATGAAGAGATCGAAAGCAGGGAAGATGAAAATGATATGAAGCGCCGCCCTAAAAAACAAATGACAGCTTTATCGTATTTTAACGGGATTTCTATAGACGGTATTAATATAGACTCGACTCTTGAGTCGTTTACAGGCAATGAAGAAATTTATATTAAGGTGCTTCAATCCTACGCGCAAAATACGCGTCCTCTTATTAATGATTTAAAAAAATATCTTGAGTGCGGAAACCTGACTGATTACGCTGTCACAGTTCACGGAATAAAAGGATCAAGCTACAGTATAGGCGCAATGCGCGCGGGAAAGGATGCGCAGCGGCTGGAATTACTGGTAAAGGATTTTTTAGCCAGTTTGGAAAGTCTGGAACCGCATGTTCGAAGACACATGGTAGAGAAGATAGATTATCTGTTATCTGAAAACGAGACTTTCACAAAACTGATGGATATTCTTTTAGCTTCAATTGAAAGCGCGCTTGTCATGATAAGCAATAAATGCGGAAAACCTGTCGCGGCAACGCCAGATCCGGTTCTTTTGCGCGAACTGCGCGAAGCCTGCGTTGAATACGATATAGGCAAGGTCGACAAGGTCATGGAGAAGCTGGATTCTTTTAAATATGAAAAAGGAGGAGCGCTTATTACATGGCTGCATGAGCAGGTAGATGATATGAGTTTCTCCGAAATCTCAGGCGGCAACTGGCCTGACTTCGGCGCAAAATCAGCTTAACTGTATTCACCTTAGATTATTTTTTGCTCAGAGGCAACACGCATTGCTTCGCTCAGGCTGATTACGCCCAGTTTATCATAAATTATGCTAATGGTCATTTTAACCGTATTTACAGAGAGGTTTCTGCTGGACGCTATTTCAGTACGCGAAAGCCCGTCACAAAGATCTTTTAAAATATCAATTTCCCGTTCTGTCAGTTTAATACCGTTCCCGGGATTATTTGCCGCGCTGTATTCCGATATCAGTTTGGCTTTTCGCTTGGCAAGCGTTGATGATTTATGGTTGATGTCTTCAAGCCATTTCTTTGGTATTGCGCAGCTTGAGCGTTTAAGCGCGGCGGCGCTCAGGGTGCGCATGTCTTTTGCGAATTGAACAAACAGTGCAATGAGTTTGTTTGATTCAGCAAGATGATATGCTTCCGTAAATACAAAAAGCGCCTCATCGTATTTTTTAAACTGGTATAATGAAAGCGCCTGCATCACCTTTAATTCAATTTTATCATACAGAATCGCGGTATGTTCCAGCGCGTTTTCTATAAAAGCGAGCAAAGCGCTGTAATGACGGGTCTGGTAATGATACCGCATTCTGACACGGTTTGCATAATTTTCCAGAAACGACGGATGAGTATACGGCATAAAATCGCCTTTAAGCCATTCCGGTATTTTCTCAGGCTGTCCAAGCAGCAGGTGATAAAAACTTTGCGCTATATCATACATTGTATAGCGTACGCCGTAATCTTTTTCGCTGAGCAGCGCTTCCATTTCCTTCAGGTTAGCACTTGCCACCTCAGTATTTCCATGTGAAAAATTAATATGCATCAGGTAAACAAGCGCGCGGTTTTGCGTAACATATTGATCATGCCCGCGCGCTTTGGCAATCGACTGATTAAGATATTCCGCCGCTTTATTAAATTCCATGCGGTTAAAGCAAAACTCGCCCCTGACAAGTTCTTCAAATCCTTCATGGAAACCGTTCAGCACATGCGACATATTAGGAGCCGCGCGGGATATTGCCGCCATATATTCCTCCATCGCTCCTTGCCTGTTTGTTCCGACAAGGCAAGCGCGGGAAGTCATCGATGTTAACTTGTATGAGCCGATAATTTTAAACGGATTTCGATTATAATATTCAGACATTTTTGTGCTATAGATATCAAAATCATAAATATCTGTGAATGTACACATATTTATCCGTAACGCGCACCATGCGCCGTAAAGAATTGTAAGGGCGCGGTTTCGCTCAGGCGTTTCCGGACGTGCTTCATAATCGGCCGAATATTTTTGCGCAATCTCCTGAGCTTCTTCAAATTGACCAAGGTTTAGTTTTAATTTTATATACATCGCCGGAAATAACTGATTCGTCGATTTTACATCTTCGGGCATGCGGTTAAAAATATCCAGCGCGTAAGAGGCCATATCCTGCGGTATCTGAATGTTAAGTGAAATTATTTTCTGTGTAATCGCCTCATAATCTCCCGCTTTTTCATGGTAGGAAAGCGCATCCGTGTGATAGCTGTTCGCCTCGCACCAGGCGGCAGCCGCTTTATAAACTTCCCTTCTTTCATCATCTGTCAGTATTTTTTCCTGCTTTTTCCGCAGGTAATCCCGGAACAGATGATGAATCATGTATGTATCCTGATTATAATCGTAACGTATGCAGGCGTTTATCATTTCCATTTCTCTTATAAGCGAAAAGGCTTCTCCGTCGGAGGCTTTATTGAAGGAAGCAAGCGTTTTTATAAGACCTGCCGCATGATGATCGATCAGCGAAATACGAAGAAGAAAACGCAAAAGCCTCTGCGGGATCGTTTGTATTATTTCTGCTTCCATAAGCCTGAAAATATTTTTTTTCATGGCTTCAAGGGCGTATCTTTCGTATTTTCGTTTTTTGGCAAGAGAGCGGGAGATAAGGTTTAAGGCAAACGCCCAGCCCTGCGTGTCATCATAAATATTGCGTATATCCACATTCGTTACCGGCAGATTAAGCTGAGTAAAATATTTGGCGATTTCATCTTCCGTGAAGCGCAGCATGTCTTCCTGTATAGTGAACACTTTACCGCGCATGCTCATGCCGACAAGATTAATATCCGGCAT
>JAIRQF010000177.1 GCA_031256635.1 Treponema sp. | reverse complement strand
TATAGATAGTATTATTCTTGCTGTGTTTTTGGTGTTGTATGATAGGTGGGAGGGGGGGGAGGGGGTGATGCTGGGGCGTCACAAAAAGACTAATGGATGAAGTAATGTGTGTAAGTTTTGTAAAAAAGCTGGTTTTTATCATCGTTTGTATTTTTATCAAATTTACAGGATAATGTCAATACATTTATATTAAAGATATTTTTACCTTCATGCCCGCTGCTGACAGCCACTTTTATCCATGCTATAGTTTATTCAACTCCGATTCCCCATAGCTAAAACTTTAAAACACGTTCGTGTTAGTCATGCATGGCGGAACGAATCAGTTAATCTGATGAGAGTGCAGATGGAAACGCCTGCGCTTACCATTTTGTGAAGGAGAAAAAAATGAAAAAGACTTCATGTCTCAAGGCTTTTGTTTTGGCAATGGCGATGCTGTTTCTGGCATCCAGCCTCTTTGCCGCCGCCGCCAGTGATAATTCCCAGAGCGCCGGTTCGGTTCCTGTAAAAGGAAATATCATTCTTTCAACAACTACCAGTACCCAGGACTCCGGACTCCTTAATTACCTCCTGCCGATTTTTACGCGGGAAACCGGGTGGACAGTCGATGTAATCGCTGTCGGTACAGGCGCGGCCCTGAACATGGGCAGAGGCGGAGACGCTGACGTGCTTTTGGTTCACGCAAGGGCCGATGAGCTTCAGTTTGTGGCGGACGGATACGGGTCAGTTCGTTACGATGTAATGTACAATGACTTCCTTATTGTCGGGCCGAACACGACAGCGATTGCGCATAACAGCAATGTGCTTCAGACTTTAAGGGATATCGCCTCAAGAAACCTGCCTTTTGTATCGCGCGGCGATTCTTCGGGAACCCATACAATGGAACTCTCATTATGGCGGGCTGCCGGAATAAACACCGCAAGCGTCAGCGGTTATTCCTCTGTAGGACAGGGAATGGGAGCGACATTGCAGATGGCAAGCGAGATGCGCACCTATACCCTTACAGATCGCGCTACATGGCTTACATGGAGCAAAGACGGAAGAATCAATCTTCCTGCCGTATGCGAAGGAGCCTCCGATCTTCTTAACTTCTACGGAGTAATTCTTGTTAATCCTGCGCGGCATCCACATGTCAATGTAGAAGGCGCGCATACTTTCGCGAACTGGCTTATAAGCCCTTCCACTCAGCTGCTTATCGGGCAGTTCGGAGTCGAACAATACGGCCAGGCTTTATTTACACCTAACGCAGTAAATCCGAGATAGCCTTTCTTTCCGCGGGCGCTGAAGTTGAACTTGGGTTTTCTTAATTTTAATCAGGATACTCTTTCCATAATCGGCATTACTTTAAGAATGTCCTTTTTTTCAACATTAATCTCCACTGTCTTCGGAACAATTCTTGGGCTGCTTTTGGAAAAGCATCAGTTTCCCGGCAAACGAATCGTGGTGAGAATCTGCCGCACATTAATGGGAATGCCTCCTGTTGTTGCGGGACTTATCGTGTACCTTGTGCTTATGCGAAGAGGTCCTCTGGGATTTATGGGAATTCTCTTTACAATCGAAGCGATGGTAATCGCGCAGGTTGTTCTTATCACTCCGATTATTACAGGCATGGTTTACACATACGCTGTCCGCAGCGCGCCCGCGATTCGGGTGTTCGCGAAGACAATGGGAGCGTCGCGTTTACAGACACAGTTTCTTTTTGTAAGGGAGATGAAGGGCGAATTTTATTTCGCGGTTGTTACCGCTTTCAGCCGCGCAATCAGCGAGGTTGGAGCGGTGATGATTGTCGGCGGTAATATTCAGGGTAAAACAAGAACGATGACAACGGCGATTACTATGCTTCGCAGCATGGGGGATTTCAGCCAGGGTATCACATTGGGTATTCTCCTTCTTGTCATCGCGTTCACGCTTCAGTCTCTTTCAGATCTTCTGCGCAAAAATGAAAAGACTGAGGAAAATTTTTAATCATGATACTGACAGGTATTAAAAAAAGGTTAGGTGATTTTTCTCTTTGCGTTGACAAACTTTCAATTTCAACTCCCGGAATCTACGGGTTAATCGGACCTAATGGTTCAGGGAAATCTACGCTCGCTAAAATTATGACAGGTCTTCTTAATCAGGATGAAGGAAAAATCGATACAGAAGGATTGAATGATAAAGAAATTACATTTCTTGGCAGAAGACCTTATATGATGGATGATACAGTATACAATAACCTTGTTTATCCGCTTCAGCTTCGCGGTATTGCTCCGAATCCTCAAATGGTAGATGACTTTCTTGACAGGATGAATTTTTCCAAACGCGCGAAACAGAAAGCGAAAAGTTTATCAGGAGGCGAGCAGCAGAAGCTTGCTTTTTTACGCGCGATTATTTTTAAACCCAGGCTTATCATCGCGGACGAGGCAATGACCGCGATGGACATGGACTCACTCGATCATTTTGAGAATACAATCAGGGAAGAGCAGGAAAAAGAAAAATCAATCTGGATAATTATCAGCCACCAGATGCCTCACATAAGACGTATATGCGATTTCGTGTTTTTCATGTATGATGGAAAAATGGAAACCGAAGGAAGCGTTCAGGAAATTTTTTCCAATGTTAACAATCAATATTTAAGGAAGTACCTTCGCTCTTATGACGGGTAAAACCGGTGAAACTTCTTACCGTCGATACAATCGAACAAGCCCGTGAAAAATTATTAAATCACGCAAAATCATGGCTTCTGAAAACGAAAACAGTTACACCTAACGAAGCGCTTGACTGCGTTCTCGCAGAAGATATTTTCGCTCCATGCGACATTCCCTCTTTCCGCCGCTCAACTGTGGACGGTTACGCGGTAATCTCAAATGATACTTACGGGGCAAATGAAACCATTCCTGTCTTTTTAAAACAAACAGGCTTCGTGCAGATGGGGAAGGAAGCAAACTTTGCGGTAAAAAGCGGCGAGTGCGCCTATGTGCCGACAGGCGGAATGCTTCCCGAAGGCGCGGACGCTGTAGTGATGATTGAGTACAGCGAAATTGCGGGAGACGTTATCGCGATTTACGAACCTGCCGCTTCAGGCATGGGGACAGCCGAAGCCGGA
>JAIRQF010000110.1 GCA_031256635.1 Treponema sp. | reverse complement strand
TGGGAACCTTCCCTCAGTACGATCACCCCAAAACCCTCAGACGTTACGCGGAAGTAGCGGAATCTATGGGGCTTGGCGGTAAGAATGACGAGGAAAAACTCGACAAACTTATTGAGGCTGTTGAAAAACTCAAAGACGCTATTGGCATCAAAAAGACCATCAAGGACTACGGCATCGACGAAAAAGATTTCCTTGCGCGGCTGGACGAGATGAGCGAGCAGGCTTTTGACGATCAATGTACCGGCGCGAATCCGCGTTATCCGCTAATCGAGGAAATCAAAAAGATGTATCTTAACGCTTTCTACGGAAAGAAGGAGAAGGTGTAATGGGTAACTATAAACTTGATAAAGTAATCTCAGTCCGTACCTCAAAGACAATCTACCGGGACGGCGACAAGGTTATCAAACTATTAGGCGAAGAATACACAGCTCCCCGCGCAATGTCCGAAGCCTTGAACTTTGCCGCAGTAGGCGAAACAAAATTGAAAGTTCCCAAACTGTATGAGGTTACGCAAATCAACGGCAAGTGGGCAATTGTTTGGGACTATGTTGAAGGCATTTCTCTTGACCGCCTTATGGAAAAAAACAAAGACAAGGCGCAGGAATATATCGAACGCTTTGTGGATATTCAGATTGATATGCACAGCTACAGCGCAAGCTGGCTTCCGCTCCTTGCCGAAAAAATGGAAAGAAAAATTAAATCCTCCTCTGAAATTGACGCAACCTGCCGTTACGAGCTATTGGGACGGCTTGCCGGTATGCCGAAAGACACAAAGCTATGCCATGGCGACTTTAACCCAAGCAACATCGTTATCACCGAAAAGGACGAAGTGTACATTATCGACTGGTCTCACGCTTCACAGGGCAGCCCTCTTGCGGACGCGGCGCATACCTACCTCCTGTTCTGGCTGTCAGGTAACATAAACATGGCGGAGAAATATTTATCGCTCTTTTGTAAAAAGAACGACACGCCCAAGCAGCTTGTGGAGAAATGGCTTTCCATTGTCGCGGCTTCGCGTCTTCCCAACGCAAGGAATGAAGAAAAAGAATTCCTTTTGAATTGGGCAAATGTAGTTGAATATCAATAAGGGGGAATACTATGAAAGTAACGGTTTGTATCGGCAGCGCCTGCCATGTGAAAGGCGCGGCAAAAATAGTAGATGAATTGCAATACCTTATCGCCCAGAAAAATTGCGGCGATAAAGTTGAATTGGCAGGCGCGTTCTGCATGGGCAAATGCCAAACAGGCGTTTCGGTAACAGTTGACGACACCTACCATTCGCTCAAGCCAGAAGACACAAAAACTTTTTTTGAGGAACAAGTCGCAAAAAAACTGAAATAGAGTTGTTCGAAAACTTCAGTTTTTGAATAACTTCCTATAATAACGCATTTTTTTTTTTTTTTAACCCGAAAAAATGCAAGGACTGTGAGAGAACCCATATGGTTCTCTCACAAGTCCAAGGAAGCGGATATGGATAAAATTACTGTCTGCATGGGGAGTTCCTGTTTCGGCAAGGGAAATCAAGCCACTGCCGAAGCGGTTATGCAGTTTATACAGGAGCATAAGCTCGAAGATGAAATCGAAGTGTCAGGCTGCCTCTGCAGCGGACATTGCGCCAGCGGTCCCAATATACTTATCAATGATAAGCTCATTTCCGATGTCTCACAGCAAAGCATTGGCGCGGTAATCGCGCAGGAACTGGGGCTTGAATTATGAGCCTGTTAAAGAAAAAAGCGCCGATCCACACGGTATATGAAAAGTGTCTTGACTGCTACAAGTGTATCCGTATGTGCCCTGTAAAGGCTATCAAAGTTATAAAGGGACAAGCGCATATAATGTACGAACGCTGTATTTGCTGCGGACGCTGCGTGAATAACTGCCCCACCAACGCGAAGCGTTACAGAAGCGATGTAGATAATGTAAAGCTGCTTCTTTCCGGGAACAGGAAAGCAGTAGTTTCCCTTGCCCCCTCTTTTGTTGCAGACATACCAAACTGGACAAGCGAAACAATTATTGCCGCCCTGAAAAAACTTGGCTTTTTCGCCGTTTCAGAAACTGCTCTGGGGGCGGATTTCCTTTCAGCGCAAATAGCGCGCGACTTACTTCATGACGGGAATAAACCGCGCTTTATGATATCCTCCGCCTGCCCTGCCATTGTAGCCTATATCAAGTTATACAAACCCGACATTGCGCAATATGTTTCTCCTCATGCCTCGCCGCTGTTGACACATGCCAGGTTTTTACATTCCCACTACGGAAAGGAAACCGCGGTCGTGTTTATCGGGCCGTGTTTCGCCAAAAAACACGAGGCTGACCTTTATGAAAACGATATTGACGCCTCTCTTACATTTCAGGAACTTGACGAATGGCTGCAAAAAGAGCGCATAACACCGGAAAGCGTTTCCGTAACACCCGATTGCGCTTTCCAGCCGAGACGCAGCGCAAAGGGCGCGTTTTTCCCCATAGAAAACGGGGAGATAACCGCCTTCAGCGCATATATAAAAAATGCCTCGGCAGCTGCCGGGCAGAAAATAGATACCGTTTCCGTTTCCGGTATCAGCGTTGTACAGAAATTATTTTCAGGCTTTGAACTTGAATCCCTTAAAAAACCCCTGTTTCTGGAACTGCTTGCCTGTACCGGCGGCTGCATCAACGGCCCAGGTATTACAGGCACAGTGCCGGGAATTTTCCGTAATACTCGCCTGCATAATTATGCCGATACCGCGGACGAAACCCTTGACGACTCCACTCTTTCAATCTCGCCTTCTATTGAAGCGGATTATCCTCTTAGCGCGCTTCCTATTACTGTTTATTCGGAACAGGAAATTTCCGATGGACTCCAGCAGGTGGGTAAATTTAACCTTGACGACCGCCGTAACTGCGGAAGCTGCGGTTATGATACCTGCCGTGATTTGGCTGTTGCGTTGCTGAACGGCTGGGCGGAAAAATCAATGTGCGCTTCTTATATGCGAAAACTTGCCAATCAAACAGCCAATGGTATTATGAAATCAACTCCATCCGGAGCGGTCATTGTAGACAAGGAACTCCAAATAATCGATTGCAATGAACCATTTGCCCGCATTATGGGAGAAGAAACAGAGAAGCTGTATGCCGACAAACCAGGGCTTGAAGGAGCGGACTTAACCAAAATCGCGCCATTTGCGCAATATTTCACTTCTGTCATCGAATTGAACGGCCCCGATCAAGTACAGTGCGATGTCAGAGAAGGAAAAAAAATATACCATATAAAAGTATTCGCTATCGAAAAAGGCGAGACCGCGGCAGGCATAGTGGACGACATCACAGAGCCAAGAGTGCGCATCGACAGAACTGTTGAACGTGCGCAGGAAGTTATCAAGAAAAACGCCGCCGTTACCCAGCAAATCGCTTTCCTGTTAGGCGAAAACGCGGCGGAATCAGAAGCTATTTTAAACTCCATCATCGAATCGTACACCACAGAAGAGGAAGATCACGATGCCTGAAACACCGGGGATTGAAGCTTCCCGCGGCAGCCTGGCCGATAATGCCGCTAATTTAATGATCAAAAATACCTTCATTGAGGTTGAGTACTCCCAGTTGTGCAAATACAAACAGAGCTCTCCGGGGGATATGTTCATCACGCAGAAAAACCCCAGCGACGGCAGGGTGATTACAGCCCTTTCTGACGGGCTTGGTTCGGGGATAAAAGCGGGAGTGCTTGCCTGCCTTACAGCGACAATGGCGGTTAAATTTATTTCCTTTAATATTCCCATAAAACGCGCCTCTGAAATCATAATGAACACCCTGCCTGTATGCAGCGAACGTGGAATCAGTTACGCGACATTCACCCTGATTGATATTTCACAGGACGCGACTGTTAAAGTTTTGGAGTACGATAACCCTCCATGCGTGCTTATCCGGCAAAAGACGGTTGTGGATCTTGAAAAAGAAAAAACCGCATTCCACAGGCAGGATAAAACAACAGGGCCAAAGAACGACACATCGGTATCTTATTCCTGGTTTACCGCCCAGCACGGCGACCGGCTGATTTATTTTTCCGACGGTGTAAGCCAGGCAGGTATGGGTACAAAGGTAAATCCATTCGGCTGGACAGCGAAAAAAGCCCACGGGTTCGCTCTTGATCAAGTTATGCGAAACCCCGATATCAGCGCCCGCGATCTTTCCCACTCCATTGTCCAGCAGGCTTCGTTATTCGATATCGGAAAGCCAAAGGACGATATTTCCTGCGGTGTTGTGTATTTCCGAAAACCCAGGGATATGATGGTACTTACAGGCCCCCCGATGCACCGCGAAAGCGTTTCTGAGATGGCGGGTATATTCTCTTCCTTCACCGGAAAAAAAATATTATCCGGGGGAACTACCGCTACCATCATCAGCGAGATATT
>JAIRQF010000056.1 GCA_031256635.1 Treponema sp. | reverse complement strand
CCGCGAAGCGGAAGTCCCTTCCGGTGACGAAGGCCGCGGTAACAGCCAATATCCATCAGCCGTTTGATGTTAAGCGCGACTTCGGTGCGAAGACGGCCTTCTACTTTATAATCGCTTTCGATGATATTTCTAAGTTCATTAAGTTCTTCCTGAGAAAGATCATTCATCATCCGCATCGGGTCAAGTTTCGCTTTCGCGACAATAGCGTCCGCGCTCGATCTTCCAATGCCGAAGATGTAGGTCAATGCGATATTTACATGTTTATTCGGGAGGTCAACTCCCACAAGACGCGCCATGGTAACCTCTACTTCGTGCGCTCTGAGCGCACAATTAAATCGAAAATGAAACAAAGTTTCATTATAACTCCTTATCCTTGTTTTTGTTTATGCTTTGGATTCTGGCATATAATGCGAACAATCCCATTGCGCTTGATAATTTTACATTTATCGCAGATGGGCTTCACGCTGGTTCTGACTTTCATCTTAAATAACCTCTACCTTATAATCTGACCGTCTGCCAGACATATTAAAATCGAATATGAAACGCATTTTCATTCATATTCTCCTAAATCACTTTTTTTTACAAGCTCTACAAATTCCGCCCGCGTATTTTTCCCCGCTTGACCAATCCTTCATGGTGATGCATTTTTAGAAGTCCTTCAACCTGCTTCATTGTATCAAGGCCGACGCCGACCATAATGAGCAGCGAAGTTCCGCCCATAAGAAACGCGATCGATGAAGGAATCCTGAACGCCAGTTGAATAAGAGTCGGTATAACCGCGATTAACGCAAGATACAGCGATCCGGGAAGAACAATACGGTTCAGGATCTTCGTAAGATATTTCTCAATTCCTTCCGCTCTAATCCCGGGAATTGAACCGCCGTTTTCACGAATCTGCTTCGCTATTTCTATGGGGTTAAGAGTAACCTGCGTATAAAAATAGGCGAAAAAAACTATAAGCACTACGTATAGAATATTATATAAAGCTCCCTGCGGATTTAATAATCGGGAAGCGGTCGCCAGCCACGGTACATTGCCGCCTACTGTCTGTGCAATCTGGAGCGGGAACATCAAAATGGAAGACGCGAAAATAACGGGAATAACGCCGGAGGGATTAATTTTAAAGGGAATATATGTATTCTGCGCTCCGTACATTTTTCTTCCGACAACGCGCTTGGCGTAATTGACAGGAATCTTCCTCTGCCCCTGCTGTTCAAAAACAACGAGGGCGACAATACCGACAAACATTACAAGAACAATAACCACAAAAACAGGATTGATGCCGTCTGAACCGCCTCTTCTCATCATGTTAAATAATTCGAAAACAGCCGTAGGAAGACGCGCGACAATACCTGCGTAAATTAAAAGCGAGATGCCGTTGCCAACGCCGCGCTTTGTAATCTGCTCTCCTATCCACATAAGGAACATTGTCCCTGTTGTAACCGTAAGCATCGCAATCAATGTAAATGAAAACATACTGATATTTAAAAGCGGCTCCGGAGTGCTGCGGGAAATTACCTGAGCGTATTGAGTAACCGCGAATGACTGGATAAGGCAGACAACTACAGTTCCGTATCTCTGCCATTTTTGTATTTTCTTTCTTCCGCCGTCTTCCTGCGATATTTTTTTAAGGGAAGGAAAAACAATGAGAAGAAGCTGCATAATAATCGACATTGAAATGTAAGGCATAATCCCGAGCATGAATACAGAGAAGTTTGAGAACGCGCCTCCTGCGAAGAAATCCAGGTAATTTACAATCGGATTTCCACCTGAGGAACTTCCCATATCAAAATAATTTTTAAGAACCGTTACATTAATTCCCGGTATGGGAAACACAGCGCCGATTCTGAATACAAGAAGCATTCCGAAAGTAAAGAGAATTCGCTCGCGCAGTTCTTTTATTCTAAACATTCCGATTATGGGATTAGCCATTGATTTTTCCTGCTCTTTTTTTTACGTTTTTATTTTTTGGCTGCGCTTTTTCAGGAGGCGGAAGAACTGTTACTTCGCCTCCTGTCTTTTGTACTTTTTCCTTTGCGGACGCGGAAATCGCGTCGACAATAAACTTTAGCTTTTTTGTAATAACGCCGTCTGCAAGTATTTTTACAGGGGCTTTTCTCTTTATCAGGCCTTTTTTGTTAAGGCTTACGTGATCAACAGTTTCACCTGATTCATAGTGTTTCTCTATTTCACCCAAGTTAACAATTTGCCATTCCTGTTTAAAAGGATAATTGGAGAATCCTCTCTGGGCAAGGCGGCGGTATAAAGGCATCTGTCCGCCTTCAAACCCGACATATGTCTTGCCCCCTGATCTGGCCTTCTGTCCTTTGTTTCCCTTACCGGATGTGGTTCCGCGCCCCGAGCCCTGGCCCCTTCCGAGTATTCTTTTTTTCCTGTTGGCTCCCTGCGGAGCGTGTAAATTAAAATCGTGCGCCATTATTTACTACCTTTATTATCTTCACCGGAAACGGATTCTACCGAAACCAAATGAGAGACATTTCTAACCATTCCAAGGATAGCAGGCGTATCTTCCTGCACGGCGCTAGAGCCGATTTTACGAAGGCCCAAAGAACGGACTGTAGCGCGGTGTCTGGGAATCTGACCGATCGTACTGCGTACAAGACGGATTTTGATTTTTGCCATATTAACCTTCTTACCTAAACGCGGCTGTATAGCCGCGTATTAAAATCGAAAATGAAACGAAGTTTCATATCAGCCCCACAGCTCATTGAGGGACTTGCCCCTGTTTCTGGATATTGTCTTTGCGTCCATCATTTTGCT
This sequence comes from Treponema sp., assembly GCA_031256635.1. GTDB lineage: Bacteria > Spirochaetota > Spirochaetia > Treponematales > Breznakiellaceae > WQXQ01. Next base: position 13,801 of record JAIRQF010000056.1, on the reverse strand, counting down.
TATACAGTCAAATGTCGCTTTGACAACATTATACTGACTTGACGATCCGATGGATTTGGAAAGCACATCGGTAACCCCGCCCGCTTCCATGATTGCGCGCACCGGGCCTCCTGCGATAATACCTGTTCCCGAACAGGCCGGCTTTAAAAGGACGCGGGACGCTTTAAAAAGGCCTGTTACTTCGTGCGGAATTGTGCCGTTTTTAACAGGCAAAAACACCATGTTGCGTTTCGCCTTATCGATACTCTTGCGGATTGCCTCTGATACATCGTTTGCTTTTCCGAAACCGAAACCTACTTTTCCCTTGCGATCCCCGATTACCGTGAGAGCCGAGAATGAAAAACGCCTTCCGCCCTTTACAACCTTGGCGGTTCTGTTAAGCTTTACGAGTTTTTCGATAAATTCTTTTTCCGCCGGTTCACGATCGCTGCGATCTCGATCTCTGCCGCGTCTGCGTCTGTCACGGCGGACTTCATTTTCTGACGTTTCCGCGTCAGTTTCAATTTCCTTTTCTTCGATTGTGTCTTCAGCCATTGTTCCTTCTGTATCCTTCTCTTTTGCCATCATGCCCCCTAGAAACTTATTCCCGCTTTCCGGCTTCCGTCCGCCAGAGCTTTAACTATCCCGTGATACAAATATCCGTTGCGATCAAAGACTACCGCCTTGATGTTCCTTTCCAGCAGACGTTTGCCGATAATTTCACCTAACTGCTGCGCTCCCGCGACAGTCGCTTTAATGCCGCGTAAATCCTTTTCAAGGGAGGACGCGGAAATAAGGGTATGACCCTTTGTATCATCTATTATCTGAACAGAAAGAGCGCGGTTACTTTTGGTAACAGTCATCCGCGGACGTTCCTGAGTTCCTGAAATTCTTTTGCGGATATGAACTTTTCTTCTCAGCCGTTTTCTGTCTTTTTCCAGTATTTTTTGCAGCATAACTAACCTACTTTACACCCGATTTACCGACTTTCCGTCTGATAATTTCATTGTCATACCGGATACCCTTGCCTTTATACGGCTCAGGTCCCCTTAATTTGCGAATTTGGGCCGCGAACTCGCCTACACGCTGTTTATCAATCCCCGAAACCGTAATTTTACCGCCCTGATCAACAACAACCGAAAGCCCGTCAGGAACCGCGACATAAATATCATTTGAGTAACCAAGGCTCATCGCAAGGAGTTTTCCCTGCACTTCCGCGCGGTAACCGACTCCGCTGACAACAAGCGCTCTTGAAAAGCCGGTTGAAACGCCTGTGACCATATTATTAAGGAGGTTTCTGTATAGCCCGTGAAACGCCTTTGTTTGCTTTTCTTCATTTTGCCGGCTGACAACAATCTCGCTTCCTTTATCTTCAAAAGAGATAACAGGATGGTACTTTTGCTTTAATTTTCCCTTAGGGCCTTCCACGAACATTTCATCGTTCTGAAACGTTACCTTGACTCCCCCGGGAACTTTAACCGGTATCTTTCCGATTCTCGACATATCAATCCCCTACCACACCGTACAGATGATTTCGCCGCCTACTTTTTTTTCAGCGGCTTTCTTGCCTGTTGTTACACCCTGCGAAGTGGAAACAATCAGGGTTCCGTAGCCGTTAAATACTCTCGGCATACTTTTATATCCCATATAAACACGGCGTCCCGGTTTTGAAACTTTCTCAATACCGTGAATAATGGGAATGGTATTGTCATCATATTTAAGGAAAACCCGGATCACATTGGATCCTTCCTGATTTGCCTTTTTAAAATTTTTAATATACCCTTCGGTCTTTAATATTTTGACTATCTCAAGCTTAAGCCTGGAAGTGGGAATATCAACTTTTTCATGTTTTGCCATGCCGGCATTTCGTATCTTTGTCAGCATGTCTGCAACGGGGTCCGATACACTCATCCTGTTCTCCTACCAGCTGGATTTTGTTACGCCTGGAATCATTCCTTCGCTTGCGAGTTTGCGAAAGCAAAGGCGGCACATTTCATATTTCCTTAAAAAGCCCCTGGGCCTTCCGCAGATCCTGCAGCGGTTAACTTTCCTTGTTTTGTACTTTGGAGTCCGCTGCGCTTTTATTATCATCGCTTTTCGTGCCATTTTTACTCCTTAATTTATACCCGCAACTGCGGATAGTTTATACAGGTATTTCAAACATATGGTTTGAAATACCTCCTGTTATTTCCTGAAAGGCATTCCAAACTTTGAAAGGAATGCTTTCGCTTCAGCGTCTGTCTGCGCTGTTGTAACAATAACGACATTAAGCCCGGCGACTTTTTCAATCTTGTCAAAGTCAATCTCCGGGAAAATTATCTGCTCCTGAATCCCCAGTGAATAATTTCCATGGCCGTCAAACGCGTTTTGATTAATACCGTGAAAATCCTTTACGCGCGGAAGAGCGACATTGACAAGCCTGTCAAAAAACTCGTACATCATCGCTCCGCGCAGCGTAACTTTTGCGCCTATTTCCTGGCCTGCCCTGATTTTAAAGTTCGCTATGCTTTTGCGGGCTTTGGTCTTTACAGCTTTTTGCCCCGTTATCTGAGTCAACGTATCAATAGCCGCGTCCAAAAGCTTCTTGTACTGAAGAGCTTCGCCTACGCCCATGCTTACGATGATCTTGTCAAGCTTGGGTATCTGCATGTTGGATTTGTAGTTAAATTCCTTGAACATTTCGCCGGCAATCTGCTCTTTATATATTTTTTTAAGACGGGGAACATAGTCCTTGTCGATCTTTATTTCGTTTTTATTGGTTGTTTTCTTTTCTGAACCTGATGCCATTACAATGCCTCCCCGCATTTTCTGCATACACGAACTTTTTTATCGCTTTCAATTTTATAACCAATACGGGTGGGCCCGCATTTTTTACAGACAATCATTAAATTGGAAGAATGGATAGCGGCTTCTATTTCAGCTATACCGCCGCGATCGTTTTGCTTTCTCTTCTTCTGCGCTTTCTTGACGATGTTCACCCCTTCAACAACAATCCGGCCGCTGGCGCGGCTGATCTTTAAAATCCTGCCGCGTTTTCCCTTGTCTTTTCCCGCGATTACTTCGACAGTATCTTCTTTCTTGAGTTTGAATTTATGCAATGCTTCCGCCATAATTTGCTCCTGATAACCTTTGGCTATAATACTTCCGGCGCAAGGGATACGATTTTCATAAATTCGCTTCTTTCCCTTAATTCACGCGCGACAGGCCCGAAGATACGTTTACCTTTTGGATTTAACGCAGCGTCAATAATGACACAGGCATTATCATCAAACCTGATATATGTCCCGTCCGGGCGGCAGTATTCCTTGCTTGTGCGCACTACAACCGCTTTTTCTACAGTGCCTTTTTTAATTGTCGATGTCGGCAGTGCTTCTTTTACCGCGACTACAACAATATCCCCGATTCCGGCATACCGGCGTTTTGTGCCGCCCAATACTTTAATACACTGGGCTTTCTTGGCGCCTGAATTATCCGCCACATTCAGGAAAGTTTCCACTTGAATCATCATCTCTCTCCTTATTTGGCGCGTTCTATAATTTCAACAAGCTTCCAGCATTTTTCTTTGCTGACGGGCCTGCATTCAATAACACGGACACGATCGCCGATTTTAGCGTCGTTTTTTTCATCATGAGCCTTTACTTTTTTGGATCTCTTGATGTATTTCTTGTAAAGAGGATGCAATGTCAGTATTTCAATTGAAACTACAATGGTTTTTTCCATTTTGTTGCTCTTAACAGTTCCAATAAACTCTTTTTTACCGCTTTTTGCCTTAACTGTTTTTTCCATTGTATTATCCGGCATTAATTTGCCTCCTTAACCTGTCCGGTCTTCTTCATCTTAATTTCATGCTCATGGATTAAGGTATTAAGACGCGCTATCTGTCTGCGTAATGTACGCTTCTGCAGGGGATTATCCACATGACCGATAACAATTTTAAAACGGAATTCCAGATACTTTCTTCTTAAATCGTCCCGCTTGGTTTTAAGTTCGGCATACGACAGGTTTTTAAATGTGCTTTTCACCCTTGCCCCCTAAGCCCCAAGTTCCATTTCCGAACGGGTAACAAATTTTGTTTTAATCGGCAGTTTTGATCCTGCCAATGCCATCGCTTCTTCCGCAAGATTACGGGCGATACCGCCGCCAAGTTCAAACATTACGGTTCCTGGTTTTACAACCGCCACCCAGTATTCCGGAGCGCCTTTACCTTTGCCCATGCGGGTTTCCGCCGGTTTCTTTGAAAACGGTTTATCGCAAAAAATGCGTATCCACATTTTACCGCCTCTTTTTACATGGCGGTTAATCGCAACACGCGCCGCTTCTATCTGCCGGTTTGTGATCCACATTCTGTCAAGAGAAACAAGGGCATAATCGCCGAACACAACACTATTACACCTTGTAGCGTTTCCGGGCATACTGCCCCTCTGCACTTTACGGCGCTTTACACGTTTTGGACTCTGCATAACCGCTAACCTCTATAACGTGCGGCTATATAGCCGCACACTAAATCGAAAATGAAACGAAGTTTCATACTAACCTCTTGCAGGAGCGCGTTCCCGCCGTTTGCGGACCAGAGCGCCTGCGTCTTCTTTTTGTTCTTTACCGTATTTCATGCCATTGTATACCCAAACCTTTACGCCGATTGAACCAAAGGGGGTATGCGCTTCGGCGAACCCGTAATCTATATCAGCGCGCAATGTATGAAGAGGAATGCGGCCTTCTTTCGCTTCTTCGGTGCGGGACATTTCCGCGCCTCCGAGCCGTCCTGAAAGCCTGACCTTCACTCCCTGCGCGTTTCCTTTTTTAATCGCGTTTGTAATTGCCTGTTTCATTGTGCGCCTGAAGGAAGACCGCGCCAAAAGCTGGCGCGCTATATTCTGCGCGATGATCTGCGCGTTGTTGTCCGCGTTGCGCACTTCTTTAATTTTTATCTGAACTTTCTTGCTGACTTTTTTCTGTAAATCATTCCCGATTTTTTCGATGTTCGCGCCTTTAACGCCGATGATTACGCCGGGGCGGGCCGTATGAATTGTAATTGTAATCCTCTGCGGATGACGGATAATTTCCAGTTCGGCGATATCGGCGCCCTTGGTTTCGGGCATATCCATAATGAGTTTACGCAGGTAAAGATCCTCATGCAAAGCGTCAACATAATCTTTAGGATCAACATACCAGCGCGAACCCCATGTTTTATTTATACCGATTCTAAGCCCTGTCGGATTTACTTTCTGTCCCATTATTTAGCCGCCTTTTTTGAACCATGCTTTGAATCCGATGATTTAACCGCTGTATTTTCCGCTTCATCAATTACTACAGTTATGTGACACATTCTCTTTAACTGCATATCCGCTCTTCCCCTTCCGCGAAACCAAATCCTTTTAAGACGAGGTCCTTCATCAATATATATCTCCTTAACATAAAGCATATCTTCATCAAGTTTCTTGTTATCTGATAACGCGTTTGAAGCGGCTGACTTTACAGTCTTGCGGATAAGCCTTGCTCCCTTGTGCGGCATGTTTTCTAAAATGGACATCGCGTCCGAATACGGCTGACGGCGGACGAGGTCGGCCACAGGCCTTATCTTGTAAGGAGAGCCGATAAGGAATTTACTGATAGCTTTATAGCCTATATTTGCATCTTTCATATACTTTGCCTACTTCGCCGACGCTTTTTTATCGGAACCCGCGTGCCCGCGGAAAATCCGTGTGGGCGCGAATTCGCCGAGTTTATGGCCGACAAGGTTTTCTGTAACATAAACAGGAATCCACGTTTTGCCGTTGTAAACGGAGATTGTTCCGCCTACCATTTCGGGAATAATAGTTGAACAGCGGGAATAGGTTTTTATCTGCTTCCTCTCTCCCGATTTGCTCAATTCCAGTACTTTCTTGTACAGGCTCTTTTCAATAAAAGGTCCCTTCTTTACGGATCTTGACATACTCCCTTCCTACTTCTTTTTGGCCCGGCTGACTATAAACCTTGAAGAAGGTTTATGCTTTTTACGGGTTTTATATCCTTTGGTCGGCTGACCCCAGGGGGTTACAGGATGAATACCTTTATTCCTTCCTTCGCCGCCGCCATGCGGGTGATCAACAGGATTCATCGCCATTCCGCGGACTGTAGGACGCACTCCTTTCCAGCGCTTTCTGCCCGCTTTACCGAGATTTGTATTCATGTGATCTTCATTTCCCGCGCTGCCGATTGTCGCGTAACATTTTTTATATATCATCCGCATTTCACCGGAAGGAAGTTTTACAGTAACATAATCGCCTTCCTTGGCGGCAATAAGAGCGCCGGCTCCCGCGGAACGCGCCATCTGTCCGCCCCTGCCGAGTGTCAGTTCAATATTGTAAACGGTAAAGCCAAGCGGAATATTTTCAAGAGGGAGCGCGTTTCCAGGCTCTATCGGAGCGGACACGCCGCTTAAAATTACCGCACCTTTCTTTAATCCTTTGGGAGCGATAATATAACGTTTTTCGCCGTCTTTATAAAATATTAAAGCAATATTCGCGCTGCGGTTGGGATCGTATTCGATGGAAGCGACCTTGCCAGGAATATCAAACTTATCGCGTTTAAAATCAATTATACGGTACTTGCGTTTATGTCCGCCGCCTTTATGGCGCACGCTGATTCGTCCGAATGAATCGCGCCCTGATCCGCCTTTTTTGCCTTTTGTAAGATTTTTCTCCGGTACAGCGTCTTTTGTCAGTTCGGAAAAATCCAGACTTGTATATTGCCGCATTCCCGGCGTTATTGGTTTATATGTCTTAATAGCCATAATTATCTATCCTGCCTTATACGCCTTCAAAGAGAGTTATCTTCTCATCTTTACCGATTTTTACAATTGCCTTCTTCCATGAGGAAGTATAACCCTGCCTGTAACGCAGCCTTTTTGGCTTGCCGCCCACTACCATTGTCGTACAGGATATCGGAGTAACATTAAATAACCTGCGCACCGCTTCCTTGATTTGCGGTTTTGTAGCCGACCGGGCTACTTTAAAAACATACTTTCCTTCTTCGCGCAACTGATTGGATTTTTCTGAAAGTACAGGTTCAATTAAAATATCTTCGTATTGAATCATTGCGCAATCTCCTTTTCACCGTAAAAATCATTAAGGCTTTTTGCGGCTGTCTCAAGCATTAAAACCTGACGGCCGTAAAAAAGTTCATGCGCTTCCAGCCGGTTATAGGAAAGATATTTAACCCACGGAATATTCGCGGCTGCCCGTTTGATTTTCGTATCATCGTCTTTAAGGATTAAAACAGTGCGAAGGCCGGGATCGAAATTATCAAGAAGAGAGGCTAAATCTTTTGTTTTACCCGATTCAATAGAAAAATCTTCGATAATTTTTAATGTATCACTTTGCGCTTTTAAACTGAGAATTGATTTAAGCGCCATTCTTTTTGCTTTTTTTGGCATGGTATAAGAAAAATCCCGCGGTTTTGGCCCGAAAATTATACCGCCGCCAACCAGAATCGGGGATTTTTTATCACCTCTCCTGGCGCGCCCTGTTCCTTTCTGTTTATAAGGTTTTGCGTTTGAACCGTGAACCTCAGCGCGTCCTTTTGTACTTGCGTTCCCCTGCCTTTTGTTTGCAAGCTCGTTATTAATCGCGTACCATATCAGATCGTCGTTAACGGGAAGCCCGAAAACATTATCGTCAAGGGTAATTGTTCTTATTTCCTTGCCTTCTTTTGAATACACTTTTAAGTTCATTTTTTTACCGTCCCTTCTTTACCGCGCTGCGGACAAATACCAAACCTTTGTTGATACCCGGAACTGCGCCCTTTACAAGAAGAAGCTTTTTTTCAATATCCGCTTTAATTACTCTAAGGCTTAATACGGTTACTTTCTCACGTCCCATGCGGCCGGGCAGCTTCCTGTTTTTAAATGTCCTGGCAGGATATGTATTCTGTCCTGTTGAACCGGGTTCACGGTGAAACTTTGATCCGTGTGTCTTGCGTCCGCCGCCGAAACCATAACGCTTAACAACACCCTGAAAGCCTTTTCCTTTTGAAACGCCGCAGACATCAACATATCTGACGCCTTCCAGCATTTCAATCCCAAGAGAATCTCCTACCGCTACTTCCTTTTTAAGAGCGCTTTCAAAATCACGCAGTTCCAGAATTCGCTTTTTCGGAGTTATATCAGTTTCACGAATAATTCTTTTCTTATCCGGTTTTTTATCACCGGAGTCATTATCCCCGGCGGAGGTCTTTGTAAACTGTCCCGCGAGAGGTTTGGAAAGACGGCTTTTCTTTATATCATCAAGGCCGATAACAACAGCCTCGTAGCCGTCCGTTTCTTTTGTCTTTTTTGCAATGACAACATTCGGATCAAAGCGCAATACCGACACAGGCATCAGGTTGCCTGATTCGTCAAAAACCTGTGTCATTCCAATTTTTCTGGCATACAGCCCTAACATTGCAGCACTCCTCGCACGTTATCTGACCGCACTAAGCGGCTAGACCGTCTACGGTTATTTCAGAAACAAATGTTTCTGATTATTGGACTTGTGAGACAACCCGGTTGGTTGTTTCACAAGTCCTGCATTTTTTCGGGCTAGCCCTGCAAAAATGCGATTTTTATAAGGTTGTTGTTCAATAACTGAAGTTATCGAACAACTTTATTGTTTAATCTCCACATCAACAACGGCAGGTAATTCCAGCTTCATCAGGGAATCCATTACTTCCGCGGACGGATTGATAATATCGATTAATCTTTTATGCGTCCGCATTTCAAATTGTTCGCGGCTCTTTTTATTCACATGCGGTGAACGTAAAACGGTCACCTTGTTGATTCTTGTAGGCAGCGGAATGGGCCCTGTCACTTTTGCTCCGGCTTTTCTGACAGCCGTAGCAATGGATTTTGCGCTCTGATCAATTAATTCAACATCAAAACCGCGCAACCTAACGCGAATTCCTTCCTTAGCCATCATTCCTCCAAATAAAGCTGACCACCTCATGCGAAGCGGTCAGTCATACTTATCCTATTCAATAATCTCTGTAACTTGCCCTGAAGCTACGGTTTTTCCGCCTTCGCGAATAGCGAAGCGAAGACCTTTTTCCATGGCAATCGGGTGTATCAGCTCGCCGATAATTTCCGTATTATCGCCGGGCATTACCATTTCCTTGCCTTCCGGAAGTTTGACAGTCCCCGTAATATCCGTGGTACGGAAATAGAACTGGGGTCTGTAACCTGTAAAGAACGGACTGTGGCGTCCGCCCTCCTCTTTGGAAAGACAATAAATCTGGCCTTTAAATATTTTATGGGGGGTAATTGAGCCGGGTTTGGCAAGAACCTGCCCTCTTTCAACTTCCTTCTTGTCAATACCGCGAAGAAGAGTTCCGACATTGTCACCGGCCTGAGCGTCATCTAAAAGTTTATTAAACATTTCAATACCGGTAATAACTGTTTTCTTTGTAGGCCTGATACCGACAATTTCAACTTCTTCGTTAAGCTTGAGAATACCGCGTTCAACTTTTCCGGTTACAACCGTGCCTCTTCCCTGAATTGTAAATACGTCTTCGATCGGCATAATGAAGGGTTTGTCTGAATCACGCTGCGGATCGGGGAAGTACGAGTCCATCGCCTGGAGAAGTTCATCGATACACTTTGTCGCTTCCGGATTATCAGGCTCTGACATTGCTTTAAACGCGGAACCTTTAATTATGGGGGTCTTGTCACCGGGAAATCCGTTGGCGGTAAGAACATCCTTTACTTCTTCTTCGACAAGTTCAACGAGATCGGGATCGTCAAGAAGATCGATCTTGTTGAGGAATACCAGCATGTTGGGTACGCCTACCTGACGGGCGAGAATGATATGCTCTCTTGTCTGGGGCATAACAGAATCAGGAGCGGAAACTACAAGAACAGCTCCGTCCATCTGCGCCGCGCCTGTGATCATGTTCTTGATATAGTCGGCGTGTCCGGGACAGTCAATATGCGCGTAATGCCTCTTATCCGAACGATACTCAAGGTGACGGGTATTGATGGTAATACCGCGGGCTTTTTCCTCGGGAGCATTGTCAATTTCATCATAACTCATTACCTTGTCACCAAATTTTCTGGCGCAATGCATGGTAATAGCCGCAGAAAGAGTGGTCTTGCCGTGATCTACGTGGCCAATCGTTCCGACATTCATGTGGATTTTTTCTCTAATAAATTTATCCTTCGCCATTTGTGTCCTCCTTAATGAACACTTATTATTTATCTGCGTACCCGGAAGCTACGCTGGAGGTACAGAAAGTTTTAAACTATCCATACGTGATATAAAAACAGTAATTTTTAACACAAGTAAAAATTACCCGCAATATTGGGGAAACGATTAATAGCGGAAGTCAGCGCATTGCAATCTATCCACATCGTTTTCCACCTGTATCATTTTGCAGCCTGGTTTAACTGCGCGCAGTTTATCTGCGAATGATCGGTTTGGAAACTACCAAACTTATATACAAATGTCTGAAGTTCTGCAAAGCAAAACTTCTAAAGTAAAAAAACTAAGTTTTTTACTCACCAGCGATAATGAGCAAAGGCTTTATTTGCCTCCGCCATTTTATGGGTATCTTCTTTCTTTTTAAAAGCAGTACCCGTGTTATTATACGCATCAAGGAGTTCCGCGGCTAAACGATCTCCCATACCTTTTCCTGAACGCGCGCGCGCGGCATTTATTATCCAGCGCATACACAAAGCCTCGCGCCTTGTCTCGCGTATCTCCACCGGAACCTGATAAGTCGCGCCGCCTACACGCCTGGACTTAACTTCAATTACAGGTTTTACATTATCTAAAGCTTTTAAAAAAACTTCAAGTGGGTCTTTATCAACCTTGGCTCTTAAAATCTCAAGCGCTTCATGAACAATACGAAGGCCCAGAGATCGCTTGCCTTCCCACATCATTCTGTTTACAAATTTGGAAACCACTTTATTGTTGTACTTCGGATCGGGTAAAATTCCCCGGTCGATGGTCTTTTTCTTTCTTCCCATATTTTATGCCTTTGGCCGTTTTGCGCCGTATTTTGACCGGCCGCGTTTACGGTCAGCAACGCCTAATGTATCTTTCGCGCCGCGAATAATATGATAACGCACACCGGGAAGGTCTTTAACGCGTCCGCCTCTGACTAAAACCACTGAGTGTTCCTGTAAATTGTGGCCGATTCCCGGAATGTAAGCGGTAACTTCGGTTCCATGTGAAAGACGCACACGAGCAACTTTTCTCAAAGCCGAATTGGGCTTTTTGGGTGTTACAGTCATTACACGGGTGCAAACTCCTCTCTTCTGCGGACAGGATTTTAAAGCCGGGGATTTCGTTTTGGTCGTAATTTTTTGCCGTCCGAAACGAACCAATTGGTTAATAGTAGGCATTCGAAAAAAACTCCTTAAACATATTTACATATCAGCAAACTTAGGCACAGTCCTAGACCGTCTCCTTTGCCCTTTAAGAAAAATAAAAGGGTGAATCCATAATCTAACAAAATTAGCAGAAAGTGTCAAGAGGGTTTCCGGATTTTTTAAAAATTATTTTCGTTTTTTTTATCATAATGTCCTGTTATCTTGTGATTAAATATGAAAACAGCGCGATCATGGCTAAAAGAATAAAAACAGCGATAAAATACGTCCAAAAAGGGAGAGGTTCATCAGGACTTTGAAAACGGGGCGGTTTCATTTTTGTATTTTTGGGATTGAATTTCGGCGCCGAATAGCCGCACATGGGACAGCCGTTCAGGAACATTTTATCGGGACCGGAAAAACCGCACATGGGACAGCGGATAGAGGCGAAATAACGCGCGCAATACGGACAGACTTTTACATCACTGCCTACTTCATAACCGCAATTGTCACAAAAAAAGCGTGGTTTCTTTTTCAATATTATGCCGATTTGGTCTCGGGATGTTCAGCGGAAGCGGCGGGACACTTCCCGGTCTCGCCTGCCGGGCATTGCGCGCACGGTTCGGCTGCTGAGGACGTTTTTCTTTTTTCAGATTTGGTTTTATCTGATTTGTTTTTATCTGTGACATAAAAACCTGAACCTTTAAAAATAACTCCTGTCCCGCCGAAAATAAGGCGGCGGATTTCCCTGCCGCATTCAGGACAAATCTTTAACGGCTGATCGCTCATGGACTGGAAAATTTCAAAATTATGTCCGCAGCTTTTACATTCATATTCATAAGTAGGCATGACTGATTTCCTTTCTCCGGATTAAGATAGCAAAATACGATTATGAGGTCAATATACAGAGCCTTTTCTAAAACTTCAGCTTTTGGAAAAGGCTCTACATATTTGATTTAAAAATTTGCGTCGCATTAAGATCGAAAAATCAAATCCTAAAAAAAATATTAAAAAGCATTCTGATATTATTTTCGTCCAATACAGCGCTTTTTAAATTAAGGCTGCGATCTTTTTGAACAGAAGGATTCGCGAAAAAAAGCATGGCAATAATTGAATCAGAATCGCCTGCCATATGTCTGGAAGCCAAGTTTAATATAGCCGCCATACCGCGTGTCTGGGAGGTATTTTCAAGCAGGAAACATATATCGGCTTCATAATTGTTTTCAATAGGTATAATATTAACGAAAAGATGTTTTACCGGAAACTGTATTGGAATTCCTGCCGCGTCAAAAAGGCGCGAAATTACCTTATCCGGTTCTTCCAGCCAGAATGAGACAGGAGAACCTGCGCGGAAATCATTAAAGCCTTCGGGGATTTCCTTTCCTGCCTGACCGGATAACGGATCGGCCGGCGTCCTGTTAAGCGAAGAAGCGGCAAAAGCCTGTTCTGAAGTAAGCGCGATTGAAAGCCCGCTTTGAGCCGAATGCCAGTAAGAATCGCCTGAGGAAGAGCGCTGTTTCTTCCAGTTTTTATCAAAAGTGAAAGCAAAACCTGCCCGAAAACTCGGATAATTACCCCATGCACAAAGCTGGAAACGCTTTCCGCTTTCTTCGGGGAAAAGAGCGGCTACAGCGTAACCTGTCCTGTCGAGCAGATCCTTTGCCTGATTATCTTTTAGCTCCTCAATTGGAAGAAGATCAAGAATACAGCGCGCTGTAACCACATTGGCGACAAGATAGACAGAGGCTCCTGTTTCAAGCGGCAGAAACCGTTCGTTTTTTAAAAATGAATCCGGCATTACGGGAATGGATTTGCAGGTAACAAGAAGAATAATAATCATAAAGGCGCACAAAGGTGCGGTTAAATAAAAAGGTTTTATTCTTTGCGCGCCTGTGAACTTTTGATTAAAGCGCGGCTTTGCGTAAAACATTCGTTTGGAATATTTCATGCTTTTGTTATCTTTACAAACCACGTATTGTCTCCGGATTCGATTGGGATTTGTCCGTCAGCTTTTGTCCATTCAGTTTTAATCGCGAGTGTTTCTGCTGCGGCGCTGTCGCCAAAACGGTCCCATGCTTCCTTGAGCTGATCTGTTCCGTGTATGATGATTTCTATGCGATTTGTTACGGACAGCCCCATTTCTTTACGCGCGTTCTGAACCCCGCGAATCAAATCCCGGATATCTCCTTCCATGCTTAATTCGCGCGTGATTTCAGTATCAAGGCCTACAGTGAGAGTGCCTTCATTAAGTACGCGCAAATTTGCTTTTTCCCTGCGGCGGATATCAAGTTTATCGGCTGTAATTGTTAACGCTCTCATGCCGTTTTCACCCGGAATATCAACGGAAAGGGAGGAGCCTTCCATCACACTTTGAATCTCGGCATGGCTTAGCGCCTCAATTTTGACGGCGGCGGCTTTCATGTCCTTTCCGAGTTCTTTTCCCAATACGCGGAAGTTGGCTTTTACTTCATACTCGACAAGGGCTTCTTCATTGTCCAAAAA
>JAIRQF010000130.1 GCA_031256635.1 Treponema sp. | reverse complement strand
TGTTACAAGAGAAGCGTATTTATCTGACGGGAGTTTCTGTTTGACAAGTAGTTTCAGCGGCCCTTTAAATACCGGCAGAATATTATTATAAATATCGTACCCGTTTGCATATGGCGCCGCCAGAATCAATCCCGCAACAGGACGGTTAGCCGCAAGATAAACAGCGCTTCCTGTTCCAAGGCTGTATCCCATCGTGACAATGCGGCTTGAATCGACATTTGGCAGCAAAGAGGCGTAATCGAATAAAGCAAGCGATCGCTCGTATATATTAAGATAATGCGGAGCGCCGTCATTAAGCCCGTATCCTTCGTAATCTACAAATAAAACATTGTACCCTGAATAATACCGCCATATTCCGCCCTGATCGCGCTCCCGCATAAATCTGTGGGAACATTCGCCGTTTCCGCCGAAATAAATGACAAGCGGCGCGATACCTTCAGTCTGCTGATACATCATGCCATGATATGTTTTTCCGTTATCAGAGGTAAATTTGATTTCACTGTAACCTGGCTTGCTTAATAAATATTCGCGGCTTTCAGGATCGTTTACATTATAAAATACAAATCTGTCCTGAATTATATATGTAAAGGCGCAGATTATAATAAAAATGCCTATTATCAGCGAGCATATTGATACAATTAAAGATGTTTTTTTATTAAAATATTTTTCCTGTTTCATGTTTTTATTTTCGCCTAAAGTCAAAAATTGCCGTATTAATATAAAATTGGACAAAAATGTTAATTCTAGAATAAGTATTTGTTTTAATTTATTATAATAAAAATGAAGGATTAATCAATGGAGCGAAAAATGAAAAAAGTTATTGTAATCGGAGCCGGAATATCAGGATTGTCGGCTGCAATATACGCGCAAAGAAGCGGTTTTAATGTAACAATCTGCGAGCAGCACAGCATAGCAGGCGGAATGTGTACAAGCTGGAGGCGCAAAGGCTATTTATTTGAAGGAGCCGTTCACTGGCTGACAGGCTCAAGTCCAAAGACAGTGCTGTATCAACTGTGGAAAGATACAGGAGCGTTAAGTGACAATGTTCCGGTAACCTGTCATGATCCGTTTTACAGTGTTGAATGGGAAGGGAAGACTTTAAATATTTACCGCGATATTGATAAAACCGCGGAGCAGCTTCTGGCATTATCACCTGAAGATAAAAAGGTTATTGAGTCTCTTGTAAAAGATGTAAAAACTCTGGAGAAAGTTGAAATGCCTGTTACAGACATTAAAGGCGTTAAGACAGAAAATCCAAAACGAATGTCTTTGAATCTTCTGCTTAGTTTACTTCCTTCGCTTCCTGTAATAGGCAGATTAAATAAAATATCCTGTAAGGATTACACTTCCTTTTTTAAATACCGCGGCATACAAAAACTTTTTCAGTTTATGCCAGATGAGTACTGTGCAAGCAGTTTGCTTTTTACTCTCGCCTCATTACACTCAGGAGACGGAGGTTATCCCGAAGGCGGCTCTCTTGGGATGATTGCCGGAATGGAAAAGACATTCAAAGATTTGGGAGGCGCTCTCCTTCTTAACACAAAGGTTAATAAGGTAAATATTAATAACGGAAAAACTATCGGCGTAACTCTGGAAAGCGGTTTTCTTGAAGCGGACGCTGTGATCGTCACACAGGAAACAATCGCCGCATGTGAAAAACTTTTTGATATTCCGTTAAAAGAAAAGTGGTTATGCGATCTTAAAGAAAAAATTTCGCCTGCTGTCTGTACATTTGTCGGCATTGGTGTCCGCGCCGAAATAAAAATAAGTCCTGTTCCTGTCTGGACTCTTGATACTCCGATTAAGTGCGCCGGAGAAACAATTAACGAAATTGGATTTTATAATTACTCAGGTCTTAAAGGATACGCTCCTGAAGGCTGTACGGCGCTGACAACCGCTTTTATGGGCGATACATATGATTACTGGAAAAAAGCAAAAGAGGAAGGCAGATATAATGAAGAGAAAAAATCGCTTGCGGATGAAATCATCAGAGTTCTTTGCGTGAAATATCCGCAGACAGAAGGAAAGATCGATGTCATTGATATAGCGACTCCTTTAACATACGAACGCTACACAGGCGCTAACAAAGGCTCATGGATGAGCGTCATGAAACCGGGAGACAAAATGACAGGCAGAAGCGGTTTTGTTAAAAACACAGAGGGTCTTTATTTCGCAGGTCACAGGTTAATGTCGCCAGGAGGGATGCCTGTAGCTCTTGTCAGCGGAAGAACCGCGGCGCAGCTTGTCTGCCGTCAGTTTGGCGTAACGTTTTAGTGAAAATTATATTATATGTATGTATTTGCGCGTTACAGAGAATGATTCATGTTTTGGTTTTTCTCCGCTCCCCGCATTAACCTGTCGTTAATCGCTTCTCCAAGTCCTGTTTGAGGCGCTTCCTGCGCGAAGATGCGGGAAACGTTAAGGTTGTCAAGCTCATGAAGCGTTTCAAAAAGGCAGGAAGCAGCTTCGGACATTTGTCCCGATTCAGAAAGCACTTTAACAGCATCGGGAAGTATCTGCGTTTTTGTTTGCGCATCACACCATGCGTTCCTTGTTAGCCCGTCAAAAAAAAGAAACGCGCTTGTGTCATCATAGGGACTGCGGATGATATCATCACTTTTTAAAACATAAAGCGGAGTTTTTGGAGCGTAATGGCTCTTCATTTGCCCTGGTGATGTAAATTTCTCTGCTCCTTGCTCAATGATACACGATCCATCTACTGGACCAATCAAGTTTTCGATTGCCTCTCTCGGCGTGCCGCCGGGACGCAGTATTTTTATTTTATTGCCTGCAATATCAAGCACTGTGGACTCAACTCCAATTCGCGCAGGACCGCCGTCAAGGATCATGTCGATTTTATCTCCAAGACTATCACGGACATGTTCCGCTCTTGTCGGGCTTAATGAGCCGAAAAGATTTGCGCTGGGAGCTGCGACCGCTGTTCCGGAAAGAGAAATTAATTTTTGAGCCGCTTCATTGTCAGGAAAACGAATAGCCGCTGTTGAAAGTCCCGCTGTAGCGATTCCGGGTATTCTTTCATTTTTGGGTAAAACAATGGACAGCGGCCCTGGCCAGAAATTTTCAGCAAGGAGAAAAATTGTTTTTTGTGTTTCCTTTTTTATTTGCGAAAAATCCGCGATATTCTCAAGTGAGTCAATGGAAGCGATGTGTATAATCAGAGGATCAAAACGAGGTCGTTTTTTAACATCAAAAATTTTCGCAAGCGCCGAAGGGTTGAAAGCGTCAGCGCCGAGACCGTAAACAGTTTCAGTAGGAAAAGCGACTAACCCTCCTTCCTTAAGAGTTTTTGCGCCCATTTCAAGAGATTCTTGTGTTACAGTAAGGAATTTCATGTTATTCTTATACTACTGTTGAGTTTAAATATATTCAATTGAAGATGTTCCAAAACTTTCGAACCATGGAACCGTAGGTTCCTAGTTCGCGCTTTTGGAACAAGCTCAATTATCCTTCATCAAAAGGATTAGGGAATGAAAGTACAGAGAATTTTCACTAATCGGGAAGAAGGCCCGTATTTTGGCGTTATTTGGGAGCGGCGAAAGAGCGAAATCCGTAACCCCAACGGCAAGGCGATTTTTTCTGAAGATACAGTCATTGTACCTGCTTTTTGGAGTCAGATTGCGGCGGATATTATTGCGCAGAAATACTTCCGAAAAGCGGGCGTTCCAAAAGATAAAATATACGAATGGAAAAAATGGATAAACCCCGGAAAAAATTCCGATGATCCTGGTAATTCTTTACCTGAAGACGGAGCGGAACATGACAGCAGGCAGGTTTTCCACCGGCTTGCTTATACGTGGCTTGAATGGGGCAGGCAGAATAATTATTTCAACAGCAAAGAGGACGAAAACGCTTTTTACGATGAAACCTGTTATATGCTCGCGCATCAGCTTGCCGCGCCGAACAGTCCGCAGTGGTTTA
Source organism: Treponema sp. (assembly GCA_031256635.1). Classification (GTDB taxonomy): domain Bacteria; phylum Spirochaetota; class Spirochaetia; order Treponematales; family Breznakiellaceae; genus WQXQ01. The sequence goes on along the minus strand of JAIRQF010000130.1, from coordinate 3,000 downwards.
ACACGGGACTTTATTCTGTATATGGAATCGACGGCCCGGCGCAGGGGCACTTCTATTTTGATATAGATAAAAACAAAGTTGTTAAATCCGACAGCGCGTATAAGAGGCCGCAGCCTCACGCCTGTTTTATACTTTCTGTTGACGATGATCTTGTAAACGACGGCGGTATCATGGATCTTATGACCCGCGAGGCGCGCCTTTTTAAATACGGATCAGGTACAGGTTCCAATTTTTCAAACATCCGAGGAATGAACGAGACTCTCTCAGGCGGAGGAGTTTCATCAGGGCTTTTATCTTTTTTAAAAGTCGGCGACCGCTCGGCTTCTTCGATTAAATCAGGCGGTACAACCCGCAGGGCCGCCAAAATGGTAACCCTCGATGCCGATCATCCCGATATTGAAAAATATATCGGCTGGAAAGCAGGAGAAGAGCATAAAGTTGCATCGATGGTAACAGGCTCTCTTATATTGAAGAAACATATCGACACCCTGAAAAAAGCTTTGGCAGGTTTCCGCGGTCCTGAGCAGGACAGGTTTAACGCTGAAAAAAATCACGAACTTGCAATGGTTCTGCGCTCTGCGTTAGGTGATAATATTCCTGCGTCTTTTCTTTACCAGCAGCTTCGCCGCCTTGAACAGGGCGATGATGAAGTTAACGCGAATCTGTATTCCACCGCGTGGGACGATGAGGCGTACAACACTGTTTCCGGGCAGAGCTCCAATAACAGCCTGCGCCTCAGCGATGATTTTATGCGCGCGGTGCTGGACGACGCGGACTGGGGACTTAAGAGCCGCACCGATGGAAAAACGGTAAAGTCTATTAAAGCGCGTAAACTATGGAATGACATCGCGAAAACAAGCTGGCAATGCGCCGATCCCGGACTTCAGTATCACACGACAATTAACGACTGGCATACCTGCCCCGCAGGCGGCGAGATTCGCGCTTCCAACCCCTGTTCTGAGTATATGTTTCTTGATGACACGGCCTGCAATCTCGCGTCGATAAATCTTACCGCGCTTTACAATAACAAAAATAAAACATTTAATGTTAACGGATATCTTCACGCAATTGATATCTGGACAACGATTCTTGAAATCTCCGTTGTTATGGCGCAATTCCCTTCTGTGCGAATCGCGGAACTTTCCTATCAGTACCGCACGCTCGGACTTGGTTACGCCAATTTGGGAACTCTTCTTATGATTATGGGGCTTGCCTATGATTCGCAGGAAGGCCGCTCTGTCGCCGCCTCTCTTTCAGCGATTCTTTCAGGTGAAGCGTACGCGCAGTCCGCGCGTATGGCAAAGGAACACGGTTCGTTTTTGCGTTACGGTGAAAACGCCGAAAACATACTGCGCGTTATACGCAACCACAGGCGCGCTGTGAACAACTCGCCTGACAGCGAATATGAAGGGCTTCACACAATACCTGCGGGAATTGATCCCGCGTACTGTCCTCCTTATTTACTGGACGCGGCGAAAACCGCGTGGGACATGGCGCTGGATTTAGGAAAGGAAAGCGGTTACCGCAATGCCCAAGTTACCGCAATCGCGCCTACCGGGACTATTGGTTTATTGATGGACTGCGACACAACAGGCATAGAGCCTGATTTTGCTCTTGTTAAATTTAAAAAACTCGCAGGCGGCGGCTATTTTAAAATTATTAATCAATCTGTGCCGCCCGCTCTTGCAAGCCTTGGTTACTCTGTATCCGAGATAGAAGAGATTATCGCGTACGCGACAGGCAGGAAAACTTTAAAAAACGCGCCTGCGATTAATCATGAAACGCTTAAAGCCAAAGGTTTTACGCCCGCTGTTTTAGACGCGGCGGAAGAGGCAGTGAAAACTGCTCTTAATTTTGAAGGCGTTTTTAATCCGTATATACTCGGTAAATCATTTGTCGAGGAAACACTTGGAATACCGCAATCCGCATGGCCGCTTCAGGGATTTAATTTACTCAATCATCTTGGTTTTTCTAATAAAAACATTGAGGACGCCGAGCTTTACGCCTGCGGTACAATGGGTCTTGAAGGCGCGCCTTATTTAAAAACAGAGCATTATCCCGTATTTGACACAGCGGCTCCTTCAGGAAAAAACGGCAGGCGTTCAATACCGTGGACAGCGCACATCGGGATGATGGCGGCGGTTCAGCCTTTTATAACAGGCGCGATTTCCAAAACAATCAATATGCCGAACAGCGCGAATTACGATGATGTAAAAGGCGCGTACATGCTCTCATGGAAAAGTGGTCTTAAAGCTGTAGCGCTGTACCGCGACGGATCCAAACTTTCGCAGCCGTTAAGCACATTCGCTCCGGGAACCGATCCGTTAGCTGACACCATCCTCAAAGTGGAAAAAGGGCTTTACCTTCAGACATGCGCTGCTGATAAAAAGAAATCCGAATCAGGCAGAGGGCTTCGTAAGCCGCTTCCGAACCGCAGGATGGGTTACACTCAAAAAGCGAAAATCGGCGGTCACTCGATTTTTATCAGAACGGGAGAATACGATGACGGGAGTCTTGGAGAAATTTTCCTTGATATGCACAAGGAAGGCGCAGCGTTTCGCAGCCTTTTAAACAGTTTTGCGATTACTGTTTCTCTTGGGCTCCAGTACGGAGTCCCGCTTGAGGAATATATTGACGCTTTTACATTCAGCCGGTTTGAACCTAACGGACTTGTGCAAGGTCACGATTATGTGAAAATGGCGACAAGCGTTATCGATTATGTCTTCCGTGATTTGGCGATAAGTTATCTGAAACGCAGCGACCTTGGACAGGTGAAACCCGAAGATCTGATAGCTACAGCGACAAAAAACGAAGCTGAGCCCAAACTGCGTTCTGAAAGAAAAAATCCCGCAGGTGAAAAGCCATCAGCCGGCAAAACCGCTAAAGCTCTGCAAATGACTATGCCTAAAACTGCTGCAGCGGAAGAATCGTTTTCTCAGGAAAACGAAATCATTAAAATTGCTCAGGCACGTATCAAAGGCTATGAAGGAGACCCTTGTC
>JAIRQF010000128.1 GCA_031256635.1 Treponema sp. | reverse complement strand
TTGCAAAGCGGTTAAGAGAAGCGGTGGGAACAGGAAAGTTCAGCGTTATTGAAACATCATCTGCCGCTCTTTCCATAAACGATCAGGACATGACACTCTTTGGTCCGGGACTTGATTTTGAAGCGGTTAAAAAGATTTTTATTAACGGTACGGAAACTGAAAAAATTAAATATTTTATTTCTCCTGTTTTAACAGGCGCGTTTATTATTCCTAAAAAAAACGAACAGGAAGTTCTTTCTGCACTACAAATAAATATTATACAAAATATTTCATTGCCGAAAATTTCTTTTCGCGCGGCGGCAGTAGCGAATATGTTCTGGAAACCGGTAAAAACCAAAAGCGAAATATGTTACAAATGGAAGATCGAAAAACTTTACTGGCTGCCAAAAACACTTACTTAAAAATTCCGACAAGCCATGTGCTGAGCGGCTGGATATATGTAACCAAAAATACCACCACTACACGGATAAGCAGGAACGGAAGAACGTTACGGCAAATTTCAAGGAATGGTTTTCCAAAACGGTAACTTGCAAGGAACAGGTTAAGCCCTACAGGAGGAGTCAGAAATCCGGCTTCAAGATTTATTACAAAAATAATTCCAAGATGCAGCGGATCGATTCCGTACGCGTGCCCCAGCGGAACAATCAACGGGAGCAAAACCAAAATCGCGGAAAATATATCCATTACGCAGCCAAGTAAAAAGAGGGTGAGATTTAATAAAAGCAGGAAAACCAGTTTTGACTGCACTACATTTTGCATCCAGAACGCGAAATTTTCAGGGACACCGGAATCAATGAACGCAACTGAAAGAGCTTTTGCCATTGCCAATATCGCGAGGATTCCGCCAATAATGGGGACCGCTTTTAAAAATACACTTGAAATATCTTTAAGAAGGATATCCTTTTTTATAAGAACTTCCACTATAACAACATATATAACGGACACTGCGCTAACTTCAACAAGAGACAGAAGACCGGTAAAATAACCTACCACCAATATTACCGGAAGCAATATTTCAAAAAATGATTCCTTAAGGGATTGAAAGGCAATTTTTGAATCAAATTTTTCGCGCGGTATTTTTATTTTAGCTGTTAGAACAAAACCTGTGCCAATCATCGCTATTACCAGAATTATGCCCGGTATAAGAGCGCCGATAAAATAATCAATGATGCTGTACTGAACCGGCACTTCCATATAATGCAGTATCGTAAGGCTTGTGGAAGCTACCAGAATAATGGGAAGGCTTGGCGGAAACATCAAACCTATGCCGCCTGCGGAAGTCAGCATTCCTATGGAAAATTTTTCTGAATATTTATTCTCGCTTAAAATTACAAAGAGAATTCCTCCAAGCGCCAGAATGGTAACCCCGGAGGCTCCCGTAAATGAAGTAAAGAATGCGCAGATAACGACAGTCGCTATAATTATACCGCCCGGCATCCAGCCGAAAAAGCATTTGAAGGTGCGGACAAGCCTCTCGCCTGCCTTGCTTTCGGATAAAAAGAAACCTGTTAATGTAAAAAGCGGAATGGCGACAATATCGGTATTGGTAAGAGCTTCATAAACTTTAATCGAAATTTCTTCAGGCTCATATCCCGCTGACTGAAACATAACCATGGCGATACCGCCAAGGACGGCGAAAATCGGCATTCCGGCAAACCCGGCGAAAATCAGCAGTATAATAAGCGGAATATCAAAATGCATCGCGAAATCATAGATATAGTTTACCCACGAGAAAAACGGTTCGGGCGGATTAAAACCCCAGATGATTTTCGCGATCGCGGGGAGCGCCGCGAAACAGCCAAGCAGGATCGCCGCAAAGGCCAATGTTTTTTCACGCCAGCCCTGAAGCTTAAGTGCAAAGCGCAGCGCAATCACGGCATAACCGAGAGGCATGGCGATTGCCAGCATTCGATCCGTAAAAGGACCTACAGGTTTACCGATAAAACCGTATTTAATATATGTAATACAGTCCCATGTAAGAATGCTTAAAAGAAATACGGAAATAACTGTGCAGATAATCAAAAGGTTTTTTTTTATCTTTTCATTCTTTATATGATGAGTAATGGTAATTGAAATATGTTCGCCTGTTTTTGTTGTTAGCATTGCCGCGAAGAAACCTGTTACAAGAAGAAAATGTGTTATAAGCGCATTGGAGCTTGGAATTGTAAGATTGAACTGATGCAGAATTAATTCGATAACAGGTACTATCGCAAGGACAGAAAGAGAACCAAAGCAAATAAAATTTTCCAGCCAGGAAATTTTAAAGGATTTCCTTAATTTGGACATAGCCTGCAGTACAATGTTTGCCATGATTTCTTCCGGTTAACGTCTTGCTCTTTGCAAAATGGTGTTGATTCTGTCATACAGATCACGATCAAAAATGGATCCAACCAGCGAAGGAAGGGAGTTCTGCAGTTCTGTTCTCCATAATTCCTGCTGAGTTTGATTTGGCCTGTTTACAGTAAGCCTGTCCCTGCTCATGGATGAAATCGCGGTTGCTTCATTCCTTGTAATTGAATTGTCAAAACCTAAACCCATCGCCCTTGCATACTTTAACATTTCCTGCTGGTTAGCTGCGCTGATTTGATTCCACGTAACGCGGTTCATTACAATCGCGCCCATTACGGGAGCAATTGGTAAATCCAGCATATGCAATCCTCTGTGTAAATTAAGCGGGACTATAAGAGTCGGAACCATATAAAAGGCAGTAACCACATTGCTTGCAAGTCTTGTTCCGATTTGCACCCAGTTTGTTTCTACCACCTGGAATCCCATGGTTTTAAAGACTGTATTCATGTCCCTTAGTTCATTGCTGGACGCAAGCCTTTGGCGGCGAAGATCATCAGGGGTGAATACAGTTTCTTTTGTAAAAATATAGACCCAGCCTCCCTTTGACCAGCCGATTATAACAAAATCATTTCTTACGCGGCTTTCCAGAACAGGTTTTATATCCTGAAGAACAAGATCAAGCTCGGCCTCATTCCTTATCATAAACGGAACGCTAAGATTCATAACAGCGGGGCAGATTTCAGAAAGCCCTGCGGACGTTAAAACAGCGGCTTGAATGGAATTGCTGAGAAGCGAAGAAATCATTGTCGATTCACTCATCTGCGATCCGTGTGTCATTGTTACGCGAACCTGATTGCTCGTCGCGCGCGCCCAGTCTGACGCAAGTTTGTCAAGCTCCCTGCCCCAGTCGGAATTCCGCGGCAATGCTGAAACAAATCTGATATTCGTGACCTGCGCGGCGGTGCTGCCGCGCTGCGCAAAAACCGTATTAAGCGGTAATATAAAAATTAATAATGTATAAGCAAGAAGCACAAAATTTTTTTTCATAAGAAACTCCTTTTATATGTCAATTGTATCAATATTCATCGGGGAATGGAAGGAAATAAAAGAATGTCCACGCGTTATCCAAAAGCCAGCGCGCTTTCTGCTGATTGATTACATTTACAAGCCGCGAAGACGTATCTTTATCAGGATCGATGGCAAGCGCTTTTTCAAGGCAATCCTGGAAGGTGTCGTGATCCTCAGCCGGTACGCAGACCAAATGCGCGTAAGTGACATACGCGCCGGCGGAATTTCCGTTCGTCCTTTCAAGCGCCCTGTTAAAATGATACTGCGCGCGTTCCATATCTCCGCCCATTGTTTCAGGCAAAGAAGCGTAAAAAACGATATAGAATTCATCAATGGCAGCGCCGTTATATCCCGGATCAAGTTCATAAGCTCTGTCGATCATGGCTTTCCATTCCGGAAGGTGTGAACTTAATTCAAAATCCAGTAAATCAATTGAATAAGCAGAAAGCCCTCCGGCGACTGCCCAGTACAGGAGACCCGCGTCTGCTTTAGTACACCCTCTCAGAATGGATTGCAAAGTGCCGTTATCCGCCGAGGCGCGGCTGAAACCGGGGTATTTTATCTCCAGAGCGTCATTAAGAATATTATACCCGCGAATGTACAATTGCTTCGCGCGGTTTAGGGATAGCTCTCTTTCTTCCCAGTCATGAACAGAAAGCATTTCCGCCGGCCCCTGCACAAAGGCGTTGGCATACATGATAAAAAGAGAGCCTGTGGTCAGCATTAATCCCTCGTGCCGGGGATTCTGCGAAAGCAGGGTTTCGTATAATTTTATCGCAAAAGGAAGAGCGTCTCCCACAAGTTTCGGATCAGGATCGCTTGTAAAAACATCCGCGCTGCCTTCACCTGCAAACATATCGGCTACCATATTCGTTGCCATTTTGTTCATTGAGCAGGAAGGAAAAATTACGCAAAAGAAAGCTGCCATAAGGATCAATATAATTCGGATTTTCATAATAATAAGATTATACTCATGAATTTACAGAAAAAAAAGAAAAAAAATTAAAAATAAAAACGGTTAAAAAAGTTAATAATCCTAATCAATCATAGTATACTGTCCTGATAAATGATATAAAAAGCGGGAGATTATGGAAGTATTAGCGGCGAAAAATCTTACAAAAGTGTACCAAAGCGGCAAAAAAGCCCTGAATCACATCAATTTATCTATAGAAGAAGGTGAAATATTCGGATTTTTGGGACCGAACGGAGCGGGAAAAACCACTGCCGTTAAACTTTTGAACGGTATATTGAAGCCTTCCGATGGCTCATGCAGTATTTTTGGCATCAATCCGGGCGAAACCCCGGAAAAAGTTCATGCGATATCCGGCGTTGTGACGGAGCATGCCCAGATGTACAATAACCTGACAGGCCTTGCAAACCTGATGTTTTTCGGCTCTGTTTTCGGCACCGGCGAAGAGGAATCAAAAAGAAGAGCGCTTGAATACCTTGAACGCCTTGAACTTCTGGAAGCAAAAGATCAAAAACTGGGTGAATATTCCACAGGCATGCGCCAGAGATTATCCCTTGCAAGGGCGTTGATCCATCAGCCAAAGATACTTTTTCTGGATGAGCCGACTTCTGGGCTCGATCCTGAAAGCGCGTTAAACGTAAACAATTTGATAAAAAGCCTTTCCCGCGAAAAAGGGACAACAGTGTTCCTGTGTACTCATCAATTAAGGTATGCCGAAGAAATATGCACCAAGTACGGTCTTATAAGCGAAGGAAGCATGCTCGCGGCAGGCTCTCTTGATGAGCTTCACTCTGTTGTTTTTAAAGGAATGACAGTTTTATTAAGAGACACGGACGGAGAGAAAAATATTGAGGTTGAGTCGGAGGAGGAAGTACCCTCTCTTGTAAAGCGGATTGTTGATTCCGGCGGCAGGGTGTACCATGTTTCAGCTCACAAACATTCGCTGGAAGAAATATATTTCGCGTTACTCGAAAAAACAAAAAGGACGGCCGTATGATAAATGATAAACAAATTGCGATTATAAAAAAGGACATAAAAGGCATTACTGCCAATAAAAGAATGATGACAGCTTTAATAATAGTCCCTGCAATGATGGCGGTTGTAATGCCCGCGATTTTTATTTTAACGGTTGTTTTTGTTCCCGAAGATTCGCCTGATATGATGGAGATGATGACTCTGCTTGGATCAACCGCGTTAACAGAAAGCAGAAATATACAGCAGATGCTGATAAATATGATATTAAATTATATTATTCCGTTATTTTTCCTTTTAATACCGATCATGGCTTCCTCTGTTATGGCGTCAAGTTCTTTTGTCGGCGAAAAAGAAAAGAAAACTCTCGAAACCCTCCTGTACAGCCCGCTGTCTTTAAAAGAAATTTTCAACGCGAAAATACTCGCTTCTTTTTTACTGAGCATGGCTGTTTCAATTCTCTCATTTATCGCAATGCTCATTTTTTTTGAAACGCTGCTTTTTATTTTAACAAATGAATTTATCTGGCCTAACAGCAACTGGCTCATCATGATGCTTCTTGTATCCCCTGCAATGGCGCTTATTTCAATCAATATAATCGTGCGTGGATCCGCAAAGTCGCAGACTTCCGAAGAAGCGCAGCAGAGCAGTTTATTTTTAGTACTGCCTGTAATTTTGCTGATAACAGGGCAGTTCACGGGGATAATGATGCTTGGCCCGCATATATTTTTAATCCTCGGCGCGGTAACAGCATTGATAGCCGTGTTGTTATTCAGAGGATCGTTCGGCAGCTATGATTACGAAAAATTACTGCGGTAACACATATCTGTGAATATTCGCATCTTTGTCAGAACTCTCTTTTCCTGTAATGGAAAAGCGAAAGTTTATAAGAGCCAAATAATATTACAAGGAATATAATAACAGCCGATGCAATCAGAATATTGCCGTTAATCGAAGCAATAAAATTAAATACATTGGCTGATATAACCCTGTTGGCTTCATTATCCCTTGTCAATAAAACCATCGCGGAAATAAATAAAGCTATTACAGCATAAGGGGCAAGGGTGATAAATCTCGCCTTTGAATAGCCGAGCTTAAAATAAATCGGCAGCTGAATTGCCTGAATAACCGTGAAGAGTACCGCAAGCGCGGATATCGTTCCGGGAATATCGTTTCTCATGATATTAAAACCAGCATTTTGTGTAACAAGAAGCCCTGTAACTGCAAGCACACAGGAAAATAAAATTGCAAGGCAAGTTACCAACAGGGCAAAAAGATATCTTCCAAGCACAACAGTTTTTCTGTTAACCGAGAGCACCGCATAGAGCGCGTCCATGCCGCATTTTTCTCCCGCCGCGAACGGATAACTTACAAACATTGTTCCAAGCATCATCCCGATACCAATGCCCGTAGACGCGTTACCGGAAAAAACAACAAGGAAAAACGCCAGCAGCGCGTATATGGAAATATTTTTAATTGTGAAATACGGCTTAACGGTTATAAAATCAAGCTGTATAAATGATTTTGTTTTATTCATTGATTGCCGCTCCTTTATTCATAAAGATGATTATTTCATCAAGCGTGGTTTGTTCAATTATCACATTGCCAGGGAAAGCGCCTGTGTTCGCCGTATCTATCATTCCTTCAAAACCGGTGTCATGTTTACGGTATCCTATAACGAGTTTTTTCTGCTCATCGCTTAAATCATCATGCCCGCCTGTCACGCGGGCGTATTTTTCGAGTAACGCGTCCTTCGCGCCTGTAAATACAATGTTTCCGTTTAAAATAAAAGTGATAAAGTCCGCTGTTTTTTCAAGGTCTGCCGTAATGTGGGTGGAAAAAAGAACGCTTTTCCCTTCATCGCAGATAAACCCGCGTAAAAGATCGCAAATCTCATCGCGGGCTACAGGATCAAGCCCTGATGTCGGCTCGTCAAGAATTAGAAACCTGGCGTTATGTGAAAGAGCGGCGGAAATCTGCAGCTTGACTTTCATTCCGCGCGAAAGATCTTTCACTTTCTTTTTGGGATCAAGGGAAAAGCTGTTAAGATACCGGGAATATTTTCCGCTGTCCCAATTTGAATAAAAAGGCGATATCGCTCTTTCTGTATCCTTAAGAGTCCAGTCATCAGCAAAAAGCGGCGTATCCATAACAACGCCGATATTTTCATTTTGAATAACCGAGTTCTCCTCTCCGAACAGGTTTATGTTCCCGCTGTCTTTAGTAATCACATTTAAAACTGATTTAATCGTCGTTGTTTTTCCGGCGCCGTTAGGTCCTATAAATCCCATGATGTAACCGTACGGAACATTAAAAGAAATACTGTTAAGTGAAAATGCGCCCGCTGCTTTAGCTGCGCCCGCTGTGCCGTAACTTTTACATAGATTTTTCACTTCAAGGATATTATTCATTATCCGCCTCCCATAAAAGGTTTATTCTTTGTATAACTTCTTTCTTGTTAATGCCTTCAGCTTTTGCCGCGCTAATTGCCGTATTCAAGCCTTCTTCCATTCTGTGAAGCGCGTTTTCCCGCGCAAGTTCCTGATTTCGGGCAAGTACAAAACAGCCTTTCCCCTGAACATTCGCGATAAACCCTTCCTGTTCCAGATCATTGTAGGCGCGCGTAGTTGTAATAACGCTGACTTTCAAATCCCGCGAAAGCTGCCGTATCGAGGGAAGAATATCGTCCTCTTTCAGCCCGCCTGAAAAAATCGCGGCCTTTATCTGCTCCTTTATCTGCTCATAAATGGAGACGCCGGAGCGGTTAGAGATTATTATCTTCATCATTTCCTTTATATAATATCACTATATACAGTATAAACAGTAAATACATTATCGTCAATAGAAATATTGCAATATATGTAATATCAATGGATACTGTTTATATTAAGAGACTCTTGCAAAACTTCAGTTTTGTAAGAGCTTCCTTTAAATACCGCAGTTTTGCAGGGCGTTAGCCCGAAAAACTGCTTAGCCGCAGCATCGAACCAAAGGTTCGCACTAACCGAGTTTTGCAAGCGGCTATTAATAATCGCAGGAGGTTTTATGAGTAAGCTGATAATTAACGCCGGGAAAAAAGGCGCGAAAATTAACAGGGAAATATACGGTAATTTTTCTGAACATCTTGGAAGGTGTATTTATGACGGTATTTATGTGGGGGAAAACTCCTCTATTCCAAATGTCAGGGGAATGAGAACAGATATAGTTCAGGCGCTCAAACATATAAAGCTGCCTGTGCTTCGCTGGCCGGGCGGGTGTTTTGCAGACGAATACCACTGGAAGGACGGAATCGGTCCTAAAGAAAAGCGAAAGAGAATGATTAACACGCACTGGGGCGGCGTTGTTGAAGATAACTCTTTCGGTACTCATGAGTTCCTCGATTTGTGCGATCAGGTAGGGTGCGAACCGTATGGCAACGGGAAGCTTGGAAGCGGTACTGTGGCGGAAATGAGCGAATGGGTTGAGTACATGACATTCGGCGGAGTATCGCCGATGTCTGCTCTTCGCAAAGAGAACGGCCGCGAAGAGCCGTGGAAGGTGAAATATTTCGGAGTCGGCAACGAGAACTGGGGATGCGGAGGAAACATGCGCCCTGAATATTACGCCGACGAATACCGCCGTTATCAGACATATGTGCGCAATTATGACGGCAACAAGATTTATAAAATCGCCTGCGGTGCGTGCGACTTTAATTACAAATGGACGGAAGTTCTGATGAATAGCGCAAAGCTACATATGAGCGGTTTGTCGCTTCATTATTATACAATCACCCGTTCATGGGATAAAAAGGGATCAGCCGTTGATTTTACAGAACAGGATTATTACAGAACGCTGAACAAAGCGCTTTTAATGGACGAACTTGTGGCGAACCACAGCAGAATCATGGACATTCACGATCCGGGAAAAATGGTCGGCCTGATTGTTGATGAATGGGGCACATGGTTTGATGTTGAACCCGGCACCAATCCCGGTTTTCTGTATCAACAGAACACGATGAGGGATGCGCTTGTGGCCGCCGTTACATTAAACATTTTCAATAAACATTGCGCTCGCGTAACAATGGCGAATATCGCGCAAATGGTTAACGTGCTTCAGGCGGTTATTCTGACAGAAGGCGAAAAAATGATCCTTACTCCCACATACCATATTTTTGATCTTTACAAGGAACATCAGGAAGCGGATTTAGTTGACAGCTATATTGAAACATCCTGTACAGGAACAGAGGAGTCAATTGTACCCGATCTGCATGTATCGGCTTCGCAAAAAGGGAATTCTGTTCACATAACGCTTGCAAATCTTTGCGCGGGCGAAAGTAAAAAGATGGAAATGGAATTTCCGGGAAAAATAGCGAACAATGTCAGCGCGAAAATTTTAACAGGCAGTATTCAAGCGCATAATGATTTTTCAAATATTGATAAAGTTAAACTTGCGGATTTTAGCGGTATTGCGCGGACAGGACAAACTTATGAGTTTACAATACCAGCTTGTTCTGTGATGGGGATTACTGTTTGTTTACAAGGATGACGGAAGATAATTAAAACCCTATTGACAAATTTTTTAATTTTTGTATATCTTAAATACACTTAGAAAAGGTCATGATCGGGAACAAGTAACTCCCATGTCTTTCCTTCAGAGAGCCGGCGGCTGGTGAAAGCCGGCAGGAAAGCGGGTGCAAAGGTTAGCCTTCGAGTGAATACATCCCGGGAGCTGCGCGCTGAACATTCGGCAGTTGACTGCCGTATCAATAGGACGCGACGGGTGTGCCCGTTACAGCATAAGGGTATTAATACCCTGTGAGCGCGTAACCGTGAGGCTGCGCGGAACTGAGGTGGTATCGCGGTTGTGTTACAATCGTCCTCGGATTATTCGGGGGCGATTTTTTTTGTCCCAAAATTAAGGTAGGTTCCCATGTTAATCAAGGTATTCCTGCTGTTGTTGTTTTTCGCTGTTACAATTTTTATCGGGATTTATTTCCGCAAGAGGGCCGCGAATGTAAACGATTTTGTGTTAGGCGGACGCAATGTCGGCCCGTGGCTTTCTGCGTTTTCCTACGGAGCGACTTATTTTTCCGCCGTTGTATTTGTCGGATACGCGGGGCAGTTCGGCTGGCGTTTCGGCACGGCCGCCGTATGGATCGGACTTGGCAACGCTTTTATCGGCTCGCTCATGGCCTGGTTCATACTCGGAAGAAGAACGCGTGTAATGACCAATCACATTAAAAGCGCGACGATGCCCGAATTCTTCGGCACCCGCTTTTCATCAACCGCGTTAAAAATTTGCGCTTCGGTTATCGTTTTTATCTTTTTAATCCCGTACACCGCCTCATTATATAACGGGCTTTCACGTTTGTTTGAAATGGCGTTCGGTATCCCGTTTGAGTACTGTATTTGGGCAATGGGAATCCTGACTGCAATATTTGTTGTCGCCGGAGGATATTTTGCGACAACTGTCAACGATTTTATTCAAGGTTCAATAACAGTGATCGGCATAGTCGCGATAATTGTCGCGGCGCTTGGCAGTAAAGGCGGCTTTATTCCCGCGATTGATTCACTTGCCCAAGTCAGTGACACAGCGGCTTCACGCGGAAGCGTTCCCGGCGTTTTTACTTCGTTTTTGGGCCCTGACCCAATATCGCTTCTTGGCGTGTTAATACTTACGTCGCTTGGCACATGGGGACTGCCTCAGATGGTTGCGCGGTTCTACTCAATCAAGAGCGAAAAAATGATCACCAAAGGCGCGATTGTTTCAACATTTTTCGCCATTTTTGTCGCGGGCGGCTGTTATTTTCTGGGCAGCTTTGGACGCATATTCGCTTCCCCTGCCGATGTAAGGGCAAAAGGCTATGATTCCATTATTCCCGGACTGCTTGAAAGATTGTTTGCCAACAATGACTGGATGATGGGATTAATTATTGTATTAGTGTTCGCAGCGTCTATTTCCACGCTGTCATCATTGGTTATGTCTTCAGCTTCTACTTTAACGCTGGATTTTTTAAGAGGAAACATAATAAAAAAAATGAGCGATAAGCTGCAACTGGTTATTATCCGCGCTTTGATTGTCGTGTTTATTATTGTATCGTCTGTGATTGCAATCAGCGTATACAGGGGAGGAATTACCTTTATCGCGCAGCTTATGGGTGTTTCCTGGGGAGCGCTCGCAGGCTCGTTCCTCGCGCCGTTCCTTTACGGCCTTTACTGGAAACGCACAAGCAAAGCGTCTGTCTGGTGCTGCTTTATTTTCAGCACCTGTTTGATGATACTTATTGTCCTGTTCAGAAGTTCATTTCCTGCGATTTTACAGTCGCCGATTAACGCCGGCGCTTTCTGCATGCTCTCAGGGCTGATCATCGTGCCGCTTGTAAGCTCTTTTACAAAAGCGCCGGAAAAAGCCAAAGTCGATAATTGCTTCGCCTGTTACGAAGATACTGTCACTGTAAAAGTGAAAAATGATCTTGGAGATTAAATGAGGAAAACGGTATCAAGCATCATATAATTATTTTTAAAATGGTGCTTGATACCGGCTTGTTTCATTATCAGGATACCAGTATTTCCTATAATTAAAATCATAGCTATCTGTCACCTTACAATAAGATAACAGACGCCAGTGCGCATTCTGCTTGGTTACTTAAAAATTTCCGTTATAACCAAGCCGCTTCAGAGCTGCCTGGGTTGCGAGGTTAATATTGGGAGTATCGCCAAAAAGCTGGCCGTCAAAACTGATTCTACTGACTGAATTAGGAATGGTAATTGTTGTTAATGCCCTGCAGCCTTCAAAGGCGCTTTGCCCGATCTCCTCAATGCTTGCGGGCAGTGCGATTGTCTGCAAAGCGGAACATCGTTCAAAAGCCTGTCCATCTATCCTTTTAACCCCTTCAAGAATGGTTACGCTTGTAAGATTGGTACAATTACCAAATGTAGCAGACGCTATATAGGCAAGGCTTCTGGGCAGGGTAATTGATGTTAATCCGGATCCAAAGAAGGCACGGCCAAAGCTTGAATCGCCTATTTCTGTAACACTGTTAGGAATGGTGATGGTTCTCAGGTTACGGCAGCCGCTAAACGCAAAATTACCTATTCTGGTAACCGTGTCGGGGATAATAACCTGAGTTAATTGGCTACAGCCTTGGAAAGCAGAGTTGCCAATCAATGTTACGCCGTTAGGAATTTCCACACTGGTAATGTTCTTTTCTTCGAACGGGTTATATGATTGCTCCCATGGTTCTCCCCAATTGCCAATCTCTTTGACCGTTATTCCCTGAATAGTAGCGGGAATCTTTACTACTGTTGCCGTACCGTTGTATTTACGAATTACGACTCCTGTGCCATCACTTGTAAGTCCTACAGTAAAATCACTCTCGGTCTGCGCCCAGATTGGGGTAAGAATCATCGCTAATAAAATAAAAACCAAAAATACTTTTCCCTTCATAGAGACTCCTTTATTGTGAGAACATATCCCGCCTATAAAGTATTATATACCGCTATTAGCAGATGTATCAATTATTTCTTGATTTAAATATCAACCGTTTATAAAATTTGACCACAATATTGCGATGCTATAAGTATAGAAAACAGGATTTACTTCTCTAAAACCGCAATCAAACATGAACTACAGGCTGTCTGATACTAAAAAAAAGAATTAATTAAAAACCTTTCCATTGCTGTAAGAGACGTTGTAAAAAAAAGCAAGTGACATGTTGGGCGGCGCAATAAGACAGAACACCAGGCAGGGAATTTTGGGAGTATGAATTGGCTTGACGTAAAAGGCTTCTGTACATATTATAGTTTCCAGGAGAAAAAATGCCTGTAATATGCCCTGTGTCAGATTTAGAAACCAGACTGCCGGAAATAACCAAAGCCGTACATGAAACAAATGAACCTGTCTTTTTAACAAATAATGGTTATGGCGATATGGTAGTAATGAGTATGAACAGTTGGGAAGAAATGAACTTTGAAAACGAGATTTATCAAAAATTAGCAGAAG
>JAIRQF010000104.1 GCA_031256635.1 Treponema sp. | reverse complement strand
CGTGTGCTCTTCCGATCTGCGCACGTCTTTGTGAATATAAAAAAGACAGAAAAGGAACGATTGAAAATACAAAAAACGATCTTGAAAAAGCCTATCTTGATTGCATTGAACAGGTTAATAAAACCGAATTATAGAAAGCATGGTAATTGTATCATATATATTTTTCGCTTACCGATCCCAGCTGTCCGCACGCGCCTGAAACATTTCGTCCCTTGCGAAAACGCGTTGTTACTTTCAATTTTATTTTTTCAAGCATGTAAATAAAATCCGCTGTTTCTTTACGCTCCGGTTCGCGTAAAGGCGTGCCTTCAAATTCAAGACCTGCGACAGGGTTCCACGGTATGATGTTTATAACTGTAACAAGACCGTCCGCAAATTCTGCGATTGATAAAGCGTCTTTTTCGCGTGTGTTGATTCCGCCAAGGAGCGGCACTTCCAGAGTGATTCTGCCGCCGCCGTTTTTCTGGAAGAGAAGGAGTAATTTTTTTATTTCAGAAAGAGGATTCGATTTTGATATTGGGACAAGACGCTCTCTGAGTTTATCATCAGCCGTTACAAGCGAAAGAGCAAGCCTTACATAAGGGCCGTTCTTTGCAATATCACAAAGACTTTCGCAAATGCCGCATGTAGAGACAGTGATTCTTCGCTTTGAAAAATTTATTCCTTGTGAATCCGTAAATACTGAAATTGCTTTTTTTAAATTTTCCAAATTTAAAAGAGGCTCGCCCATTCCCATAACAACAATGCTGCCTATAACATGTTCATTTTGATTTCTTTCTTCGCTGGAAACAGATGAGCATATATTCTGCAGATGAAAAAACTGCTCGAGTATTTCATAAACTTCAAGGTTTCTTTTAAAACGTAGCGTTCCTGTTTTGCAAAAGACGCAGCCTGCGGGGCATCCTGCCTGCGTTGATATGCAGGCTGTATAGCGTTTTTTTCCGTCGTTTAAAAGAACAGATTCTATTCTTGATTCGTCATGGAGAGATATTACAGCTTTTATTGCCTCTCCTGTGATTTTATTTTCTACCTTTGCGGGCGGATCATTATGACAGCTAACAATTCTGCTTGAAAAAGGTAAAAATTTATCTTTTAATTCATTCTGAAGAGAAAGAGGAATATCTGTCATTTTATCAAAACTGTCCGCGCCTTTTAATATCCATTTATGAATTTGTTTCGCGCGGTAGCGTGGTATATGCGAAAGCTGCTGTTCCAGTTCATAAAGGCTTAAGTGCGATAATACAGTTTTTGATTCTTCCATTTCCGATCAATTGTTTTCAGATTGCCTGTACCCCGCAACAGACTCAAGCATTTCCGTGACTTTTTCGTTTCTTGTTCCAAGCTTCTGAAATTCTTCCAGAGTCTGAGCCGCCCTGCGCCTGTCTCCCATTTGCAGATAACAATCGGCAAGTTCAATATAAAGACGGTAATTTTTATTATCCTGCTGGATTAAACGTTTGAATGATGTGACAGCGTCTTCATATTTTCCGTTAACCCTGGAAAGGAGCGCAAGCCCCATTACGGCATATGTGTCAAATTCAATATTTAACGCTCTTTCATAAAATAATTTCGCTCTTTCCATATCATTCAGGTTACGGTAAGCGTCTCCTGTCCGCGTTAAAATCATTTTATTTTTTGGATCATGTTCAAGAATCAGGTTCCAGTATTTAAGTGAATTTTCTGTCTGCCCCATACCGCGGTAACAGTCCGCAAGGCCGAAAAGCGCGTAAAAATTATTCTTTTCCCTTTGAAGAGCCGCTTCAAAGTACGGAATTCCCTCAGAAAAAGTTTTTAATTTTCTGTGGCAGTTGCCGATTGAAGTAAGAACGCGTATATCAACAATGCCGTTATCTTGAAAATTCGCGCTTTTTTCGCCGTTACTAAAACCAATCATCTGCTCCCAATAGAAAAGCGCTTCCCTGTATTCCTTAAAATCATAATGAAGATGTCCAAGCCCAATAATCGCGTATGGATTAGAGCCTTCCATCTCCAATACATGAAGGTAAGTATTTTTTGAATTCGCAAAGTCGCGGACTTTTCTGTATGCGTCCGCAATTCTTGTAAGAACAGTAATATTTTTATCATCATGCTGAAGATAAAGCTCCCAGATATCGATGGCTTTCTGGTATTGATTCAAGGCTTTATAGCAATCGGCAAGACCGAACAGCGCGTAATTATTTCCCGGATGATGATCAAGGCATCTTTGATAAAATCTTACAGCTTCGCGTACAGAACCCATTTTACGGCTTGCGTCCCCCATTCCTACAAGCGCGTAATTATTACACTCATCAATTAATAAAATTTTTGAAAAGCAGTCGACAGCGTCGCTGACCCTGTTTTCCTTTAACAGTTGATAGCCGTTTTTTGAAATATCAGATATTTTCTGCGCCTGATCATTCATGCCTTATTTCCTGATCCTCCTGAAAGATAAAATCATTATTCTGAAGATCATCTTCGCCGTGAATCATGCCCTGCAGTAAAATTGCGAGTTTTTCAATTAACAGCTGAGATTTATTTTTATCCGGAGCTGTCCAGTACATGCGCAGCGCTTCTAATGGCCTGTTATTTGATTTATAATAATCGCCCACTCTGGAAAGTCCGTCAGAATAACCTGTCGTCATGAAGATCCTTCTTGCTCCTTCAACATCGCCTTCATTGAACTTCTGATTGCCTTTGCGGTTTAATGCCGCCTTTTGCGATCCCTCTACAGGAGCGGGTGTTGTTACTCTGATGAATGCGTTTTCATCATCAAATTTTTCCAGGGTTTTTTTATTCATATTTTTTTATTATTATATTATCAGATGTTTTCTCCAAAAAAACAAGTAAAAATAATTGACATCATCTGAAGTTTAATTATTGGCATGAAAAATATTTACCCGCTTCGCATGAATCATTTTTTTACAAGGAAAAAATCAACGACAGACCTGCCGTATTCCCGGCTGTCCGTTTTTTCAAGCCCGCTTATTTCCTTTTTTAAATAATCCTGCCTTGGACGGTGAATCAGTATTTTTGTTCCGTCAGCTGCGAGGGAAGACGAAACAATATTTTCTGTAAGTTCCCATTTAAATTTGTATGGAAAAGGAGGATCAAGAAAAATTATATTAAAAGTTGTTTTCGTGCCATTACTCTTAGCTGTGCCGTTGCTTTTGCTTGCGCGTTTTACATATAACTCCGCCGGTATAAATTTGCAATTTATGTGTATGGGAGATATTGATACATTTTCCAGTATTATATTTCTTTTTAATTTGTCCTGCTCAACAGCTTCAATATACGCCGCGCCGCGGGAAGCGGCTTCGATCGCAATTATCCCCGAACCAGAAAATAAATCAAGAAAGGAACATCCCGATATATCACCAAGAGCGGCAAAAACAGATTCGCGCATTCTGTCCATGCTTGGCCTTATCTCTTTTGTTCCCTCTGATGCGGGAACAGAAACCTTCCTTCCGGCAAGCAGACCGCCTGTGATTCTCATTATATTTTATTATATCACGCGATAGGTTTACGCGCTTCCAAGAAGTCCGTTTAATTCTGCGTGGCTTACCACAGGTTCGGGAGTTGAGCTGCCTGCCGGTTCATAAGAACCTTCTATTTCAATTTTGCGCTTTGCGCTTTCCCTTCTCAGTCTTCCAATCAACGTTGTCATTTCCGGGAAATTGGCGTGTGAAAACGGACTTGAGTTGCCGGAAATTTCATTCAGCATCTGACCGAACTGCCATTCCGCATCCAGAAGATTGTCAGCTTCAGCTTCACGATCCAGAAACTTCAGGTTCTCAAGGAATTTAACGGATAATGTGTTCATTACCGCATTGATAAATTCAAGATCGCTTACTGTCTGACTGAAAAAAATTTTCGCGTCCGTATCAAGCAGAATGTAATCGCGGATCATTCTTATTCTTACATTCAGGATAAAAATTGTATCTTCAAAATTAATTCTTTTATTCATGTTATTATTATCATTTATCGGTACATTGGCGCGCAAAGATAAGAAGATTAAGAGCTGTTGACATTATGTCGATATAGTTCCTATACTTGAAAATGGAAAAGAGGGGGGAAATGACCGCGCCATTGCAATTGGCATTCGTTAATTTTACCGCGGCTTCTTATATAATTGTCGAAGGTAAAAGGAATGCGGACAGATTCTTTATCATCCGCTCAGGAAAGGTAAAGCTTTCCAAGGAAGTGCAGATTGTAGCGGAAGAATCGGGAGATATTCTGGGGCCCGGTGATTTTTTCGGCGTAGTTTCCACAATGTCCGGTCACAGTCATATCGAGACCGCTCAAGCGGTTACTGATGTTACCTTAATTTCAGTACAAAAAGATCAATTCAGCCAGCTTATTCAGAAAAACGCTCCTGTGGCGATGAAAATTATTATGCAGTTTTCAAAACGGATGCGCTATCTTGATGAAGCCCTGACAAGGATTACTTTAAAAAATAACGCCGCAGAAGATCCAAGCCATATATTCAATGTTGGCGAATATTACGCAAAACACAATCAATACAATCAGGCGTTTTACGCTTATCAAAAATATATTAAATACTGCCCGAACGGAGAAAATGTTCAGAACACGGTTGAGCGGCTTAAAAAAATCGCGCCCTATGTAAAAAATACCCAGCAGATTTTTAAACCAGATGAAATGATCAGGATTTATTCCAAAGATCAGATTGTTTTTTGCGAAGGCGAACCCGGTGATGAACTTTTTATCATTCAAAAAGGTTCGGTAAAAATTATTAAAATTACCGAGAACAATGAAATACTCCTTGCGGTTTTAAAAGCAGGTGATATTTTCGGTGAAATGGCTCTTTTGGAATCCAAACCGCGGGCCGCGGGCGCTGTCGCATATGAAAATTGTCAGCTTATGGCTGTAAACCGCGAGAATTTCCAGCAGATGATCAAAACCCAGCCGCAGCTGATTGCGCGCCTTACGACTCTTTTATCCGAGAGGATATGGCTTCTTTACAGGCAGCTTGCGAATACCCAGATTAACGAGCCGCTGGGCCGGATGTATGATATGCTTCAGATTCAACTTGACAAGAAAAAAATTGACATTAATACGGCGACAAATTTTTCATTTGATTTCGGTCTTAAGGAGCTTGTCAATATGGTTGGGCTTTCTCAGGGAGACGGATCAATATACGGCAAAAAATTAATGGAAAACCGCACTTTACAGATAATGAACGATAAAATATTTGTAAAAGATATAAAAGAAATTGTTAAACAAAACGCGTATTATAAGAAGATGCAGCAGCTTGGAAAATCACGAACGTTATAAATTGAATTTAATTCTCCGATAATTAATGTAATATGCAAAAAAAATGGCTGATATCGGTTACAATTTTTTTAATACTGTTATTACCGGTTTTTGGGCAGGAAGAAACCGGTGAATTTGAAGACGACGGGCTTCCGCGACAATATCGCGCTCTGACGCTCGGAATGACACTTGATGATTTAAAAATGAACCTTTTATCCGATCCGTATTTTGATTTCAGGGGTGACAGGGATGTTTCTTTCCTTCCGTCAAGAGATCAGAGTCTTGTTGAGACAACAGGCTCGTCTTTTATAAGGCGCGCGTTTTTTCAGTTAAGGGACGGACTTGTTTTTATAATGTCATTTACCCTTAATACGCAAATAATTGATTTTTATTCGATATTTACGCAGTTTAACGAAAAATACGGACAGCCGTCCTATCTTGATCCGCAGGTTATTGTATGGGAAACTGACAGAACCAGAGTAACGATTGAACGTCCGCTGACAATAAAATATATCGACAGGGATGTTTTTAACGATATTATTAATGAATCCGGTCTTATCGAATCAAATCAGGTCCGCCTCCGCCAGGAATTTCTGGATGATTTTTAATAATAAAAAAAATTATCAAACAACAGGTTTGTGCGGTTTGTGGTTAATAATTCATTTTTTTCTTTGTTTTAATATACTGTCCTGTTCAACAGAAAAACCTGCCGTTCAGGAAATTTCAATCCAAAGAGGCGGGCAGGTAATAGCCGCGGTTAAAGCAGAGATTGCTGATACCGATGAAAAACGCGCGCTTGGCTTAATGCACAGAAGAGAACTTACCGACGGCAGCGGAATGTTATTCATTTATCAGAGGGATGAAGTATTATCTTTCTGGATGAAAAATACCTACATTCCCCTTTCAATTGCCTTTATTGCCTACGACGGCCGGATTGTTGATATTAAAGACATGTACCCTCATGATGAAACATCAGTAACTTCAAGCCGTTCGGTTCGTTATGCTTTAGAAGTGCCTCAAGGCTGGTTTTCAAGAGCCGGGATAAGGGAAGGAGATATTGTAATAGTGGGGAAATAGGAACGGGAAAAGCGGTTAAGAGTGATTCATACAGAGTTTGTAATAGTTTTAATACTAAGATATAATCAAAAGTGAGGATAGTAAATTGTTCAAAGGGCTTACCAACAGAGTACAGAGGCTTCTTTCCACAAACGCCCAGGAAGAAGCGCGGCGTTTTAATTCTGATCAGCTTTTACCTGAGCATATAATCGTCGCAATGCTGAAGGACGGAGGCGGAACCGCATGTAAGGCGCTGATGTTTCTTCGCATTGATATAAGCGAGTTCAGAAATATACTTGAAAATTCCATTCCGCGGATACCCGGTCTTATTATTAGGGGAGAAGTGCCGCCTTCAAAACGTACAAAAAACATGCTCGATACGGCTACAGAAGAGGCAAGGTCAATGGGCAGCGCCTTTTTGGGAACAGAGCATTTACTTTTTGCCGCGATGCGAGAACAGGATTCAAGCGTACAAGTCTACCTTAATCAGCGCGCTGTAGATACCGACATGATGAGGGTGATTATTCAAACTACTTTTAATCAGCCTTCTTCAAGAAACGATGATTATATTACCGGAGGCTTCACCATAAAAAGTCCGCAGGAAATACCCGCGGAAAGGTATCAGCCTTTTTATATTCACAGGGAACGGGTAAAAGCAGGCGCGGATAATCCCCGGATAAAACCGGCATCCTATCCTGTGCTTACTCCAACACTGGATACTTTTTCACGCGATCTTACGGTTATGGCAAGAGCGGGAAAGCTGGATCCTGTTGTCGGCAGAAAATCTGAAATCAGCAGAACAGTCCGTATCTTGGCGCGGCGCACAAAAAATAACCCGATACTTGTCGGAGAACCGGGTGTCGGTAAAACGGCGATTGTTGAAGGGCTTGCCCAGCTTCTTGCAAGCGAAGCGGTTCCCGAAGCGCTGTCGGGCAAACGGATATTAAGCCTTGATATGGGGCTTGTTGTAGCTGGTACAAAATACCGCGGCGAGTTTGAAGAGCGGATTAAAAAAATACTGCGCGAAGTAAGCCAGACCGCAAATGTAATTTTATTTATTGACGAGATTCATTCGATTATCGGCGCGGGAGGCGCGGAAGGAACGCTTGACGCTTCAAATATGCTGAAGCCCGGTCTTTCGCGAGGAGAAATACGCTGCATCGGAGCTACAACATCGGCGGAATACCGTAAGCACTTTGAAAAAGACGCGGCTCTTGAACGCCGTTTCCAGGCTGTAAATGTCGATGAGCCGTCATTTGATGAAACGCTGGAAATCTTAAAAGGCATTCAGAAGAAGTATGAAGATCATCATCAGATTAAATATTCACCCGGCGCCGTTTATCTTGCCGCAAAACTTGCACAGCGTTATATAACGGGCCGTTTTATGCCGGACAAAGCAATTGATATTCTTGATGAAGCCGCCGCCTTCCGTAAACTTGAAAACAGGGAACAGCCGCCTGAAATTGCGGGACTTGAAGAAGAAATAATTAAGTTATGCGAAGAAAAAAACTCCTGCGTAAGCGCGCAGAATTATGAAAGAGCGGCTGTTGTCCGCGACAAAGTGCGCGCGCTAAAAATACATCTGCAGGACGCGCGCATTTCCTGGGAATACATGTCGATGGACGAGAAACCCGTTGTTACGGAAGATGATGTGCGCCGTATAGTAATGGAAGCGACCGGAATTCCTGTAATGCATCTTGAAGAACAGGAATCAAAACGGCTGCTTCATATTGAAGATGAACTTAAAAAATCGGTAATCGGGCAGGATGACGCCATAAAACGCATCGCATCGGCAATCAGGCGCTCCCGCGCAGGTGTTTCTTCTGTGCGCCGGCCTATGGGGTCTTTTATATTTTTAGGTCCCACAGGCGTCGGAAAAACCCTCCTTGCAAGAAAGCTTGCCAAATTCCTTTTTAACAGCGATGATTCCCTTGTCCGCATTGATATGTCCGACTTTATGGAAAAACACAACGCATCGCGTCTTGTCGGCGCGCCTCCTGGTTATGTCGGTTATGAAGAGGGCGGAATGTTAACGGAAAAAATAAGGAGAAATCCTTACCGGGTAATTCTCTTTGACGAAATAGAAAAAGCGCATAACGATATTTTTAACATTCTGCTACAGGTGCTGGAAGAAGGCGAGCTAAGGGACTCTCTCGGTCATACCGTCAATTTCCGCAACACAGTAATTATCATGACAAGTAACGCCGGCGTTCGTGAAATTTCTAAAGACTCCCGCCTTGGCTTTGCTTCCGGTTCAGGGCTTATGACATCAGCGGAGATAGAGTCCGCGGCAATGTCCGAGCTCAGGCGTATTTTTAATCCAGAGTTTATCAACAGGGTTGATGAAATAACGGTTTTTAATCCGTTAACTCACAAACAAATAGAAACAATTTTTGATATTGAAATAGCCGAGCTTGCAGGCCGCCTTGCCGAACAGAACCTTGGTTTAAAAATAACTCCATCCGCTAAAAATATTCTGATCGAAAAAGGCTGGGATCCCAAATTCGGCGGCCGTCCGCTCAGACGCACCATCCAAAAGGAACTTGAATCACAATTATCGGAGCGTATACTTGAAGGCGCATGGCAGGCGGGAACAATAATCATCGCGGAAGGCAGAGGCGGCAGGATTAAATTAAAAGCGAAGGAAAAAGAAGATTTAGACTGCGCTAAATCACTGTTCCAGGATACAGAATCGTATTCTTCGGTATTACAATGATACCGTCCACAATGTAGTAGTGACCGTAATTGCCGTCGACGCGTCTTATATCGTCCACGCCGATTCGGCATCCTTCGCCTATGCAGACATTTTTATCAATTATCGCGCCTTTTATAATTGCGCCGCGTCCGATACCGACATTCGGTATCCTTGCCTCCGCATTCTGAATTTTTTGTTTTTCGGTCTCATAATAGTCCGCGCCCATACATACTACGCCGTTAAGACTTGAGCCTGTTTCAATAATTGTGCGAATACCGACAATCGAATTTGTAATATTAGCGTTAGTTATTATACAGCCTTCCGACGCTATTGACTGGTTCATGTTGGAAAAGTTCATTTTTGACGGCGGAAGATTGCGCATATGAGTATAAATCGGCCTGTGTTCGTCATAAAAGTCAAAACGCGGTTTTACAGAAGTCAATTCAAGATTGGAATCGTAAAAACTTTTAATGGTTCCGATATCTTCCCAGTATCCGTTGAATAAATAGGCGTTAACTTTTAATTTACTGATAGCGGCCGGAATAATTTCCTTTCCAAAGTCGGCAAGCTCGTTTGCAAGGCACTCATCCATTGTCTTTGAATTAAAAACATATATACCCATGGACGCGAGGTAGCAGTCATCTTTATTCTTTTCCGTTAAAAGTTCCACTGGCGCTCTAAAGTCCGATATGTCTTTTGCAGTACCCGGTTTTTCCAAAAACTCCGTAATCTGATTTTTTTTGTTAACTTTAAGAATTCCAAGACCGCTTGCGGCATCCCTGCTTACGCCCGTGCAGGCAATTGAAATGGCCGCTCCCGATTCAATATGTTTTTTTAAAAGTTCATGTAAATCCATTCTGTACAGTTGGTCTCCTGCAAGAATCATGTAGTATGATGGGTTTTGTGTCCTGAAATGAAGGAAATTCTTTCGCACTGCATCCGCTGTGCCTTCGTACCAGCCGGAATGTTCAAGAGTCTGTTCAGCGGCAAGGATTTCTACAAATCCGTTGGTAAATGAATCAAAAACATATGTCTGGCCTATGTGCATATGAAGAGAAGCCGAATTAAACTGGGTGACAACATAAATTTGCCTTAAATTCGCGTTAATGCAATTGGAAATGGGAATATCAACAAGACGATATTTCCCGCCGAAGGGGACTGCCGGTTTTGAACGAAACTGAGTCAGAGGGAAAAGACGTGTTCCTTTACCGCCGCCCAATATTATGGACAAAACTTCAGACATTTTAGTCCTCCTTATTATGATATTATAGAATAAACTATAATTTTTGTCGATAGGAATTTAGGAATTAAACATAGAAATAATTAAAAAAATTACAAAAACAAATGAAATAATGTATAATAAAACTTACTAAACGCCTTTTCATTGTAAATATATTTTATCTATTCCCAGTAATTATTAAAAAGAGTATTATTACCTGTATGAACGCGCGTGAGAATTTGGAAAAGCTTCTTGAAAGTCCGGAATTTGCCGCAAATATAATCGTAAATCGCCTTATGCCCGCGCAGGAAGGTGTTTTTGCGCCTTTTCCCGCGGATTTGGACCCGCGAATCGTTAACTCATTATATAAAAAAGGAATAAAACAGCTTTATTCACATCAGGCGGAGGTTTGGCGGCATACGCAGGCAGGAAAAAATGTTGTAGTTGTAACGCCTACCGCGTCAGGTAAAACACTTTGTTATAACTTGCCGTGCCTTCACGCCCTTTTGAACGATGAAAAAGCGCGCTGTCTTTATCTTTTCCCGACAAAAGCGCTGTCTCAGGATCAGCAGGCGGAGTTAAATGGCGTTGTAAGCGGCGGCGAAGGATTAAACCTAAAAATAGCGACTTATGACGGTGATACTCCTGATAGCTTGAGAATATCCGCCCGCGACACGGGGAGGATCATCATATCAAATCCTGATATGCTCCATGCGGGCATTTTGCCCAATCACCCAAAATGGATCAAATTTTTCTCGCATTTAAAATACATTGTAATTGACGAAGCCCACGCGTACAGGGGTGTTATGGGCTCTCATGCCGCAAACGTAATCCGCCGCCTGAAGCGCGTTACGGAGTTTTACGGCTCAAAACCGCAATTTATTCTCTGTTCCGCGACAATCGCGAACCCTGCTCAGCACGCGGCGGCGCTAATAGGCGAAAATGTTGAACTGGTTGATAAAAACGGATCTCCGCGCGGCGAGAAACGAATAATCTTATACAATCCGGGTGAAGACGATAAAGTGCAGAATAAACGCCGTTCTGTCGAATCAGAAAGCCGCCGCTGGATGATTGCACTTCTTAACGCAGGAATAAAAACAATACTCTTCGCGCACTCCCGTATCAGAACGGAAGTTGTAGCGTCCTACGTCAATGAAGATTTGAAAAATATTTTCACGGAAAATAGACGCATCAAGGTGGAAGCGTACAGAGGAGGACTTTTACCTAACGAAAGGCGCGAGATAGAACGCGGCCTTCGCGAAGGAGACATTCAGGGCGTAGTTTCAACTAACGCACTTGAATTGGGAATTGACATCGGCGGCCTTGACGCTTCGGTTGTCGCGGGATTCCCCGGTTCCTTTAACAGTTTTTGGCAGCAGTCAGGCAGGGCAGGGCGCAGGGGAGGAACATCAGTCTCTGTCTTTATCGCGAATATGTCTCCTATCGATCAATACATAATGAGTTATCCTGACTGGTTTTTCCGCAAAAGCACGGAAGAAGCGTATATCGATCCTGACAATCCCTATATTTTAACCGACCATGTAAAGTGCGCGTGTTTTGAACTTCCGTTTACCGATGAAGAATTGGAATCTGGCAGTGGAGAAAACGCGAAGGACGCGCTTGAATATTTACAGGAAGCGGGGGTTGTAAGGCATGCGGACAGTAAATGGCATTGGGCGGATCGCTCTTATCCCGCCGAGGGAGTAAGCCTAAGAAGCGCGAGCGCGGATAATGTTGTAATAATTGACATAACAAACGGAAGAAATGCTGTAATTGGAGAGATGGATCGTCCAAGCGCAAAGGAAATGCTTTTTTTAAACGCTGTTTATATTCATCGCGGACAGCAGTACATTGTAGAAAATCTGGATATTGAAAACCGTAAAGCGCTTGTGCGCGAAGCGCACGTCAATTACTACACGGACGGAGTTACAAAGACAGATATTCAAGTGCTTACAGAGGACGAAAGAGTGTCTTTTGCGGGAGGCGAAGGAGTTTTATCTGATGTTCTGGTTCGCTCCCAAGTGACAAAATTCAAAAAGATCAAATTCGGAGACGAGCAAAATCTGGGATACGGAGATATTTTCCTTCCTGAAGAAGAAATACAAACAAGGGGATTTGCGCTTACATTTGCGCCTGACACAGCCGGAGGCAAAGTATTATCAAAAATGGACGATCAGGAAATTGGAAAGGCGCTTAACGGTACAGGTACGCTGATTCGCTACATAGCGCCTTTATTTCTGTTATGCGACAGCCGCGATTTAGGAATAGCCGAGCGCGTCCGCGATCCTCATTTTAGGGTACCCGCCCTCTACATTTACGATAAATACCCCGGCGGCACAGGCCTTGCGGAAAGCCTTGCCCAAAGAATTGAGCTTCTGTTACGCGCAATTAATGACGCGCTTATTCTCTGCCCGTGCAGGAACGGCTGCCCCTCCTGCGTCGGCCCGACGGGAGGAAAGGCTGCGGCGAAGGAGTTCTTAAATGCGGTTAATGGAGAGTGAGTTATATCTTGATACGAATTTGTTACCTTTAATATAAAACCTTAGTTCCAGTTCTTTTCCGGCAGTTAAACCGATACGGGGTGTTGTGATTATTTCCGGTTTTATTTTGCTGTTATGAATGTTTATCGGCCCATCCAAAAGCGATAAATTATTATGTTTTTTGGCTATACCAAAAGCCTGAGTCAATTTACCTGGCCCATTACAGAGATTTTCTGTTATTTTTGTTTTTCTCCTTTTTTGCATTAAAGAAATCCCGTCAACCGGCTCTAATGCGCGAATAAGGACAGCTTCGCCTTCTCCATCTTTTCCGGACACAATGTTAAGACAATGGTACATTCCGTAAATAAGATAAACGTAGATATTTCCGGCAGGTCCGAACATGGGCGCATTGCGTTTTGTTAACCCTTTACTTGCATGGCAGCCGGGATCGTTTTTATAAAGATACGCTTCGGTTTCTGTAATAATTCCTTTTAATTTCCCGAAAACAAGATATTTACCGAGCAGCGCTTTTGCCAATTCTATTGTTGGCTGTTTATAGAATCTCTTCCCAAGAACCATGATGATTATTATATATTATGATAATATAATTGTAATGGCAAACTTACGGGACAGACTAAAAAGAATTCAGGAATCAAAGAAAGAGAATGATCAGAAAATAAATTATACTCAATCTGAAGAAATTAAAGAATTAATTGATCTCGGCTGGGAACCTTGCGGGTATAAAGTATATAAAAGAGATGTTACTTTTATGCCGCCTTTTAAATCAAATAAAAAACTCCCAAAAGCCATTTCAATACTAATCCCGGATTTATACGGAATAGAGCTTCCCGCGTTAAATGATTTTCTGTTCTTTGATTTGGAAACGACAGGGCTTTCAGGAGGAGCCGGAACCGTTGCATTTTTGGCGGCTTTTGGAAAAATTGCAAATAACGAAAAACTAAATTTAGTAATAACGCAATACCTGCTTTTGGATTATCCGGGTGAGAATGATTTCCTTTTGAATGTTCTTTCTGAATTAAACGGTAACTATACAGTAGTAAGCTATAACGGAAAATGTTTTGATTCCCAAATTATCAGAACAAGATGCTTAATGAACAGAATAAAGGTACCGGAATACAGGCATGTTGATCTATTACATCCGTCTCGCAGACTATGGAAAAATATCATTCAGGATTGTTCGCAGTCTTCGGTAGAAGAAAAGATTTTAAATTTATCCCGCACTGATGATGTGCCCGGCTCACTCGCGCCTGAAATATGGTTTGAGTTTCTTAAAACAGGGATGACAGACAGGCTAAAAGGAATCTGTGATCATAATACATCTGATATTTTCGGTCTTGCTTCCATACTTTCCGTAATAATTTCAATCGTGGAAAATCCTGTAAATAGCAAATACCAGTTTGATCATGAGCGCTTTGCGCTTTTCTGGCGCAAGTTTTTAAAAAGATCAAAAGATGATTCATGTGATAATAATTTAATTAAAACAGGGAATGATTTACTGCGCTTATCTGCGC
Source organism: Treponema sp. (assembly GCA_031256635.1). Lineage (GTDB taxonomy): Bacteria > Spirochaetota > Spirochaetia > Treponematales > Breznakiellaceae > WQXQ01. The sequence goes on along the minus strand of JAIRQF010000104.1, from coordinate 991 downwards.
AAAATAATAAACCGCGCGCGGTTTATATTTATGCCTATGATCAGATGAAAAACGGTAATTATAATGAGTCACTAAAGTATGTTAACATTGCTTTGAAATTATTTGATGAAGAATCGGTATGGCATGAAAAATTACTTCGAAGAAAGACCAGATTGGAAAGAATGATAAAATTTTTTGGGTAATAGCACAAAATACAGGTTATCGAACAAGCCCAATATATTGAACTAATTTTCTATTACAGTTATTCTTGATTAATCGGAGATATTTATGTTTGACATAAAAAAACAATGGAAAGAACTGGTAACAGATGCTCTTAACTCAATCTTTAAGGAAGCCGGCGTTGATGAATGTATAAAACCGGAGCAGTTGATAGCTGAAATACCTCCAAATCCTGAAATGGGAGACATTGGTTTTCCAATGTTCAGTTACGCTAAAATACTCAGGAAAGGCCCGCCGCAGATAGCGCAGATGGCGGCTGAAAAAGTAAAATTAATTTTAAATAAACAGGATACAAAGGCGAAAGCCAGGGCTCAAGGACCGTATCTTAATATCAAAATGGATCGCGTAAAGGCGGCAGTATCTGTATTAAATGAGATAATATCAAATAACAGTAATCAGGATGATTTTTCTTTTGGAAGACCGCAAACCATGACCGAAAAAAAAGTTATGGTTGAGTTTTCCAGTCCTAACACGAACAAACCATTGCATCTTGGCCATTTGCGAAATGATGTGCTGGGTGAAAGCATTTCGCGGATAATAAAGGCTTGCGGCGCGCAGGTGCGAAAGGTCTGTATAATTAACGACCGCGGCATTCATATTTGTAAATCAATGCTTGCGTATAAAGAGCATGGCCAAAATAGAACTCCCGAATCTGAAAATGTTAAAAGCGACAGATTTGTCGGCGATTGGTATGTCTGTTTCAGTAAAGAATTAAAAAAAGAAGCTGACGAGCTTATAAGTTCAGGAGTGAAAAAGGAAGAAGCGGAAGCCT
>JAIRQF010000107.1 GCA_031256635.1 Treponema sp. | reverse complement strand
ATAAAATTACAAACAGCGTTTCATTTACCGGAGGCTTGTTATGGGTGAGATATTTAAGAATGATTTTTACGGCGAAGACCTTAATGGAATGATTCTGGATGACCCTGAGAAGGCTGATTATTACATGTCTTTTATGAAAGACATTGACTACTCTGAACTATTACTTGACGGGCTTTCTGCCGATGAAATGTTCAGGATTGGCAAGGATCATTATGACGGCGAAAACGACAGGGAGTGGGATTATGAAATCGCGAAAAAATACTATCAGGCGGCAGCCGAACGCGGCTGTCTGAAAGCGATGATTGAGCTGGCTTATCAGTACAAACGCGCTGATTTTCCCTTTTACACAAAGGCATTGTACTGGTTTAAAAAAACCGCTGAAATAGGAAGCGCGAAAGCGAAGTACAGCATCGGTGAAATGTACGAAGCGGGCGAAGGGGTAGAGCAGGATTATCAGCAGGCTGTTTACTGGTATGAAGAAGCGGGCGGCAGCGTTGAAACAGACAGAGACAGAAATATCAATTGGATCAACAAAGGTCTTTGCTACGCCGGTATTTTATATTACAGCGGAGAAGATGGCCTTCCGAAAAACCGCGCCAGGGCAATTGAATGTTTTATAAAGGCGGTTGAAAACAACGAAGAAGATGAGATATCAAATTATTTTTTTTTCATTTATTATTTAAAAGGCGGTATTTTGGAAAAAGATTACGAAAAAGCAAGGCGCTGTCTTGAGATTTCGGTTAAACAAGGATATTATGCGGCGCTGGATTGCCTTGATTTTATGTATGAATCAGGAAAGGTTCAAAACAGCGGGTATGAATCTGCGGCGCAGTGGTATATTGATAATCTTACTTACGGAAGAGCCGCGGATCAGCTTGGATATATCTTTACCAACGGCAAAGATTTTTTTTCCGAAAACAATAATTATAAAATACGAATCATTTCCGCGTTACCTCAAGAGTGCTGGCTGTATAGAGTTATTAAAAACAATGAAGACGGCTACAATAAAGGTATTTTCTGGCTGGAGAACGCGGCTGAAACGCTCGAAATTATATCATTTTATCAGCTTGTTATGCTTTATAACTACAACAGGGAAAACGGAAAAGACAGTCCGCCGTCTGCCGGGAAAATCGCGTATTTTGTAAACAAATTTTTCCCTTTGGATGACAATTCCAAAAAAATTGTTTTTAGCAAAGAAGACTGCGGGGCTTTAATTAACAGATTCATTGAATTATCCGCAATTGCCGGCAGGGAAGGCTTACTGTCTGTCAGTTGTCTCATGGAGAATGAAAAAAATATTTTTCTGAAAACAGGTTTCTCACTGGCTGCCGACGGAATAGAAGCGGATGTTGTTAAAACAATTATTGAGAATCTCCTTGAAATGGATAAAAAGGAAGGGATAGACCTGCAGACAGGAAAAATAATTGTACAAGGTATTTTCAGCATACAGCAGGGCGATAATCCTGATGTTGTAAAGATGAAACTTCTGGATGCCTGCGCAGAGGATATAAGTTTTCTTGAGAATGAATGGAAGCAGAATAACAGTAAATCCGCTAACGCTGAAAATTATTTTGAACGCGGGAAGATATATTACAATCATAAAAATACGGATGATGCAATTTCCGACTTTCAAACCGCGCTGGAACTTGCGCAGAACGCCGATGAGAAAGAAAGATACCGCAGCTGGATGATAAAGGTATGCAGTGAAAAACACAGCGCTCAAACGCTTGATGAGAGACTTGCGCCTTACGCGCAAATGATCGAAAAGCTGAAAAATAAAACATCAGGTTCCATCGGCCAGCTGCTTTGTTTTAAAACATCAAGTGATTATGTGGATTTTGCGGCGGCTCTTGCGTTTTTTGAAGAATACGAGCTGCTTAAACAATTGTTGGACGAAACCTCTGTCTCGCCGTTCCTTCCCGGTTTTTCGCTTTTAAATTCCCCTGTCAGTCCCAGATTTGTTTCATGGGGGCCTTCTCCTCTTTATTTTATTACAATGCGTAAACCGTGGAAGAAAATGAAAGACCCGGTAAAAATGTTTAAATTTCTTGTTGATAACGGCGCGGATATCGACGCGTTGGCTGCTGATAATTCTACCGCTCTTATAAATCAGACCTGTAATGATTGTCAGTCCGTGGAAATTCTTAAACTAATGCTTGAACATGGCGCAGACCCTGACAAAACAGCTGTTTTCAGCGATATTGAATGGACACCTCTCGCTCATTGCCTTGCACCCATGTACAAGGAAGACGGCGGCGGAGAAGAAGTGTTTCTTCCTTACAATGACCTTGCAATAGAGCAGGCAAGGCTCCTGTTGGAATACGGCGCGAATCCCAATTTTACAAGCTTTGTAATGCAGGATCTTCCGCCTCTTGTAATGGCTATAAGGAACGGATTTAAAACAGTCGGCGGACCTACAAAAGGAGAAAGCGCGCAGGGTACAATGGAATTCATAGAACATCTGATAAAAAAAGGCGCGGATGTCAATTTTACAGATTCGGATTTCAATACGCCGCTGTCAATAGCAGGCGAT
>JAIRQF010000006.1 GCA_031256635.1 Treponema sp. | reverse complement strand
TATTTCCAAGTTATATTTCAATGATTTCAACCACAGGTTTTCCCTGTCAGATAATTTCTTTGACTCTATTATCTGAATGGGTAAATAATCACCTTTTACATTGTAGATTCCGCTTGATGCTTCTTCAATCTTATATTTGCGTACATCTGTAAGGTACTTTAATAATTTTCGCGGATATCTGCTTTCTATAAATGTAAGCGTTATATCAGAGAAATCTACATCAGGGGTTATGGCGGCATAAAGATTCGCGTATGCGTATACTTTTAGGAAATCTTTTATGGATAGATAATCGTCAGGGCTTTTGTATTCAATAATATTTTCTGATCTGAATATTTTCCCTATATTTTTCTCAATTATCAAATCCCTGGGTTTTTTGATAACAAGCAGATCAATTCGCAGTGGTTCTGATGTAAGCTGGTATTCATACTTGAACTCAAGGAAATCCAGATAGTCATAAAACTCATGCTGAATCGCCTGAAGAAAAGCAGGATGCCAGTTCAGTTTTCCTGAAGATTTTTCATTTTTCAACTTCTTCCCCCAAAAAGCAACTCAAAAGTTGCTTTACCTTATATGGGTTCAAAAGTATCAAAACGCATGACTGAAAATGAAAAATTTTACAAAAAAAGTAACAGGAGAAATTTATTTCGAATTTATACTATAGTGAATCCGTCCGGAAACTTACTTCCTGTCAAAAATAAACACGCTTGGCAGATCCGGGTTTTGCAGATGCCTGTGCGCTTCTTCAAGATGGTGAGAGGCGCAGATATCCTGAGGATCGGCGGAGAGGACTTTTTCAAAGCGCTGGATGGCGGCGGCGTAATCTTTCATGTGGTATTTACGCACTCCGGATTCAAAAACATCTTTGGTTGCAAGCCGGTGTTTTTTCTCTTTCGAAGAGAGAGCGTCAAGCATGTCAAAAAGGGCGATTACTTCATTAACGCCGGCGGCTTGTACCATGCCGATAAAACGGTATTCAAACTCGCTTTCATGGCCTGCAAGCTGATTTAATGTTTCGCGTGTTATAAGAAGCCCTGAGCCTGTCTGCTTTGTCAGGCTTTCAACGCGGGAAGCGAGATTTACACTGGCAGAAATTACTGTGCTTGACAGCCGCTCGTTCTCGCCGACAATTCCCATCATAACTGAACCTGAATGGATTCCGACGCCGATATTAATGCCGTCTGTTCCGATTTTTACGCGGGATTCCCTGTCAATGACAAGTTTTTGATACAGTTCGATGCCCGCGCGTACGGCATCCATACCGCCTGTAAAGAGCGCCATTGCCGCGTCTCCGATATATTTATCCACAAAGCCGCTGTGTTTGCGGATAATGGGACCAGCTATACCGAGTATTTTATTGATAAAGTCAAAGTTTTCCCTAGCGGTCATCATTTCGGAGTTAACTGAAAAATAGCGTATGTCAAAAAACAGCACGCTGATGTCGCGCTGTACGTTATCGCCGAGTTTCATTTTTGTGATATCAGAAACGCCAAGGTGTTCCATAAACTGAAGCGGAACAAAGCGGATGGTTGATTCATTAAGGCGCGTTATGCGATCAAACTGATGCTGAAGCTCTTCGGCCATGCTGTTAAGGCCGTGACTCACGTTTCCAAGTTCGTCACGCGCAACATATGAAACCCTCGCGGATCTGTCCCCGTGCGCGATTGTGTGCAATACTTTTCCTACAGCAGAAAGACGCCTTACAATAATCGAAATTGAAATACAAAGCACTATAAGTATTATTACGCATATCGCGGATACAATCAGCGCGACATATCTTTTTAAATTCGCGTTTCCTATTTCATGGCCTGTCATGTCAAGCCCGATTTCCAGCATGCCTGAAACAGCGCCTTCGCTGTTATACACCGGAGCTTCGGCAAATGCCCATGTGCCGTTATATAGTTCAAGGATATCCGCGATTGGCTGTCCGCTCATTAATGCGTCGTAGTCCTCTCCTTCAACAGATTCATCAGGACGGAAAAGGTTGTATTCCTCGCAGGAAATTGTAACCACATATTCAAAAGCAGGGCCTTTGTAAATCGCCGCGTAAAAGGCCCTGTTCCACGGGTCGGCGTTGAATCCTACAATTTCCTTTACCAATTTGTAAAGCCGTTTGTATTCATCGCCGTGAAAATCCTTGATGGATGTGATGCTGTCAATATCGTCCCCGTTTACCATTTTCGCGGAAAGAACCGCCATTGATATCATTTCGTTGAACAGCGCCTCATTGAGCTGTTCTGTCATAATGTTAAAAGTAAACGAAAAAACCAGAATGAACGCAATTATAAGGAGCGGAAAGATAACAACGGTCAGTTTGATAAAAAGCGAAATATAGCGGTTCAGTATCCCGATGAATAAAACGCATAATCCTGCGATAAAAACGATAATTCCCAGAACAAGCGCCGTCTGCACAAACGTTATGCGTAATTTTTCACCTAACGGAAGGCGCAGATCGCTGTCATAAACGGAAAAATTTACACCGTCGTAAAGCCATACGGTGTCTCCGAAAACTCCTGCGTATGTGTTCCCGCTAAAGCCGAAACCTTTGGGCGAGAATATCTCTCCCTGCCCGATTAACGGATCAAAATATCCCTGCGGAACAATGCGCTGTAAACTGTCGCCGCGGAAGTTATCCCCTGAATTAATGTCCGCGATTACGATTTTAAAAATCGCGTTAGACGCCATATCAAAGAAAACAAGATTACCGTCATCACAGTAAAAAATATACCATGGAAGAATGCCGCCTGTGTAAAGGCTCCAGTTAAATGAAGCCCGCAGCCCCGCTTCTCCTCCGTTTATAACTTCATAAATATCGCCGTCCCTGAGAACAAAGGCGTAATTGCGCATATCCTTAAGGACAAGCTGCGCAACAAGAAAATCATCAATTATGACACCCGGCAAAATCTCATTTATTACCGTCATCTGCAATTCGTCCCTGAAAGTGTCATACATATAAAGCGAGACTGAGTCCTTCGCCGTCCTTGAAAATGTCAGCATGCCGTCCGCGCACATAAATGATCCAAATTGGGAATAAAGCCTCGGATTTGTGCGCGCGTCATCATAACTAATGGATAAAATCTCTTTTTCAAAGTGTCCGCGGTTATTATATTTTCTTATAATCTCCCGCTTTGTAAGAAGGGCGTCGTATTCGGCTTCTATCGCGTATATATAAAGATTTCCCGCATCGTCAACAGCGCCGTCAACAAGACGCAGATATTCATCGAATTTATCAATCTCGATTGTGTAGTGTATATTGCCTTCCGTGTCCATGCAGATTACGCGAAATGATCCGTTGTCTATGATATAGAGATTTCCGTCTTTTTCAAATTTAGCCATCGCGGGCGCGTCAATATGTGTTGTGTTTTGAAATGGTTT
>JAIRQF010000081.1 GCA_031256635.1 Treponema sp. | reverse complement strand
GCCTTTTTAATGTACTGTCTTGTTTTCCGGACATTGACGGCGTTATTTACAGCGCCTCTGGCCAGATAGCGGGTTCCGTCAAGCGATGCGAGAAGCTCTGCGACCCTGATAGGATAGCCCATACCATCCGCGTCACGGCCGTTGGGAGCAGTTGCCGCTTTTTGGCCAAGCAGCGTAGTAGGCGCCATCTGCCCGCCTGTCATTCCGTAAATGGCGTTATTAACAAAAATCGTTGTAAATTTTTCCCCCCTGTTGGCAGCGTGAATCATTTCCGCCGTCCCGATTGCCGCCATATCGCCGTCTCCCTGATAGCAGATAACAAGATGATCGGGATGAACGCGCTTTACTCCGGTTGCCGCCGCGGGAGTGCGTCCGTGCGGCGGCTGCACAGAATCGAAATCAAAGTATAAATCCGCCCATATCGAACAGCCGACAGGATGGGTAATGATCGTTTTGTCCCGAAGATTCATTTCGTCAATAATTTCGCAGATAATCCGGTGTATAATCCCGTGTCCGCAGCCGCCGCAGTACTTTGTCTGAATTTTTTTTAAACTTGCAGGGAACCCTGATATCTTTTTCATTTTTTTAATATTTCCTTCACTTTGGCAAACACTTCTTCCTCTGTCGGTATGATGCCGCCTGAATGAGCCAAAAGATGAATCTCTGATTTGGAACCTGCGTAATACGCGGAAAGTTTCACATCATCAATTAATTGACCTTCGGACATTTCCACCGTTAAGACAGGACAGCGCATATTATTACCAAGCTGTTTATAAGGGAAAGGCCACAGGGTAATGGGCCTGAAAGTGCCGAGTTTGATTCCTTCTTTCTTCGCGAGCTTTTGCGCGCCAAAACAAACACGCGCCGATGTTCCGAAAGCCACCATAATCAATTCCGCTCCGGGGCAGTCTGTTTCCTCATAACGGATTTCAGTTTTTTTTATTTGCTCATAACGGAGAAAACGTTCCTTTGTTTTGGCTTCCAGCAGTTCAGGCACAAGTTCAATTGATGTGATGTGAACCGCTTCTTTACCGGGTCTATTGGCGCAGCCTCCTGCTGACCATTCGTATTTGGATAATTTTTTTTCAGGCGGCAGAACGCAGCTTTCCATCATTTGCCCGATCATTCCGTCCGCGTGAATTATTACCGGAAGACGGTATTTATCGGCAAGGTCAAATGCGAGATATGTTAAATCCGCGCACTCCTGCACGCTTTTTGGCGCGAGTACCAGGCACTTGTAATCGCCGTGTCCGCCTCCGCGTGTAGACTGAAAATAATCGCTCTGCGCCGGAGCGATATTTCCAAGCCCCGGGCCTCCTCGGTTAATATTAGCGATAACAAGCGGGACATCAGCGCCTGCCGCGTATGAGATTCCTTCCTGCTTAAGACTGATGCCGGGACTTGAAGAGCTTGTCATCGCTCTTACTCCCGCGCAGGCAGCCCCGTAAACCATAATAATGGCGGCAATTTCACTTTCAGCCTGAATGAATATTCTCCCGCGGGAGAGCATGTGCTTTGCCATATAGGCAGGTATTTCATTCTGAGGAGTAATCGGATATCCAAAATACGCGCCGCAGCCGGCTCTTATTGCGGCCTCTGAGATTGCATCGTTTCCTTTCATTAATACTTTTTCGCTCATTTTTCCCCCAGCTCAAAAACCTCAATGCATACATCGGGACAGACTTCGTAGCAGTTGCCGCATGCGATGCATTTTTCCGCGTTTATAACTTTTACAGGATATGAACCTGATGAATTCATCACAGTTTCAGCTTCCAGTATTTTTAGCGGACACGCGCGAATACATAAATAGCATCCTTTGCACATCTCGCGGTCAATTGTAATTTTTCCTTTCCTTGCCACGTTTTCCTCTTACTTTGTGTCATTTCAGTATAGAGAAAATTAAACAGGCTGTGCAATAGGAATGATTATGGAAAAGCTTTACCGGCGCCTGCAAAGCAACCGTTGTAATAAGGTTCGTCAAGGGTTGAATAAATAACACCTGTCTGCGGCCCTGAAGAAGCCGAATGAATAAAGCGTCCGTTTCCAAGATACAGAGCGACATGATTGATATTCGCTCCTGTGCCTGTTCTGAAGAACAGTAAATCGCCGCTTTGCGCGTCTTCTATTTCAACTCTTTCAGACCATGTAAAAAGATCGGAAGCGGAGCGTGGCACCGTTACTCCGATAGCGTCCATAAAGGTAAGACAAAGAAGACCGGAGCAGTCAAGTCCGCTTAAGGATGAGCCTCCGTATTGATAAGGAACGCCAATGTAATGTACCGCGGCGTTAACAATCCTTTGCCGTATATTTGAAAACACAAAAGCTCTTTCTGTATCCGAATACGCCGCTCCGGGCGCAAGTGAATAACCGTATTCAAGAGGCGCGGCATAAAGGGCGGGAAAAACAAGAGCGGAAAAAATAAAAACGGCTGTTATTTTAATTAAATTTAATGGAAATCTCATTATCCCTCCTTTAGGCATAAAAACATTTCATCAATATATCTAAGCTTGTTACACAAGCAATTAAAATTACACTATTGGCTGCGCAGGCCTTTTTGTAAGCGCGTCTTTAAATACCTCCATATTGGCTTCGGTATATCCGCATGTCTTCTTTTTTCTGCCGGAAAGCAGCTCATTTGCGGTTACATCCAGATTAAAAGGACGGCGCGCGACATGTTCGCAGTAATGCGCGTCCGAGGATGTTATAAGAGGGTAACGGTATGTGTTCAGGGGCGAACCGTTTACAACAGGCGGAATGCGTACACATTCAACTGCTGTCCACGGGCCTTCGACAACAACGCCGAGCTGGCTCGTCATTGAAAAGGCAAGCCGGTCCACATGAGCGGGAATTACAATGCCGCCGTACTCGCTTACTTTCCCGCCGATAGCGTCAACGGAAAGATCGATGGGGTTAATCAGATAATAATCAACCTCGCCTTCAATGTTTTCATCTTCATCAACATAGATCTGATCGCCTGTTTTTTCCGGGTCATTCATAAAGGGCGTAAGTATCGAGTAGGCGTAATCGCTGAAAGCCATACACGCGTCCAAGTTAACAAAAAGACACAGGATATGAATTTCTTCTGTAGTGCAGGCTTCCATTCCGAAGATTGGTATAATGCCGTATTGGGAGCTTAGCTTCGCGAACGCGGGGCAGTTAAGACTTGAATTGTGATCGGTAAGGGCCATCAGTTTAAGTCCCCGCGCCGCTCCAAATTCAAGAAGGCTTTTGGGAGAAAGATCAAGCGATCCGCACGGAGAAAGGCAGGAATGGTTATGCAGATCAGCCAGCATGATAACCTCTGTTAAGTTGTTAATTTAATGAAATAATTCCCATAATTTTCCGGAAACAGTAAATTGATTTTCGTTTGTGCGGATAACAGCGATGCTTTCGTCCGCCGCCGCTTCCAGCATATCATCCGGAAGCGGGCGCGAGTTGCAGATAACAATAACGGAAATATTTACAAGCGTGGCAACGGCGACAGTGTTCTTGTGAGCCTGAATGGTAATAAGCGCGCCTCCGTCTTTCGCGTTCGCCATCACATCGGAAAGAAGGTCTGACGTATACGCGCATGTTACATCGGAATCCTCAAATTCATTCTGACAGATTTCAGCGTTAATGGCGGCGGCAATTTCCGATATTTTCATATCACGCTCCCTGTATGAAATTTAAGTCTCGTCTTTTTCAGAGTTCACAAACACAACAGAACGGACTGTAGTCCCCTTACCCGGCTGTGAATTAATCGTAAACTCGTCAGAGACCCTCTTTGTGTTCGCAAGGCCCATCCCGGCGCCGAAGCCAAGAGAACGGATATATTCGTTAGCAGTGGAATAACCTTCCTTCAGCGCAAGATTTACATCTTCAATACCGGGGCCCGTATCCGCGGCGACAACTATCACCTTATCAGGATAAATTGAGCAGCGCATGGCCCCGCCGTTGGAATGAACAACCTGATTTATCTCAAGCTCATAACAGGCAATGGCAACCCGCCTGATTAATTTCGGATCAAAGTTCCTTTGTTTAAGGGCCTTTTTAATTTCGGTAGAAGCTCTTCCGGCTGTTTCAAAATTATAATGCGTCGTTGTAAACTCCATTTCGGAAAATATTGAATAAGCGGCTTCCACAGAATCCTTGTGCAGCTTCTCAAGCCGAAGTACTTCACGGTTCATCTCGATTAGCAAACTCCTTATTACATCAGACGATGTAAGAATACCGACAAGTTCACTATTCTTGTTAAGAACGGGAAACCGGCCGTACCTGTATTTATTGATATATGAGATCGCGAATGATAAAGGCATGTCATCCTGTAAATGAATAATATCTTTGGTCATTTTTTCTTCTACCAAAGAATTTATATATCCTTTATCAAGCGCGTTAATAATATCTTCGGTAGAGACAAGCCCAATCAGCTTATTGTCTTCAACTATGGGAATACCCGCCACTTTGTTTTCCCGCAATAAAGCCTGAATGTGCCTCATTGTCTGTTTCTTGTTACCGGAAAGAACAGCGGTTGTCATTACATCTTTAATCTTTAGCTGGTGGATAAGCTCCAGCACTACAGACGGTGAATCAACAGAGCTGATCGGAATATCATTCAATTTTTCAGAATCGCTCATAAAGGCATACTCCTTTGGAAATTATAACTAATTATTGGAAATATATCTATTCTCCTTCAATGTATCCATTCTTACTCCGGCGCGCGAAAGAAGCTGCTTGATATCTTTGCTGCCGTATTTTTCGCCGGACATCAGCACCAGTTTACCGCAAGTCATCGCGTCATCAAGGGCGTTATGGGCTTCGTAGACAATGCCGAAATGTTTGGCAAGATTAGTCAGCGCGTGCGATCTTAGCTGCGGCCAGCTGCGGCGGGCAAGACGGCAAGTACAAAAATATGACAGCTTAGGAATGTCAAGCTCGTACCACCGTAAAACCGCCTGCAGCACCCCCATATCAAACTGCGCGTTATGAGCAGCTAACGGAAGATCGCCGATAAAGGGTTTTATGCCGCTGTCCCAAATCTCATTAAAGGCGGGAGCGTCTTTTACATCATCTACCGTCAATCCGTGAATTTCCGTAAAATCGGGGCGGATATACAGTTTAGGCGGCCTAATAAGCGAATAGAAAGTATCGGCGGCTTTCCCGTCCAGAAATCTGACAAGGCCGACAGAACATGCGCTTTCCTGTGAATAAATGGCTGTTTCAAAATCAATTGTTACAAAATTCATATTACCCCGTACTATTGCCTGATATTACCTAATTTGTTACATTATACCCATGGGATCGATTTGTGTCTTTGTAAACCAGAAAGGCGGCGTTGGAAAAACTACCTCAGCTATAAATATCGGCGCTTTTATGGCTGAAGCCGGAAAATCCATCCTTTTGGTCGACTTTGACGCGCAGGCAAACCTGACAAGCGGCATCGGGATCAGCCTGCCCACCCCCGGTATTTATGAACTGCTCTCAGGTTCTGCTTCCCCGCAAGAGGTTATAAAAAAGACAGAAACCGCGAATCTGGACGTAATTCCCGCAAGCCCTGACCTTTCAGGAGCCGCCGTTGAATTAATAGACCAAAAAGAGCGCAATTTTTTCCTGAAAAAAGCTCTGGCTCCGATTAATGAAAAATATGATTATATTTTGATCGATTGTCCTCCAAGCCTTGGCCAGCTTACCATGAACGGTCTTGCGGCGGGTAATCTGGTTCTTATTCCAATGCAATGCGAATATTTCGCAATGGAAGGGCTCAAACAGCTCCTTCATACAACAGAACTGATACAGGAAAGTTTAAATCCGTCCCTGAAAATCGGCGGCATTTTTTTTACAATGTACGATCCGCGCACACGCCTTGCAAACGATGTAATTAAACTCATCAGCGCGACTTATAAGGATAAAGTTTTAAATACAATCATTCCGCGCAATATAAGGCTTTCAGAGGCGCCTTCTTACGGTATGCCAATCTCTCTTTACGACAAGCAATGCCCCGGAGCAAGAGCGTATAACGCGCTGGCCCAGGAATTGCTTCGCAGAACAGGAGGAAAGAATGGCGCGTAGAATCGGCCTTGGAAGGGGTCTTAATGCACTGTTGGATAACAATGACAATATCGAAGATAATAATCCTTTATCAAAAACAGAAAAAAAAGACAATTCACAAAATATAGTTCAATTGCCGGTTGATAAACTTGTCGCGAATCCAGGCCAACCCCGAAAAAATTTTGACGAAACCGAGCTCCAAGAGATGGCTGAATCAATCAAAATTTACGGCATAATACAGCCGATAATCGCGGCAAATACCGGGGACGGTACTTACATTATCATCGCAGGAGAGCGAAGAACCCGCGCCGCAAAGCTTGCGGGACTCGGCACAGTTCCTGTAATCATCAGGGACTACACGGATCAAAAACGGCTTGAAATCTCGCTTATCGAAAATATTCAGCGAAGCGCTTTAAATCCGATTGAAGAAGCCGCCGCCTTTAAAAACCTGATGGATTTTTCAAACCTTTCCCAGGAAGAGCTTGCGTCAAGAATGGGGAAAAACCGTTCCACTGTCGCGAACGCGCTCCGTCTTTTAAAGCTGCCTGTGGAAATACAAAAAAGCCTTGAAGACGGAAAGGTAAGCTCAGGGCACGCAAGAGCTCTTCTTTCTGTCAACAATACGGCGGCAAGGGAAAAACTCTACAGGGAAATACTTGCCAATGATGTCTCGGTAAGGGAAGCGGAAAAACGGGCGTCCGCGCTAAACGCGAATGAAGGTAAAGAAAAAACTGCCGCTGTAAAGAAAAGCAAACAACAACCGCCGGAAATAAATGAAATGACAGAAAAATTCTTCACAAGGCTTGGAACAAAAGTGATTATTGACGGTGATTTGAACAAAGGCCGCATCCATATTGATTATTACTCAATGGATGATCTTGAAAGGCTTTATGAAATAATAAGCGGCGAATCAAGCGCCTGAGGAAATCCGCATAAGTGTTTAAGCGTCATAAACATCGATCCCTTCTTTCTTTTTAAGAAAGCGCGCTGTCAAATATGTAAAAGGAGTCATTAAAGCTTCTATTCCGCATTTTAAAATATAATTCGTTAATACAAGACTCCAGAAAATTTCCCACCCAAAGACTCCTGCGGCGCTTGCTATCAGAATAAAAATCATCGTATCCAGAAACTGGCCTACAAGAGACGAGCCGATAGTGCGCACCCAAAGTAAGCGCCCCTTCATTTTTACCTTCAGTTTTGAAAGAATGGAGGCATTTGAAAACTCACCGGCAAGGTACGCAGCAAGACTCGCAAGAACTATCCCGCCGTAGCTCATTCCGCCCAGAACAGAGTTGTACGCGTCATTACCTACATCGGCTTCCCAGAAAGACTCAGCAGGCAGCACCCCAAGAATAAAAAAAACCAGCGCGGTTAAAGCCATCGCTGCGAATCCTGTCCAGATAACGCGCCTTGTAGTTTTAAATCCGTAGACTTCGGTTAAAACATCGCCAAGTATATAAACAAATGGAAACAAAATTGTACCGCCGTCAAAAGCAAGCGGAACCGAAAAGAGCGAAATACCCATGTCAACAATTTTCGCAGAAGAGGCAATATTGCTGACTATGAGAATACCGACAAAAAAAGACGCGACCACATCAAGGTAACGAAAAGAGGAGGGCTGGTTAGACATTAAATGCTCCTTGTTTTAATTATTGGCAGGTTTTCAAGGTTACTGCCTTTTTATCCGGGCTTACGCCCACTTGATAAAACCGCTCCGGTACGGATGAATCAGCGCGTCATGTTTGGGAAGGATGCGGACCGTGTGGCCCTGCATGCCTGTATCGGTGCATTCAACGCGAACCTGGAACAGATTTAGATTTTCCTCGTCCCTCAGCCATTTCATTTCCGCTTTTTTTGCTTCGAGCGGGTTTATGCCGCTGGTTTGATTCGATATCGCGCCGTGATACAGCTCAACCTGCAGCTCGTTAGGTGAAATACTGCCCAAATCAAGGTAGGCGGTAACTGTAAGCATATCGCCGCGCTGCATAACAGGTTTGGCGTTGGATTCAATCCTGACAATTTTGAGGTTATCCCATGACTGATGCAGTTTGCCGAAATACGCCGCAAGCGATTTTGCTTCGGCATAATCATCCTTGCTGAAACGGCGGTAATTTTTAAGCGCGGGGAAGTAAAACTGATTTGAATAATCCATGAGCATCCGGTGGCTTGCCATTGACTGCCCAATATGCATCATGCAGTCCTTCATCATTTTAATCCATTCGCGGGGAAGCCCGTCGCGGCCCCTGTCGTAGAACATCGGAATAATTTCCCTCTCCAGAAGATCGTATAACGCTTTGCTTTCAATATCGTCCTGAAGTCTTTCATCCTGATACTGCTCGCCGTGGCCGATTGCCCAGCCCACTTCCGGATTATACGCTTCGTCCCACCAGCCGTCCAGAATTGAACAGTTAAGAACGCCGTTCATCGCGGCCTTCATGCCGCTTGTACCGGACGCTTCCATCGGACGGCGCGGAGTGTTAAGCCAACCATCTCCGCCTGAAGTTAAATACTTGGCGACGCTTATATCGTAATTTTCTACAAATACAATCCGGCTTGAAACATCGTACTTATCGGCAAAGTGAATTATTTCGCGGATAAGCTCTTTTCCCGGCATATCATGAGGATGCGCCTTTCCCGCGAAAATCAACTGGATAGGCTTGTCGTTATCACGGACAAGACGCAACAGGCGTTCGGGGTCTCTTAAAAGAAGATTGCCGCGCTTATAAGTAGCAAACCGGCGCGCGAAACAAAGGGTTAACGCGTAAGGGGAAAGAACATCTTCCGCCTGACGGATTCGCCTCTCCATGGCGCCGGTGCGTTTATACTGCTCGCGGATTCGCTCGCGCGCAAAGGCGACAAGCCGTTCCCTGCGGCGTTCATGCGTGCGCCACAGCTCTTCATCGGAGATACGATCCATTCTCTCCCAGATTGACAGCTCTGTAGGTTTGTCTTCAAATTGAGGGCCAAAATAACGGTCTAATAAATCAAGCATACCGGAAGAAATCCATGTGCGGGTATGAACGCCGTTTGTAACATGCCCGATTGGAACTTCGTTTAACGGAAGCCTTGGCCACATATCTTTCCACATATCGCGCGATACGACTCCGTGAAGTTTCGCAACTCCGTTGGCGTAAGCCGCCATTTTTAGAGCGAGAACCGTCATGCAGAAAGTTTCACGATCATCGTTAACATTTATTCTCCCAAGTCCGACGAAGTCTTTCCAGGAAATGCCAAGCACTTGCGGCCAGCTGCGGAAATATTTTTCCATCATGGGAATATCAAAGCGTTCGTTTCCTGCCGGAACCGGAGTATGGGTAGTAAAAATATTAGTCGGCCATATCGCTTCGCGGGCTTCTTCAAAAGAGAAGCTTTTCTCGCCCATGATTTCGCGGACACGTTCAAGTCCGAGAAACGCTGAATGTCCTTCGTTCATGTGGGTAGCGGCGGGATTAATTCCAAGCGCGCGTAAAGCGCGGATACCGCCTATACCAAGAAGAATCTCCTGCTGCATTCGGGTTTCTTTATCGCCGCCGTAAAGAGCCGCGGTAACATTGCGGATATCCTGCGAATTTTCATCAATATTGGTATCCAATAAATAAAGCGAAGAGCGGCCTACTTTGACTTCCCAAATCTGGGCAACCGCCTGCTTTCCTGCCAAATCCACAGTAATTTTTAACGGCTGTCCGTCCTTGCCGTTCTTTCTCTCTACCGGCATATTATACCAGTCGTTCTCAGGGTAGCCTTCCTGCTGATAACCGTCAGCGTTCAACATTTGCTTAAAATAACCCTGCCGGTACAACAGCCCGATCCCGACAAGAGGCAGATCCATATCCGAAGAAGTTTTCATATGATCCCCTGACAGAATACCAAGGCCGCCTGAATAAATCGGAAGAGAGGCGTCCATTCCGTACTCCATGGAGAAATAGGCCACTACATCCTTATGGCTGCCGCGGTACCATGTTTCCCTTTTTTTATACTGTAGAAACCGTCCGTAAACTTCCTTGAGCGCCGCAAGATAGGAATCGTCCTTAACTACCTGCGCAAGCCTTTCCTGACTTACCATTCCCAGAGTCCGCACAGGGCTTTGATGAGACTCCAGCCAGCTATCATAATCCAGCCTGATAAAAAGCTGAACCGCGTCATAATTCCATGATAACCAGAGATTGTGGGCAATCTCCTCCAAAGGCTTCAAAACCGGAGGAAGCTTTGGTTTAACTGTATATGTGGATATGTTCATACAATAAGTTTAGGAGGGGATTGGGATTCTGTCAACAAAGAAGATAAGGCTAAGAAATTTAAAAAATACCGATTGCAATAGATAGCGCCTGTGCCATTTCATAAAGCTTCTTGTCAGACAAAAAACCTATATAATCTGTCAGCCTTGTTTTTAAAATACTGATAAGTTCATCGCAGCGTATTGCGCTTTGATGTTTTAATCCTTCTTCAATGCCAACCTGAACCTGAGTACTTAAACCATCATAGTTTGTGTAAACTGGAGCGCAAATTATTGTTGAGTATGTATTATCAATCAGTTCTTGCCTTGACACAATCACATATACCCTATGTTTTTTTATATCTGTTTTGGATGCTGAAAAAACACGATATAATTCTCCCCGTTTCATGATTCATCCTGAAATTCAAGATTCTCTTCCGCTTCTTTCTTAAAACGTTCTGCGTTGGCATTAATTATTTTAATATCATTTTTAATCCGTTCCTGCCGTTTTAATTCATTAATATAATGAATAACCGCGGATTCAATAAATTGCGAAATATTCATATTTTGGTTAACAGAGGCGAGTTCTTCCAGCAGTGAATTTGACAGAGAAACAGACTTTTTTGTCTTTGTAATCATGCTACTAAAATACTACTTTTTTGACCATAAGTCAAGAATTTACCCTTTTACAGCGCCGTCTACGATTCCCTTAATGATATATTTTTGTAGAAATAAAAATAAAATTATTACAGGCAGCATCGCCATTAAGGTTGATGTAAGGATTAAATCCCACCTTCGTAAAAATGAGCCGACAAAATTAGCAACGCCAAGCGGTAATGTCTGAACCTTGTTTCCGCCGCCAAGTACCAGCAATGGAAGGAGAAAATCGTTCCAAATCCACATGCTGTTTAAAATAATTACGGTAACTGTAATTGGAGTAAGTATCGGGAAAACAATCTTAAAAAATACGGCCGGTTTTGAACAGCCGTCGATTGTTGCAGCTTCTTCCAGTTCCAGGGGAACTGTCTTGATAAAACCGTGGAAAAGGAATATTGAAAGCGAACAGCCGAAACCCAGATACGCGAAAATTATTCCCGGATAATTCTGAAGAAGCCGAAACGATCCTGTAAGACCCAGCGCAACTTCTATCATGCGAAACCATGAAACAAGCGGAAACATTACAACCTGAAAAGGGATAACCATTGCAGATACAAACACAAGAAATATTATGCCAGACAATTTTGTTTTATAACGTACAAGAACCCAGGCTGCCATTGAAGAAATTAACACAAGAAGAACCACTGAAATCACAGTTATTATAAAAGAAGTAATGAACGATGCTGGATAACGAACATTGGGACTCACAAACACCGTTTTAATATTTGTAAATATTTGCATGGGATTTTCAGGTAATGCTATTGGATCCGCAATAATCCGTATTGATGGCTTTGATGCGTTCATGATAACAAGCACAAATGGTATCATGTAAATAATAAAAAGTACCATGGCGGCAATTTCAAGAATGAAGATTTTTTTTATTTTCATCACATTTCAATCTCCCTCTTTTTGTTGGCTCTTACCTGAATGATGGAAATAACCGCAAGCACAATAAAGAAAATAACCGCCTTGGCCTGTCCCTGCGCGAGCTGATTGTATGCAAAAGCCGATTTATAAATATTTAACGCAAGAAACTCTGTAGTCATAACGACCCTGTCCATAAACATGCCCGACGGCCCGCCATTCGTCAGCGCGTAATTTACATCGAACTGTTTAAACGAGTTAACAAGCGTAAGAAACATGGAAATTGTGAATGCGGGAGCGACAAGCGGGAAGATAATATATCGCAGACGCTGCCCGGAACTTACTCCGTCAATTTCCGCGGCTTCAAGCAATGATTCAGGTATCCCCTGTATCGCGGCGACATAAATCATCATGATATAACCGGCGTACTGCCATGTGCCGACAGCGACAATCGCAAGCATGGCTAAATTTCTGTTTATTAAAAATAAATTTTCCCTTAGCCAGTTAAACTCAATCAATTTACCGAAAGCAGGTATGGCGTTATTGAAAATAAACTGCCAAATATAGCCTAATATTATACCGCCGATAAGATTTGGAAGGAAAAAACCCGCGCGGTAAAAATTTGAAAATTTTAATTTTTGAGTTACCAAAAGCGCCAGGAAAAACGCGCATATATTAATCATTGCGATGTTTAAAATTGCATAAATTATTGTAACTATGAAAGAATTAAGAAAGGTGACATCTTTAAGTACAGTAAAGTAATTTTTAAGCCCAACAAATGTAGTTTTAGCGCCTGTTATTGCAATCCAGTCAGTAAAGGAAAAATAAATCCCCATAAAGAACGGAATGATAATAACCATTATGAAAGCAAATACCGAAGGAAATAAGAAAAGGAAAAAAGTTAAGTCGTACCGCGGCTTACTTTTTATGCGAGCCGAACCCATATCTCCTCCTTAAATAAAACGCAAAAAACAGGAAACATTGTTCAATTCAGAACAATGCTCCTGTTTTTAATTTCTGTACTTAGCTAAAATTACCTGTCAAGGGAAGCGACAGCGTTTCTGAATAATTCTACAAACCTCTGCACATTAATACTTCCTGATGCAAGCTGATTGTAAATCGGTCCAAGCCTTTCCTGACCAAAACCGGTTGGCATATCATTCTGAAGCCATGGATAAACCTTGCCCTGATTTGAATACGCCTGAACGGCTTTTGAGAATCCGCCGGAAGGAGTAAGTGTTACAGATTTAAACGCGGGAATCATTCCTGCATTGGTGACCATGTATTCATGACCTTCGCGGGTAGATGCCATTGCGGTGAGGAATTTCTTGGCTTCTTCAACATTGGCTGATTTTGCGTTTATAATGTAATACCACGGAGCTCCAACAAAAATACCGTCTGTGTTTTCGGGAAGCATCGCATGGGGCGCATAGCCAACTTCAAATCTGGCTCCGAAATCAGCCAGGTTGGGATCAATCCAGTTACCCTGATGAATGAACGCAGTTCTTCCCAATGCAAATTCGCCGACCTGCTGATCGTAACCGCCTGCAAGAAGGGTAGTCCTGTTTGAATACCTGAACAGAAGATCCATATATTCACCAAACGCTGTAAGGCGGGTAGTATCTGCTTCTCCCCTGAGCATCATATCAAGGTACCTTGAACTATTGTACGGAACGCCGAGCGCGAGGTAAGTGTTTGTACCGTGATCACCGGGAACCCACATTAAATCCGGGCCTGCCGCCATTGAAACAACAGCTTCAATACCGAGCTGATCTTTCATGGAATCAATTCTTTCAAACGCAGACTTGATGGCGTTTATATTTGTAAGAGTAGCGGGATTAATTCCTGCTCTGTCAAGTATAGATTTATTATAACCAAGTCCCCAGCCTTCAATTGCTAAAGGAAATCCGACAGTTCTGCCAAATTGATCGACAAAGGCAACGCTTGTATCTTTTACCCACGGTTGATCCGAAAGGTCCGTAATCCTGTTACCCTGAAGATGTTCCTCATATCCAGCCTTACCTGCTATACAAATGATCTCAGGTTCTTCGCCTGCTGCCAGCATTGATCTTAAAACTACATCCAATCTTTGATCTCCGCCTACGCTTCTGACATTGACTTTAATGCCGGTTTGCCTTTCATAAAGCGCCGCATATGCCTTAAGCGCCGCATCAGTTTCAATTTTACCGTGCATAATGGTAATTTCTTTGGCTCCGGTAGTTCCGGTATTCCTGTTACCGCCTGCGAAAACCATTGACGCGCAGAAAATCAAAGCCAATACAATAATTCCGACTCTCTTCATTTTTCAATCCTCCTGAAAAAATATGAAAATTATAGCTTTATTTTGATTTTTTTAAGCTATAATTAATAATGTACGCGTTCATCCCCTGCTGTCAAGAAAAATAGTATGATGCTGTGATTTAGTGTTCTGTCTTATTCGGTTTGCAAAATAACAAAATGCGTTAATTCCTTATTACATAAGGAATTAACTTAACTGTACAATCCGTCATTTGAATATAACAGGACATTAATTTAGTTCTTTTAAATTGTCAATTAACCAGCTCATGAGTATTCTTACGCGCATGTTAATATTGTCGGCCAGGTTTATTGTCGTGGCTATAAACATCGGTATATCAAGCCCGGCTAATCCGTACACAAGCAATCCTTCCGTAATCGGTTCGGCGTAAATAACCATTGCCAGCTTTTCAGTTCCCATTACCGGAAATATCGTATACCAAATGGTAGTGGAATTGGTTAATCTATATGTAATTCCGTAGTAACTTGTTGAAAAGTCTCCCCTTAAATAGGTGTTTCCGAAAAAAGCGTCCTTAACACGCACATAAATAGTCTCAGTACTGGGGAGAATCAACGCAGGCGGAGGATCCGGAATGGGCCTGTTTCTGTTTGGAGTATCTATGCGGGTGCTTCCTTCAAAAAGCGGAATTGTTCCGCGGGATTTTGAATTTATGGTGTAATTGGATAAATTTCTGATTTTTTGCAGCACATTGTAAATATCAAGCCTGCTTAACGGTCTGTTGTTGTAGGGTACTACTGCAAGCGCTTCAACCATTTGGGATGGGATTTTTTCCATAACCACAGGCCATAGATTAATACCGCTGTTTGAAGAGGGAACAAATAACGGAGTTTCATTTCTTAAAAAAGAATTTATCATTCCTTCGTCAGTGAAAATTCTCTGTTTTTGTCTTTCTGTAATTCCCGGGAATAACGCGTCAAATGAACGTAATTGGCTTTCCGCAGGTGTTGAAATCATGAAAATATTTATAAATAAAATACAGATTAAAGCAATTTTATTCATTGATATAAGTATGAAAAAAAAAGTAAAAAGATACAAGATTGAGGCTCTTGTAAAACTTCAGTTTTGTAAGAGCTTCCTTTAAATACCGCAGTTTTGCAGAGCGTTAGCCCGAAAAACTGCTTAGCCGCAGCATCGAATCAAAGGTTCGCACTAAGCGCGTTTTGCAAGCGGCTATTTATTCTTTTAACAGCCTGAAAACCTGTGTTACAAACGCTTCGTCTTCCAATAAATAGCGGACATAAAGCCTGCTATCAGGACTGTGCCGTTCCCAAAGACCATCTTTCTGCTGTTCAATCGCTATATACAGCCATTCTTCCCGATCCAGTGGTTTTAATGCTCTGCACTGGTTGAAAAGGTATTTTCCTGCCGGTAAAGCAACAATAATGGAATTTGGTGCATTTTGCGCCGAACAAGGTGTTTTTCTGCCAATAAATGATAAACTGTCAAGAAATTTATCCTGATCCGGCTCTATACTGCGGCTTTCCTGTATATTTAACGCATAACAGAGCAGAATTTCCTTGTTTTCACCAATTAGTTCTTTTTTGAAATCGTTTTCCGTAATATTATCCGCTCTTTCATATATTAAAGGCGCGCGAAGATCAAGTTTCATTAATTGCGTATTATTCATAAATAATGATACTAAAAATGATGAAAAATAACTGCCATGTTAAAATATTTTAATATTTTTGAAAAAATGTTAAAGTGTACTGAAATAACAATTGACATGTTTTAAATAGTCTCCTAAAATAATAGTATGGCTGATAATGATTTTCTTAATGATACTAATTTTGAATTATACCGGTCGCTTATTTATGCTGAAAGCGGTATAACCTTTACACCGACCAATCGTTCCATATTGGAAAGCCGCTTAAAAGAGCGTCTCAGGGAGAAAAATGTCAGCTCCGTTTCTACTTATCTTGATACGATAAAAAGCAATAAAGAAGAACTCAAGGGGTTCCTTGATTCAATCACAACCAACCTGACCAGGTTCTTCAGAAATCAGCCGCAGTTCGACGCATTTGAAAAATATGTCGTTCCTGAGTTAATCAAAATTAAGAGACTTCCCGGTACAATAAAAATCTGGAGCGCCGGATGTTCTACAGGTGAAGAGCCTTATACCATCGCTATGTTATTAACCGAAATTCTGCCGAAATCATGGACTTTTGATATTATGGCCAGTGATATATCGCTTAAATGTTTAATGACCGCCAAAGAGGGTTTTTACGCGGAAAGCCGTATAGTTGGAATTCCGGATGATTATCTTAAGAAATATTTCGATAAGGTGGACGGCGGATATAAAGTCCATGCGGACATTCAATCAAAAATAAAATTTGACTATCACAATCTGAAGAATGACGCCGGTAATAAAAACTTCGATGTTGTTTTCTGCCGGAATGTTATTATTTATTTTGATGAAGTAGCGCAAACCGCTGTTATCAACCGGTTTTGGGACGCCATGGCCCCAAAATCATTTTTATTTATCGGACATTCGGAATCTTTGTTTGGTATGGCCACAAAATTTGAATTCTTAAAAACTGAATGGGCAACATTGTATTGTAAAAATAATTAGGAGAGCAACGTGTCTGATGAAATATCGGTATTGATTGTAGATGACTCCGCGCTGATGCGCAATTTAATAGGCCGTATGGTTGAAGATACGCCAGGGCTGGTCGTTGCCGAAAAAGCAATGAACGGTTTATTTGCTTTACAGAAAATACAACGGGCTGAACCTGATGTTATCTGCCTTGATCTTGAAATGCCGGAAATGAACGGTATAGAATTCCTAAAAGAACGAAAGAAACGCGGGATAAATGTTCCTGTTGTAAT
The DNA here is from genome assembly GCA_031256635.1 of Treponema sp. GTDB lineage: Bacteria > Spirochaetota > Spirochaetia > Treponematales > Breznakiellaceae > WQXQ01. The sequence goes on along the minus strand of JAIRQF010000081.1, from coordinate 47,854 downwards.
ACTATCTTCGGTTGCCGCCAAAGGCGCGGAAATTACGATGGAAGCCCTTTCCTTGGGCGCGAGTGACTTTGTTCAGAAACCTTCAGGTTCAATTTCCGAAGATATTCATGTAGTAAAAGAAACCCTTATAACCAAGCTTCTCGGTTACGGCGGCGCTCACCGTAGACAGCAAGGCAAAAAAGTTCTAACGCCTTCTGAGTATACGCCAAAGTCGCCAAGTGAGAAGCAGTCTGATATAGCCGTTCATTTCAAACTGGCTGCCGCCGCTCCCATTACTCCCGCGCAGGCGCCTGCCAGAGCGCGTAGTCCCGCGAATACGGAAATTATCGCTATCGGCATCAGCACGGGAGGTCCTGACGCGCTGCGCGTGGTATTCGCCAAACTGGATGCCGATCTCAGGGTTCCGATTGTTGTCGTTCAGCATATGCCGGCAGGCTTTACCATGGAATTCGCAAAGAGCCTTGACCGGATATGCCCGCTTGATGTAAAAGAAGTGGAAGACGGCGATCCAATCATCCCCGGCAGAATCCTTATCGCTCAGGGTAATAAACATCTTGAAGTAGAAAAGAAAGTCAGCGGCGCTGTAGCCCGTCTTTCTGACAACCCGCTGGTTTCAGGGCACAGGCCCTCGGCGGATGTGCTTTTCGCTTCTGTAGCAATGAGCTATAGCAATCACGCGCTGGGAGTTATCATGACCGGAATGGGTCGCGATGGAGCTCAGCACCTTGGAACAATTTACAAAGAAGGCGGTATAACCCTGGGTCAGGATGAACCAAGCGCTGTTGTATACGGAATGCCCCGTGTCGCCTACGAGCTTGGTCATGTAATGGAACAGGTTTCTCTGGACAACATGGCCCGCCGCATTTGTGAAGTTGCCAAGACGAAGCGGTAAATATTTTTAATTATTACTGCTCATTGTAAATTCATTCTTGTTTATATATGTCCCCGGTAATATTCGTCTGTGATAAACTCCGCGCTTTCCGAAAAACATTGAGGAATTTCTGAAACATTAGTATCTTTATATTTAAGGACTATATTATGAATTATGACAAATTTACAATAAAAGCGCAGGAAGCGCTGAATGACGCGGCTTCCATCGCTCAAAAAAGCGATCATTCTCAAATTGAAAATGAGCATCTTCTTTTGGCATTATTGCAGCAGGAAAACGGAATTGTTACTCCAATCATCGAACGGATTGGAGGAGATGCGGGAAAACTTATATCTGACGCCGAAGCTCTTGTAAGGGGAACGCCGAAAATTTTCGGAGAAGCGGCGCAAATTTATTACTCGCCGGTGTTGACAAAAATTCTCGCGAAAGCGGAAATGGAAGCATCGGCGCTTAAAGACGAATATGTGTCAACAGAGCACATTCTGATTGCGATGGCCGTGTCGGAAGGCAAAGCAGCGGATATTTTAAAAAAGGCCGGAGTAAATAAAAACGCGATTCTTGACGCGCTTAAACTGGTAAGAGGGAATTCCCGCGTTACAGATCAAAGCCCGGAAGAAAAATATCAGGTGCTTGATCGTTACTGCCGCGATTTGACCGCGCTTGCAAGACAGGAAAAAATCGACCCTGTTATCGGGCGCGATGAGGAAATCCGCCGCTGTATGCAAGTGCTTTCCCGGAGAACAAAAAATAATCCGGTGCTTATCGGAGAGCCCGGAGTCGGAAAGACAGCGATTGTCGAAGGGCTCGCGCGGCGTATTGTCGCAGGCGATGTGCCCGATGGATTAAAAGGGAAAAAATTGCTTGCGCTTGATATCGGCGCGCTTGTCGCAGGCGCGAAATTCCGGGGCGAATTTGAAGAGCGTCTTAAAGCGGTCATTCACGAAGTGCAGGCACAGGACGGAAAGATTATACTTTTCATTGACGAGCTTCACACGCTTGTGGGAGCCGGAGCCGCCGAAGGAGCGACAGACGCTTCCAATCTGCTTAAGCCCGCGCTTGCCCGCGGAGAGCTCCGTTGTATCGGCGCGACTACGTTAGACGAATACCGGAAACATATTGAGAAGGACGCCGCCCTTGAGCGCCGGTTCCAGCAAATTTATACGGCCGAACCATCGGTTGAAGATACGATTGCTATTTTGCGCGGGCTTAAGGAACGGTATGAAGTTCATCACGGCGTGCGGATTAAAGATGAGGCTCTTGTCGCAGCCGCAACACTGTCAAGCCGGTACATTACAAGCCGTTTTCTCCCCGACAAGGCGATTGATCTGGTTGATGAATCAGCAAGCCGTTTGAAAATGGAATTGGACAGCCGCCCTACAGAGCTGGATAAACTTGAGAGAAAGTTATTGCAGCTTTCGATTGAAAGGCAGGCTCTTTCGCGCGAAGAAGATCCCGCTTCCAGAGAGCGTTTAACGAAACTTGAAAAAGAAATCGCAGACCTTACATCCGAACGTGACGCGATGAAAGCCCGCTGGGAAAGCGAAAAATCGGATATTCAGAAAATACGCGAAATAAAGCAGCTGATAGAAGAATTAAAAATTGATGAGACGCGTTACGAGCGCGAAGGAAACCTCTCAAAAGCCGCGGAAGTGAAACACGGTAAAATTCCGGAAGCGCAGAAACAGCTGACGCTGCTTACGGATCAAATGGAAGCAAAAAGGGAAGCGGCATCCGGAGGCGGCGCTCTGTTACGCGAAGAGGTCAGCGAAGAGGACATCGCCGCGGTTGTATCCGCGTGGACAGGAATCCCCGTATCCAAAATGCTGTCAGGTGAAATGCAGAAATATCTTGACCTTGAAAAAGTTCTGGAAAAGCGCGTGGTAGGCCAGGGGGAAGCCCTTGCCGCTGTCTCCGACGCGATAAGACGCAATAAAGCGGGACTTTCCGACGCGGCGCGGCCTTTGGGATCTTTTTTGTTTCTTGGTCCGACTGGAGTCGGAAAAACCGAGCTTGCGAAAACGTTAGCTGATTTTCTTTTCAATGACGAAAAAGCCCTCACAAGAATTGACATGAGCGAGTACGGGGAAAAACATTCAGTAAGCCGATTAATCGGCGCGCCACCCGGGTATATCGGCTATGAGCAGGGCGGTCAGCTTACCGAAGCGGTCAGGCGGCGGCCCTACAGCGTCATCCTTTTTGACGAAATTGAAAAAGCGCATCCTGAAGTGTTCAATGTATTTTTACAGATACTGGATGACGGCCGCCTGACAGACGGACAGGGACGCGTTGTTGATTTTAAAAACGTAATCATCATAATGACGAGTAACCTCGGCTCTGATATGATTCTTCAGGCGAAAAACATAAAAACAATCCGCGATTCATTAATGGAACTGCTTAAATCAAGTTTTCGTCCGGAATTTTTAAACCGCATCGACGAGACCGTAATTTTCAACAGGCTCGGCAAAAATGAAATCGGCAAAATTGTTGATATTCAGCTAACGTTTCTTTCACAGCGGCTTTCCCTGCGGAAGATCACCCTTAAGATGACAGACGAAGCGAAAACCCTGATTGCGGAGCGCGGCTACGATCCTCTGTTCGGAGCGCGTCCCCTAAAGCGGGCAATTCAAAGCGATCTTGAAAATCCTCTGGCAAGGCAGGTGCTTGCAGGTACAATTCGGGACGGAGATACGATTACAGCGGATGTATCCAAAGGAAAAGGCGAAGAGGGAATTATTTTTAAGAAAGGCAAGGCGAAATAATTTTCTATACCTGCTTTTAAAATAGATATATTTTAATCATCATCAAATTCAAATTCTTCTTCAATTTCTTTTTTTTCCGCTTTTTTAATAACTTCCATTGTAAATTCAAGAAATGGATATTCTGCTGTCTTATCAATAATTTCCTGTACCATAATAAATTGCATTTTTGGAATTTCCTTTACATAAGTTCCTTTATAACTGCCCAGTTCTTTAGAAATTTGAATCATTCCTTTAGTCGGTTTTTCCATTACTATCATAAAACCGCAAATAGCATTATTTACATTAATTGAATCTCTGAAGGCTCTAACCATATCTATCGTATAATTTCCTGATTTTACTGAAAACAATACATCTTTCCACCCGTCTTTATCATGTATTCTTGCTTTTCCATCAATACCGCCATCGCTTCCTTTTTTTTCATTTATCATGGCTCTATTATTGGTAAACGTAAGAATCGCCCATTTTTCAAATTCTTTTCTTGTACTGTCTGTTCTTTCAGCCAGAGCCTTTGCGGATTCAATATCTCTTGGTATTCCAAATAATTTATAACTAACATCGTTATTATATGTGCTCATCATTCTATATTCAATTAAACATATGGAATTATATGTAATATCTACGCCTATCCATTTTCTTTTTAATTCTTCTGCTGCATCTATTGTAGTACCGCAGCCGCAATAACAATCAAGAACGGTATCATTCTCATTTGACGCAAATTTTATTATTTTTTTTAATAGTTCTATAGGTTTTTGTGTTGGATAACCCAATCTTTCCCTGGCGGACGCGTTAATTATGGGGATTTCCCATACATCTCCTACCCGCCTTCCCTCTGATAAATATATTTTATACGGCTCTTTTCCTTTTCTTTTTTGCCATCTATACCATTTCCCTTCAACGTCTTGTTTATAATGACTGTCTTTTTTTCCGGATTTTTCTCCATATCCTTCCCGTATATCATTAAAAGTATAATTAATACCTTTGGAATACCAAAAAATGACATCATGAAGCCTTTGAAACCTGCCGCTTTTGGCAGTATATCGTTTATAATGCCATATTATTTCATTTAAAAAATCTCCGCCTTGAGAACAGAATACAGAATCACATATAAGTTTTATATAATGACTGGCAGCGGGATCGCAGTGTATAAAAAAAGAACCTGTTTTTTTTAATACTTTGTGTATCTCATTAATTCTTATTGTTAATGATGTTAAATATGCGAGTAAACTTCCATTTCCAAGTATTTTTTGAAGACTAATAATTAAATCTGCTGCTTTTACCGGGAAAGAACCGCTTTGAATCTCATTAAATCCTTTAATGGCGGCTTCATCCCATTCCCATGTATCAACAAACGCTATAGTTTGAGCTTTATCTTCTTTGCCAATATTATTATATATTTGATTATAGTTTCTTTTAGAGTTAAACGGAGGATCAATATAACATAGGTCTACTGATTCTTTGTCAATCTTGTTACGTAAAATATCAATATTATCACCATAATAAAGATAGTTTTCTCTTTTTTCCATGTTATATCCCTTTTCTATCTGTTTCTGATATTTTACCGGTGATAATTATTTCCTTTTTTATTACGCTTTATTTTTGTTTCGCTCTAATCGGACGCAGCTGTTCCGCGGTTACTTTTTTCGGATCATTTACCCCGATTGGCAGTTCTCTGCCTTCTTCCGGCGGGACATCCTCATCTTCATATTTAACGTCGGTATCCCACAGTTCACTCTGGGGCAGCGGCCCTTCCGCGATATCCAGCTCTCCGTTTTTAAAACGCACCGTAATCAGTTTTGTAACACCCGATTCCTGCATGGTTACGCCGAGCAGTGTTCCCGCTCCCGCTGTAGTTTTTTTGTTATGTGTAATTATAATAAACTGGCTTGTATCGCTGAATTCCTGCAGAAGATGCACAAAGCGTCCTACATTCTGCTCGTCAAGGGCGGCGTCAATTTCGTCTAACAGACAGAACGGGCTGGGCTTTACCATGTAGGTGGCGAAAAGAAGCGCGACCGCCGTCATCGAACATTCTCCTCCTGACAGCAGGCTTAAATGTTCCAGTTTTTTTCCCGGCGGCTGCGCAAATATTTCGATGCCCGATTCAAGCACATGGTTCGGATCTGATAACCGCAGTTCCGCGCGCCCGCCTCCGAACAGCCGGCGGAACATGTTGTGAAAGTTTTTCTTGATGCGGTTATATGTGTCAAGGAACAGCTGTGAAGATTCCTGCCTTATTTCCGATGTCAAATCCTCCAGGTCTTTGCGGGCTTTCAGCAGATCCGCCATCTGGCTGCTTAAAAAATCGTAACGCTGTTTTGTTTCCGCGTATTCTTCGGGAGCCATTAGATTTACAGAACCAAGTTCCTTCATTTTTACGCGCGAGGAGGCAAGTTTTTCGCGTAACGCGGCCGGAGCCGCGGTAATGCTGAAAATACGCTCTTCAAATTCCATTAAATCCCTTGAGTGGGTCTCTCTGAAATTTTCCTGAGTATTTTTAATTTCCATCTCCGCTTGAACAAGCTCAAGGTGGATTTTTTCAAGCGCATCCTGAACCCTTGAAAGTTCAGCCATTCGCTTGTTTATAACCACTTTCTTGCTCGCGACATTGTCGTTTCGTTTGCGTATGTCCTTTTCAAGTTTTTCAAGCTCGCCGGAATACGCTTTTGTTTTTTCTTCGATGCCTTTTATTTCTGAATTAATATCGGTAATACGCTTGTCAATTTCATCCAGTCTTTTTCTGTAAAGTGAAAGTTCGTCGCGGATTGTTTTTAAAAGCCCCTCCTGCCCGGACAGTTCGCGCCTGATTAGCCGCGCCTGATCTTCGGCTGATTGCGCGCGCGCGTTCATCTGCGCGCGGTTTACTTTCAGGTTTTCAAGTGTGACGCGGTATTCGTCGATCTTTGCCATAAGGCTGATGTTATCTTCATGCAGCGTTTTTATCCGCTGCCGCCTCTGTTCAATGCCGTCTTTCGCGTCCCTGATTTGCTCGTCTATCGCGCGCTTCTTTGTAATAATTCCCTGCGGAGCCAGAAACTCGTCTATAAAAGTCGGGGTGTGCTCGCGGTAATTGTTAAAAAGTTCCAAAGCCCTGTCCGCTCCGGCTGAAGCTTCTGTCAGTCCTGTTAAAAGAGAATCAGTAATTTTTCCTATTTCCGCGCAGACAGAAATCGCAGCCTCGCTGTTTGCCGCGGCTTTAGCGGCTGCGCCGAGATCGCGGATTAAAGCTTCCCTTCCTGAAAGAATCGCCCTGAGCCGTCCGAGCGTTTCGTGTAACGCCTCTTCGGCGTTTCTGCGTTCAATTGCCGAATAGCCGGCTTTTTTCAGACCCGCGTCAAGCTCCGCGACAATGTCATCTGTAATGTTAGCAAGTTCTTTTTCAAGTGCAATTAATTTTTTATTAATGCCGATAATTTCTTCTTCGGCCTTGCGCGACTCTTTTTCATTTTCGCTGATTCGCCCCGCCGCAAGATGGATATTTTCTTCAAAGGATTTTATGTTTTCTTCTATGCTTTCGCATTGTTTGCGCAGTTCTTCTACAACAGCGTCCTGTCCTGAAGCGTCTTCGTTCAACTCAGTAATTTTCTTTATTGCCTGTTTTTCTCTTTCTTCGTTTTGCCCTATTTTAATTTTGTTTTCGCTCAGCTGTTCGTTGAAAAGGCGTATTTCATTTTCTTTCGCGTTTTTTTCCAGCGCAAGGCCGTAAATGTTTTTTTGCAGTTCGACAAGCCGCGCTTCCATGGAGTTTACTTCGTCCATGTTCGCTTCCAGCGCTTTATTTTCCGCTTCCATTTCCGCGCGAATTTTATCGCGGTCGGCGGTTCTGCGCCTGAGCGTTTCGTTCTTTTCATCCCTCTCGTATTTAAACTGCTTCAGGCGCAGGAGCTGGATATCCAGTTCATAATTGAATATCTCATCGCGCAGGCCGCGGTATTTCATTGTTTTTTCGGATTGTATTTTAAGGCTGTCGTGGGATCGTTTTACTTCATTTAAAATTAACTCAACCTGACGTATATTTTCTTCAGTTTTTGAAAGATTGCGTTCAGCTTCGGCTCCGCGTTCCTTGTAGCGCGTTATGCCCGCCGCTTCTTCAAATAAATAACGGCGCTCTTCCGGTTTTGACGAAAGTATCTGATCGATCTTGCCCTGTTCCATTACAGAATAAGCCGCTTTACCTACGCCTGTATCCCAGAAAAGTTCCCGGATATCCTTAAGCCGTACCTGCGCCCCGTTGATAAAATATTCGCTTTCTCCTGAACGGTGCAGCCGCCTTTTTATCTCAATTTCCGGCATATCCATCGGAAGGAGATTGGTTTCATTCGCTATGCTTAAGGCTACTTCAGCCACATTTATCGGTTTGCGGGATTCCGTGCCGCTGAAGATAACGTCTTCCATTTTTTCGGCGCGCAGGGATTTGATGGCATGTTCTCCAAGAACCCACTTAACCGCGTCTACAACATTTGATTTTCCGCAGCCGTTCGGGCCTAGAAGTGCGGTGATTCCATCGTTAAACTCGATTACGGTACGGTCAGCAAATGATTTGAAGCCGAGAATGGACAAACGCTTGAGAAACATAAGTCATTTAATATAACACGGATGTAAGAGTATGTGTAGATGATAAATCAGTCGGTAATATCCCATATCCCGCGTATCCAGCCGTACAATGTCAATATAAAACCGATAAGCGCCGATATGACAAAGAAAACCAGCGCGTTTTGCGCAGAAAAACCGGCTGTTAGAAAAGCGGAGGTTATAAGATTGCCGAGTATGCCTGTAAGAGCGTTTGTAACGGCGGTATAAACAGTGACAGCCGTCGATCTGACGCGTTCATCAATGATTTGGGAAAGATAGCTCATTGAAACAGGCAGCAGTACTGCGTAAGAAAGCCCCTGAAGGAGCTGAACATAAATAAGGCCGTTTACCGTGCTGACAGACGCCGTGATGAACATTCGCACGGCATAGGCCAGGCTGCATACTATCAGCAGCTTTTTATATCCGGCCTTTTTAATTAAAAATGCCATCATAAACATAAATGGCACTTCACTGAAAGCCATAACAGCGGTCGCTGTTCCTATCTGCGCAGTAGTTCCGCCGAAGTCACGGGTTAAAAGCTGTATTAATGTGGTAATTGCGGCATTGCTTAAAAGCAGAAAGAATGAAACAGAAAGCAGAAGGACATATTTTTTTGACGAGAATACAAGCCTAAGCGCCTCCATGCCCGTAAGCCGGCTGACAGGTTTTTTTTCTGTTTTGATATCCGGAAGTTCCGCACACTGCTGCGCATTATCAGAATTGCCGCGCCTTGCGGAACGAAAAGTCAGGGCAGTAACCGCAGTTAGCGCGATGAATCCGCAGCCAATCCACATCCGCATATCATGACCGGAAGAAACTGTTACCGCTCCCATTAATTGCGCGGACAGCGCGTATGCAAAAGAACCGCATCCTCTTATCAGTCCGTAATTGATGGAAGGGAATTCCTGTTTTAATCCTACAATCCACGCGTCAAGTAATCCGTTAATCTGCATTCCTGTCACTGTAATTCCTGTCATGTTAAGCAGAATTAAAAACATGTTTCCGGAGCCAAGCGATAACGGCAGCAAAGCGAACAAGACAGCTGTTGCCGCCAGTAATGAGACGGTCAGTTTTTTTTCCAAAAAGTATTTATCGCTGACAAATCCATAAACAGGTTGCACCAGCATGGCGATAATGGCCATTGCGGTAATCGCCGACGCTGCGGAACTTGCCCGCCATCCGTAATCAATAAGCGTCGTTATCATGAACGCCATGTATGTACAGGAACCAAACCAGAAGAATGCCTGGAGCAGCATTCCGTTAATATTGAGAACAAGCATCCTGGATTTGTCCATTTGTTTAGAGCTGACCTTCTTTTATAAATCCTTTTGACAGACGTTCCAGAAGGTTATCGACCTGTTTTTTGTTTTTTAATCCCAGATTCTCAAGTGGTTCGGTATCAATTTGATCAAATGTGATATTGTTGTTCTGGTATTCGCAGAACATGTTTGCGATGTAAACCGTGTCGACAAGATCCCTGCAGTCAGGCGGCGCGGCTTCCGGGTCATGATGATAGCGGATTGCCGCTACTAACCTGTCCGGAAAATTCCATTTTTCGGCGATTAACGCGCCAAGCTCCGCGTGATTCATTCCTGCCGAAAGATCTTCAAATGTAGAAGCGGGAACATTTTTTTCCGCGCAGAATCCCTTTATTTTATCAAGCAGATCCGGATGTACATTTGAAAATATAATTTTTCCCATATCATGTAATATGCCGCCGACATAAACATCGTCCAGAAGATTTGAATCATTCCTGAAATTCTTGACTATGTTATAGCCATAAAAAGCTGTCTTGTACGAATGTTCCCACAATTTCTTTTTATCAGCCGTATCATCGCCCAGGACTTTCTGCGTTCCGTATGAATAAAGCAGATTCCTTATGCCCTTGATCCCGATCATTTTTACAGCCTCGGAAATATTATCAACTTTTTTGGAAAGCATGTATTGCGCGGAGTTCACTATTTTTAACAAATCCGCGGTAAGCGCCGGATCCATTGATATTTGCCTGGCGATAGTGGACATGTCTGAATTCGGGTCATTGATAAGCTTTTGTATATTTAAGATGTTCTCCGGGAAATGCGGCAGGCTGTTAATATTTTCCACTATTTCATCGGAAAGAACCGACATGTTGTCTATCAATGCCTGTTCAAGAGGGATTGAAATGCTTGCGACTGTAAATTTGCCATTTGTTTTAATGGAAAAGGCTTCTTCATCAAGTCCCAGTTTTTTTAACATTAAAGCGAGAATTACAAGACCAAGTCCCGCGCCTTCGGAATCATCTAGCACATGAGCAAGGGCGTCTTCCAGAGTATTGAACTGTCTTGATCTTGCCATCTTGTCATGGATTCGCAGCTGCTCCATTTTATTTGTTGTTACATTATTCCGTATTTCCAGATAAATAACGTTTCGCTTGATTTGCAAAATTACCTTTATATAAAGTCCTTTTTCTTTCTGAAGCTGAAGGTAATGGGCAATGTTGTTTATTGTTTCATTTTTGAAATTTTCCATCCCTATTTCATAATCATTGTCATTGTTAATATTTAGTCCGCGCTCCGTAAAATAAACCCGTTTTGTATTCGCTTTTTTTGCGTTTACAACAAGTTCCTGCACGCAATAGACAATATAATCCTTCAGCTTTGACTGATTCATGTTTCTGAGAAATGACTCAACTACCTGTTCTATATAGATTTCTATCTCTTTGGGAAGGGTGTATGTCGTAATTGTCAGGGGAAGTCCCGATTGAATGGCTTTTTTTATTTTGTTTTCATCTACAACCAGTTCAGGAGCAGGAACCATTTAATACCCCACTTTTTAGATTTCCTCTTTAATATGTCGGCTATTAACACATTTTATCTAAATTTTTAAATTTTTCAAGTTATTTTCATTAGTATAACCGGTAATTATCATATTGATGATAAACATTGGCCAAAATGACACAGTTTATTGGTCTATTTTGACATATGCGTCAATATTCCCATTACTATGTACCATGTTTTGGACAAAAATATTATTAATGTCAATTTATTCTGTTTAATTGGTGTAATTTTAATGAAATTTACTTGGCACGGTTCTTGCTACCTTATCAATGAGAAATGATAGCCGGTTAATTGGATACCTGCAATTGTTTGTCATTTTAAGACAGTTAATGCCTGTCTTTATTAAAAAAAGGTGGAAAATATGAACAGTTCAAGAAAAAGAAAAGGAAGTGAAGATAATCTTGGTATTTATCTTAAAGAGATAAATTGCATCCCCCTGTTAACCAGGGAAGAAGAAAAAGAAACAGCTCTCGCGGCAGCCTCCGGCAGCATGGCCGCAAGAGAAAAACTTGTAAACTCAAATCTGCGCTTTGTTGTTACCGTTGCTAAAAAATACCAGGGACTCGGGCTCCCGCTTGATGATTTAATCAGCGAGGGCAATATCGGCCTTATCAATGCCGCTGATCGTTTTGACGCGGAAAAAGGTTATCACTTTATTTCATACGCGGTTTGGTGGATACGCCAGGCAATTATGAGCGCGCTGTGCGAGAAGGCTAGAATGATCAGGCTTCCCGTTAACCGCGCCGCAGATCTCGTAAAAATTGAAAAAGCCGTCAAATTTGTTGATAAGCATCAGTCGCCCGAAGAAGAAATCCGGGAAATTGCGGAATTACTGAGCATGGAAAAAAATCATGTCACTGATCTTCTTGAAATATCAAGGGAAATACTGTCTTTGGATAATCCCATGACGGAATACAATAACGTGATGTTAAGCGAGGTAATTGAAGATACCCGCTATGTTTCTCCTGACAACAACGCGGAACAAAATATTATGAAAGATGATATTGAAAAAGTCCTTAATTCTCTTGAAAAAGACGAGGCAGATATTATACGCTGCCACTTCGGTCTTGGCATGCAGGCAATGTCGCTGAAAGAAATTGGCGCGCGTTACAATTTAAGCAAGGAACGCATCCGCCAGATCGAAGAAAAAGCCCTTTCAAGGCTTAGAAACCCGGTGCGCGCAAGAAAATTACAGGCATATGTCGCCTAGTGTCCTGTCTTATACAAATAACGGATTGTACAGTTAAGTTAATTCCTTATGTAATAAGGAATTAACGCATTTTGTTATTTTGCAAACGGAATATAACAGGACATTAGAGCCTGACAGCTTCCGCCATATATCTGATATCAAATCCGTTTTCCGCGGCGCGTCTCATTTCAATAATAAAAATAATTGAGCTGCCGCTTGGATCGATCAGAACTCTTTTAATGTTATATTGGGCAATCTTCTGGCGCACCAGTGAAGGAGTACCGACAGTATAAGTTTTTACCTGGCCATTGGCTGACGCGGCTTCCAGCGTTATATGAAATCTGGAACTTACATTCTGGCCTGATCCTGTAATTGTGGGAATTAACTGAGCCGTATAACTGCATCCGGACAGAAAATCGCGGAAAGTGACTCTCTCGCCGCGGGAAGGAGGATTTTCATCCCTTGCGATATACAGAGGCAGTCCCTGGTTCTGGAAATTAATGTTATGACGGCTGGTAAGGGCCGCGTTGCCGGAAACAAGCTGATGCAGAACACCGGAGCCATCCTGCCCGGCTCTAATCGCGGCGGTCTGTGTGCTGGTAATTCTGCCGTTTGGAACAAAATTATTACTTGCAACGTCTACTATGTATAAATCAGCCCAAGGCCGCAAAGACGGCGATAATACTCCATGCTGTCCAAACATATAAGTTCTGCCGTCAGGAGAGAACCCCAAATCAACAAAAACGGCAGTATCTCCTGCCCATATGGCAGAAACGCATATTAAATGAATTAACACAAATATTAATACGTTTCTTTTCAATAACATAGAGTTCCCCTTAATTCTCATTATCGGAATTTCATTTCCTGTCTTGAGGAAAACAGCCTGCTGGGATACACTTATCAAAATGACTCTTTCTGAAAGAAACACCTTTTTTAAAGCAGGAATTGCCTTTTGCGCTGTTTGCACACTGTTGATAATCGCGGCTTCCTTTCTGATAATACCTAATTACAGGGAGACAGACAGCAGTTTACGCCTCAGTCTTGAGGAAACGACACAGCGCCCTTCGAGTATCTTCCATGCCGTTACCAGCCGTTTTCTGGGATTTAATTTCTATGCCGTTCACGCTTCTTTGGGAATATTGGCGGTTTTTTCATTGGTGACAATGATCCTGATATATTACTTCTTTGAACGAACATCAGCGCCTGAAATTTTATATATCGCCATTTTTACAATTTCATTATCATTTGAGGTAATCCGTCTAATTTTACCTTTGTATTTAATCTACAATTTTCCCTCTGTTTATGTGCGTGCTGCGTCGCAAATGCTGCTTTTTACCAGATTCTTCGGTGTTTTTTCGTTATTTGCCGCCGGTATATGTTCAGCCGGGCTGGAAGTGCAGAAAATCCGCTATGTTATTTTTGTTATGATTATCGCGGCCATGATTATTACAATCGGCGTTCCCATAGATGTGTTAAACCGGGACACATCCATAAACATGGTGACAGGTTTTAATACAATATTCAGACTAATTGAGCTTGTTGTTTTCATTACAACAACGGTCAGTTTCCTGATTTCCGCCAAAAACAATGACTCAAAAGAATATAATTATGTCGCGGCCGGGATCATGCTTGCTCTCGCCGGCAGACATATACTGTTAAATACAGATAACTGGATAGGTCCGCTTCCGGGTATTTCCATATTGGTATTCGGAACATGGTTCATTTGCACAAAGCTGCATAAAATTAATCTTTGGTTATAATTGCGCGGAATCATATGGATATTCATAAATAAACGCAGGATGCCGAAATTTAATAGATATGCTGTCAAAAAAAAACATCCAGTATTTATTATTACCGTTAATATTATGTTCCGCCTTACAGGCATATGCCACAATACCGGATATAAATATTTTTAATAAAAACGCGCCTGTCTTTCCGCACATGCTTTTTACAGAAACAATTAACAACTGGAAAAGAGCTGAAAATTCCCGTCCCTATTGGGTTTATACAAGGGAAGAAGCGGAAAGCATCAGTATAATGGCGGAGTATCAAATTTCATTTCTTTTGAATAACGATATACTAGCGTATTACGGCCATCCGGCATCGCGGAACATGGGCATCTTGGGACGCCATTCGATTGAAGAACTGGATCAAATGCTTACAACGCTGGCCGCCGAATATGAAGCTGTAAGCGGAGGCCGTAAAGTAAAAAAGGCGTTTTATTTAATTTACGGAACTGTCTGGCCGCGCGGAGAAATCGGAATTCTGGCGAATGACACGCTTATGCGGTACATTGAATACGGATTAAAAAATGATATTCTGGTTTTTATCGATCATCAGATAGGCCGGTATGATCCGATTGATTCGCTCAGAAGAATGCTGCCGTATCTGCGTTACCCGAATGTTCATCTTGCCCTCGATCCGGAATGGCGGACAACAAAACCAATGGAAGAAGTCGGTCATGTTACGGCCGAAGAGATTATCCGCGCGCAGCAGGTGATGGAAGATTATATGATCGAGAACAATATTCCGGGCGAACGCATGCTTGTAATTCATCAATTCAACCATGTAATGATTAGGGACCGCATTGATGTAAAAACTGATTTTAACAGGGTCAGGCTTATACACTGCGCGGACGGTTTCGGCCCTCCCAATATAAAACGCAATACTTACGCTTACAACGCGCGCGCGCTAAATATGCCGCTTAAATCTTTTAAGCTTTTTTACAATCTCGGAATACCGGGCGCAGGCTATGATAACCCGCTGATGACGCCAAGCGAAGTATACGCGCTTAATCCGCGGCCTTATATTATAATGTACCAGTAAACACTGGCAGCCCTATTTTTTGAATAACTTATAATACAGCAGCAGGAACTTATAGCCGATGTACGGAAAAATTCTGAAAAATTTCATCGGTTTTTGGAAGCAATAGCCTATCCATTCAAGTCCGGCGTTAAATGCGGCCCGCGACGGGTGTTTTTTCTTTTCGGCAAAAACATCGAAAATATCGCTGCACCACAGCCTCATGCCTTCTCCAAGCACAAGGTTATTTCTGGATATCCAGCGTTCCTTGCCGCGGACGCCTCTGCCGACCAATAGCAGCGAAGGAGACGATTTCTTTATGGCTTTGATGATGGTAGGCTCTTCATGCCGTTTAAAATAACCGGGGAAACGCCCTACAACGCGCAGTTTGGGAAAAGTCTGCCGGATATTTTGCTCGGTTTTTTGCAGAATTTTTCTTTTGCCGCCGAGCAGATAACAGGTAAACTCGCGGTTCTCCAGAATGGTCAGAACGCTGATGATAAAATCGAATGGCATGTACCGGTGCGCTTTTTTACCCGTAAGGAATTTGATACCGCTTATAAGGCTTTTGGAAATTGGAACAACCAATGTAGCTTTTAAAACATAGGAACGGTACTCGCCGTTCCTTCTTGCGCGAAGCAGATCCCAGAGAGAAAGAAGAACAATGTTATGTTCTTTTTTGGTTTTTAGAAGGTCATAAACAATGGAGCTTAGCTGATCGGGTGTGACAATATCAACCGGAACTTTTAAAAATTCTACGCGCTGCGGACATTCCCCTTCTTTGTCTGTTTCAGTTCCCACGAATCCCTCTCCAACAGTAAAATCCGTATTGCGGCAGCGCAGTAAAGAGCCGCTGTTTCAGTACGCAAAACAGTATCCCCGATTGTAAAAGACCTGAAACCGTTTTCAAGAAAAAGGATAACTTCCCTTTCGGAAAATCCCCCTTCCGGTCCTATAACCGGCACAATTACTTTGGGATTACTAATAAGATACCCGTGAAGGCTTTCATGTTCAAGACCCTGCCGCGGTAAATGGTGAAACAAAAGTCCCAGCGGTTCGCCATTCAATGATTTCCAATATTCGAATAATTCATTCATTGACACAGGTGGATTAAGCGATGTGGCAGTCTTTGAGCCGCATTGCTGCCTTGCTTCTTTAATAATCCGTTCCCACCGGGAAAATTTCTGTCCGCCAGTTCTGCCAACCGAGAATTCCGATACAAACGGAACAATTGCGGCAATGCCGCCTTCCGCCGCCTGTCGCACGATCAAATCCATCTTGTCGCCTTTTGGAAGCGCCTGAAATAAAATGATTTGAGGTAAAACCTCCGAAGAACTCCCGGTTTGTGGAGCGGAAAGCGTACATTTACCGGTTAGTACGCCATGATCGATAGAAACTACCTGAATAACTACCTCTTCGCCGCCGTGCAGAAGCGCCGGGAAAAATTCACCTACAGCAAGGCGGCGGACATTAACAAGATAATGATAATCGCTTCCTTCAAGCTTAATCAGATTTTCACTGTCAGGCCCGCTTTTAAGAATAAACTGCTTCAAAATTCACTAGGACGCAAACGCGAATTCGTTTTCGGATTCCTCCTGCAATGCCCGCAGACTCTTTGCGTTCTGCAGCAAGAGGTTATAATTGCCGCTGCGTAAAATATTAACAGCTTCCTGCAGTTGAACATCGTATTCCAGGTCATAAACAGGAGCAAGAGTTGTTCGGTTTAGCTCGTCTCTGATTAACCGTCTGAGAAGCGGCAGATCAAGCCTGTATTCGCTCTGCAGAACACGGGCAAACTCATCAACCTGAGCGGCGCTCGCTTGCGGATTTTGACCGACAAATACCGGGATCCTGTTCGCGTTTATAAGCTCGTTCATATGAATAGCGTCTTCTTCTGTATATGAGGGAAACGAAATTTCACGATCGGGCGGAATACCGACTTTATCAATATTTACATCGCTTGGAGTATAATAACGGGCGGTAGTAATTCTAAACCCGGCGTTATTCAGCGGAAAGACCCCTTGCACTGAGCCTTTGCCAAATGAATTTTCTCCGACAAGATAAGCCCGGCCCCTGTCTTTAAGAGCGCCTGCGACAATTTCCGAGGCAGAAGCGGAACCTCTGTTAATCAAAACGATAACCGGAATATTATCCGGAACAAGCGCTGTCCGGGCAGCGTTAAAAACGCGGTTTTCATAAGAGATTCTTGATTTGATGCTTACAACAACTCCACCGTCAAGAAACAAATCGGATACTTTAACTGCCGAATCCAGCAGTCCGCCGTAATTATTCCTTAAGTCCAGAATCAATCCGGTGTAGTTGTTTTTCTGGAATTCAAGAACCGCGTCCCTTGCTCTGTCCGCGGTAAAGGGCGTAAAAGTAAGGAGCTTTAAATAGCCGATACTGCCGATCATTGCATGTTTTGCCGTAGGCACTTCAATAATGGCTCTGGTAATCGTAACAGGAAATTCCAGCCTGTCGCCGCGTTTTATTACAAGCCTTACGCTCTCTCCCGGCGTTCCTCTTAACATACCAAGCACTTCGTCCATCGTAATGGTTTCAGTCGGGATCCCGTTAATCTCCGTGATAAAATCGCCGGGATTAATTCCGGCCCGCCATCCGGGAGTATCTTCAATAGGTGAGGCGACTTCTACCCACATCGGTTTTCCGTCAGGACGCGGGGATGTGGCTTTTGTTATATTAAGTCCGACTCCGCCGAAATTTCCCTGCGTTGTGTCGTTTATGTCTTTCATATCTGATTCAGTCATATAGATTGAGTACGGATCATTCAAAGCGCCGAACATTCCGTTCATCGCGCCTTCAAAAAGCGCATGCGGGTCTACTTCATCAACATAATTCTGAACAATAAAGTTAAAAACATTTTGCATCAGATTTGCGTAATTCTGTCTCTGCGCAGAATTTTGGTTCCCCTGCGCTGCCGCTCCGGGAATTATCGCGAAAGTAAATAAAACGCAGAAAATGACAGTTGATGTAATCCAGACCCATTTAAAAGATTGCTTTTTTTGCTGTATATCCATGATAAACTCCTGTTATACTTATTATATATCAAATAAAAAGGATAGTGATATGGTTACTATAAAAAATTTGGGAAAAAAACTGACAACCGTAATAATAATCAGCCTTGTTTTCCTTATAATAACCGCTTTGCATTTGCTGGGAGTTTTTCAATATCTTGAATATAAATCCTATGACTTCAGGGTCAGATTCTGGGCCGATAAATTCTGGTCTGAACCTTTCTGGCCTGATTCATTTTACCGCAGCGCTTCCAATGATATTGTGGTAATCCTGCTGGAGCAGGACAGCCTTGACTGGGCGCAGCTTGAGCGCGGCTGGGGCTGGCCGTGGCCGAGGCAGGCATACGCCGATATTGTCAATTACATGAATTTGAGCGAAGCAAGTTCAGTTGCCTTCGACGTTATCTTTTCCGAACATTCCATCTACCGTAACGCAAAACAGGATGAAATAATCGATAACGCGGTAAAAGCGCTTGAAGAAGTCGCGCAGGACAGCCGACCGCAAAACAGGGAATTGACAGACAGCATAGAAAGTTTATCAGGTTTTGCAAGGCAGATTGACAGATGGGATAATTCCGGCACAGGAAGACCGATTCAATCCCTTACGGAACCCAGAACATCAATGTTTTCCGTATATAACGTAATTATTAACGCGCTGCGCAGTTTGAGCGCAAGGGAAGACGATGAATCTTTTGCCAAAGCATCCGCGGGCTTCGGTCATGTTGTGCAGACAGTCATGTTTTCAAGTCAGACAGGAAACACCGTACTCTGGCCGGCGGACGTTAACAAACCCATGTTCCGGGTTGAAAACTTTGATTCCATACTGAGCAATTTCAGCGTGGGCGAAGATGAGAAAGCCCAGTTTCCGATTCGCACCCTGATTGATTCTGCCGGCGCGCTGGGAAGCGTTACCGGCGTCCCGGATTCGGACGGAATTATAAGAAGGCTTAAACCTTTTACATTATTTGACGGGAGAACATTACCGGGTCTTTCGGCGGCTTCGCTGATTGTTTCAGGATACGGAACGCAGATATTTTACAACAACAGAACAGGCACAATTGAGTGGGAAGGAATTTCAATACCTGTTGATGAACACGGCAATGCGCTTTTGCGTTACCGGGGAGATTTTAAGGAGAATTATCATCCGTACAGGGCGATGGACATTCTCCTAAGCCTGGAAGCGTATGAAAGGGGTGATAATCTTGAGTTTGGAAATTATGCTACAAATTTGGGAACACCCTGGTGGATGCTTACGCCAGAAAATTTTAAAAGCGCCAATGTATTTTTTGGTTTTTACGCGCAGGGGCTTTTTGATATTTTCAGCACTCCCATATCATCGATATATCCCGGTATGGGATGTCACATAACAATGCTGGACAATATGCTGCGCGGGGATTTTATCCGCGAAACAAGCGAAACTGTAAATTTAATTATTCTGTTTATATTAATCACATTAGTCGTATGTCTTGCATTGTTTTCAAACCGCATTACGCTGTCAGTCGGAGGAACGATTTTTATTATAGCGCTTATTTTAACCGGCGCGTTTTTCGCATACCAGCTTGGCGGTTTATGGATACCGATGATTACCTTCATTGCCGGAACTATTGCGGGCTTTATCACGGTAACCATCTACAATTACGCGACAGAAGGCAGCCAGAAACGCTTTATAAAAAAGGCGTTCTCGCAGTATCTGTCGCCGAAAGTCATAGACAGGATCATCGCCGATCCTTCGCAGCTGAAACTTGGCGGTGAAAAGAGGGAGATGACCGCTATCTTTACCGACATCCGCGCGTTCTCGACTTTTTCAGAAGCGCTGGGCGATCCTGCCAAACTTGTAGAGCTGCTCAATTTTTATCTGACAAAAATGAGCAACATTGTTCTTAACCATCAGGGAACGATCGATAAATACGAAGGAGACGCGATTATAGCCTTCTTCGGCGCGCCTGTACAAATGGATAACCACGCGTCCATGGCCTGCCGCGCGGTTGTTAATATGAAAAAGGCGGAAAAGGAAATAAACCGCGAAGCGCTCGCCCTTGGGCTGGTTACACCCGGAGTCATGAAAGCGATGACCGCAAAGGGAGCGATAAAAGGCATTGATGATCCTCATCCCATTTTTACAAGGCTTGGCATTAATACGGGGGACATGGTCGTAGGAAACATGGGAACTCCCAACAAGATGGACTACACGATTATGGGAAACGCCGTTAATCTTGCCGCGAGGCTGGAAGGAGTAAATAAACAATACGACACAGGCGGCATGTTGATGAGTGAGTACACAAAATCGGTTATCGGCGATGAGTTTATTGTGCGGCCTTTAAGCAGGGTGAGAGTTGTCGGTATCCATACGCCGCTGCGGCTTTACGAACTTCTTGATATCGCCTCCGAGGCTTCGCCGGAACTTTTGGATATGGTAAAAAGCTGGGAGCAGGCATTCAAATTTTACGAAGAAAAGAATTTCATCGCCGCTCAGAATATCTTTCAGCTGATATACGGAAAAAACAACACAGATATGGCCGCGAAGAAATACCTTAACAGATGCAATAAACTGATATCTTCTCCGTTTGACGATGAATTGTGGGATGACGGTGTGGATAATCTGACTGAGAAATAATGTATACTGGAAATAATTAACGGACGTTCATTCATGTAAAGCCTCGTTGATTTATTTGGATTTTCATAATAAAATACTTAATTACGAGAGGTAAAAAATGAAAAAAGTTTTTATTATTTTTTGTTTAATCCTGTTTATAACAGGTATCGCGACAGCGCAGATATCAAGGGGCGGTACTCTTTATGTATCCGTTAAAAACCTGCCGCTTAAAGCATCGACAGGGTGGTTTGCAAGAACAAACGGAACTCTGGAATACGGAGCTCAGGTTACGGTAATACAGGTCGACGGAAGATTTGTGGAAGTAAGAAGCGCGTCAAATTCATCGCTTACAGGATGGACAGCGTCGGCTAATTTTTCCACAAGACAGGTAGTGTCGGGAACCTCAAGCACGGCTACGCAAAGGGAAGTAGCTCTTGCGGGAAAAGGTTTTAATGCGGAAGTTGAACAATCTTATAAAACCGGACATCAGGAACTTAACTTTGCCGCAGTAGACAGGGTTGAGCAGACGATTAATGTTAATGAAGATGAACTTTTGCGCTTCCTGCAGGAAGGCCGCCTTGCAATGGGAGATAACCAATGAAAACAAAAATCAGCATTATTATAATTATTTTAATCGCTTTTTCCTGCGCGATGTATTCATGCAAAACGGTCGCGGCAATAGCGGATGTCGGCGCTCAGGTAGCCAGCGCGGTGGGAGTTATTGATCAGAATGTCGCCAACGCGATAAGCCAATCCGCCAGAGCAATAGGCACTGCGGCGGAAGAAATTACTCCGGAACAGGAATACTATATCGGCAGAGCGGTTGCCGCGAACATTCTTACAACCTACACCCTTTACAACGGAAATCCTGCACTGACCAATTATCTTAATCTTATCTGCGCGGCAATAACCATCAATTCACCGCGCCCGGATGTTTACAATGGTTACCGCGTTGCGATTCTTGACAGCAATGAAATAAACGCCTTCGCGACATCAGGCGGACATATATTTGTTACGCGCGGTTTAATCTCCGCGGCAAGATCCGAAGACGCTCTGGCGGCAGTTATCGCGCATGAAGTCGCGCACATTCAGCTGCAGCACAGCATAAAGGCAATTAAATCCAGCCGCGTTACGCAGGCTATTTTGGTTACCGGAACTTCTGCGGCGGGAGCGGCAGCCGGAATGGATGTAAACCAGTTAACCGATGTCTTTAATGAATCGGTCGGAGAAATTGTTCTTACACTGGTAAACAGCGGTTATTCACAGTCTCAGGAATTTGAAGCTGATGATACCGCAGCCCGTCTTTTGGGTTCCGCAGGTTATAATCCGTCAGGTTTATTGGATATGCTAAACGCGTTAAGCAGCGTACAGACAGCAGGTTCAGGTTTCGGAAAAACACACCCGACACCGGAGCGGCGCATAACAAACGCCCAAAGAACGGTCGGAACCATCGCGGTAGCAGATACAAGCTCATACAGACAGGCGCGCTTCTCAACAGCGGCACGGTAGACAATAAATGCGTATGTCCGAAAGGGCATACGCTATTTTTTAAGCCGGCATGTAAAAAAAACTTTTGTACCTTTACCCATTTCCGATTCTATCCAGATTTTACCTTCCATCATTTCGATAATGCGTTTTGACATGGAAAGGCCGATTCCCATACCGCTGTATTCCCTGTCAACACCGCCGTCTGCCTGTTCGAAAATCCGAAAAAGTTTTTCATGATGCTCTTTGGAAATACCTATCCCGTTATCCGCAATTTCAAACCGCAGCGAGGCGGCTTCGCTGTCATTATTTAATTCTGTCCCGCCTTGCAATAAACAAACATTAAAATTTATTTCTCCGTTTACAGGAGTAAACTTAACCGCATTGGCCAGCAAATTGACAATAACCTGCTTAAGCCGCTTTTCATCGCCTGTGAATGAAGCCGGTATACCGGGATCTATTCTGTAATTAAACATTTGAAATTTTTTGGATGCTTTATTGTCTATAACAAGCAAAGCATCGCTAATCATCGAATTAAAATTAAAAACCGATTCATTAAGCCTGAATATTTCATATTCCATATCCGATACATCAAGCATATCCTCTATTAAATTTAATAATGTCTGAGACGCGTCTTTCATTAAAGCAAAGTTGGCTTTCATTTTTTCAGGAATGCCTGAAAATTCAAATATCTGCAGCATGCCCAAAATGGTGTTCATTGGCGTGCGCATTTCATGGCTTACACGCGAGAGGAATTCTGATTTTGCGTGACTTAAATATTCAGCCTGTTCTTTTACCAGAATAATACCGGCCATCGCGTCACGTTCAAAAACGCCTGAAAAAATGCTTGTAACAAGAACAGCGAGATTTAATTCGCTTTCACTCCATTCCCACTCATCGTCTTCCTTTGAAAAAACCAAAAACGCGCAAATCTTTCCCTTTATAAAAACAGGTGTTGTTATGAAGTTATCAAAGTAATGTTTGTGCATATTAATAAAATCCCTGAATATGGGATTGCCGGAATGAAGATACAATGAACTTTCTTTACCTGACTGTAA
The DNA here is from genome assembly GCA_031256635.1 of Treponema sp. GTDB lineage: Bacteria > Spirochaetota > Spirochaetia > Treponematales > Breznakiellaceae > WQXQ01. The sequence continues at coordinate 24,659 of JAIRQF010000081.1, read as the reverse complement.
GCCAGCGATGGCGCCAATCATCCCTTCATTTAGCTCAGCTTTATCGCCTATGCGCGTTTCTAAATCCAGTTGAGGGTTTAACCATTCGTTCCGGCATACAAACACATTATTATTTTCTTCGTATCTGTAAAGAAGCATTGTCGAAATACCCATAAATTCTCCGACAATCCTTAGCGTGTCAGAGTATATCGAGACAGTAAGCGCGTCCGTTAAAAAATTACGTGCAATTTTTGTCATCAATGCCTGCTGCCTGAGCCGTTCAAGGAGCTTTATCTGATTTTTAACCCTTAACATGACATTGGCGGGAGTAAAAGGTTTTTGAATACAATCTACGGCGCCCATGGTAAGTCCCTTTTCCTCAACATGGATATCATCAAGACCTGTTATGAAAATAACCGGAATGTCCCGCGTTTTATCAAATCTTTTCAGCGCGTTAATTACCTCATATCCGTTCATTTCAGGCATAAGCACATCGAGTAAAATAATATCGGGCATATATTCAAGGATTGTTTCAATCGCATCCTGTCCGTCGGTTGAAGCGTAAATGGTATATTCACGGCTCAGGATGTTCTTCAGGGAGCTTATGCTCATCCTGTCATCATCAACAATAAGCACGCTGTTTTTCTTTCTGCCGTTCACTTAATCACCCCCATTCTTTCATGATTTCCGCCAATTCTTCCGCCGCCTGTTTGAAATTGAAATTTTCGATATGGCGCGCAAGTTTATCGCAGCCCGGTATTGAATGTATATCGTCAAGCAAATCCTCGCACTCGGGATTTTTATTTTTCAGCATCGGCTCAAGCCTTGAGAGTATTTCGCGTATTTTTTGCGCGTCAGAAGTTTTAACCGCCCTCTTTGCCTCAATTTCAGATAACAAGGGAGACAGTTCATCCATTACTGTTTTCAACTCGGTTTCCAGAACAATTATTTCATCTTTGCCGGGAAGGGAAGAATCGCTTTTTCCCCCGGTTAAAACCGCCGCAAGCAGTTCCTCCGCTGTCATTACGGCAGCCTGAAGTTTTTTCGCGCCTATTTGCCCCGCGTTGCTCTTTAATGTATGAACCATTCTGTGAGCTTTTTTAAAATCGCCGGATTCAATGGCTTTGATTAAATCCTGATATACGGTTTTATTATTTCTGGCAAAATCAATTTGCGCATTTATTAAAGTTTTTTTATCTTCTTCACGCTGCTTTCCATTCTCTATAACGGTATAACCTGTAACAGGAATATATTTAATCAGGCGCTCCCATAATTCCTGCGAAGCAAACGGTTTTCCCAAAAAATCGATCATTCCGCTTTTTTTGTAAATCTCCTTTTCCGCGGACATTATATTTGCCGTTAAAGCTACTATCGGCGTCTTTACGCCCATCTTAATAATTTTGGAAGACGCTTCAAGACCGTCCATTTCCGGCATATGTATGTCCATAAAAATCAAATCGAAAGGTTTCTTCCCGTTTTGCATGCGTTCTTCAACGCAGTCAAGGCCTTCCCTGCCGTTATGTGCTACAACAGTTTTTAGCCCTACTCTAGAAAGATGATCGCAGATAAGCTGCCGGTTCAGGCTGTTATCCTCGCAAATCAGAACTTCACCTGAAAATTCCGGTCTCCGGTGAAGATACGGCAGCTTATCCTGAAAAAGAGTTTCGCTATTGTCATCTGTCAGATCAAATGTAATTTCAAAACTGAACTTGCTGCCGATATTAAGCGCGCTTTCAACATGCAGCTCTCCGCCCATCAATTCAATTATATTTTTTGATATTGGAAGTCCAAGCCCTGTACCGCCGAACCGGCGCGTAACGCTGCTGTCAGCCTGCATAAAAGGCTCAAAAATCCTCTCGATCTGCTCAGGGCTCATCCCTATCCCTGAATCTTTTATTTCAAAACAAATAGTAACGCTGTTGCCGCTTCTGTGCGCGAGAGAAGCCATCAGTTTGACAGATCCGGCATTAGTAAATTTTACGGCATTTGAAAGTAAATTGATAATTACCTGGCGCAGTTTTACAGGATCGCCCAGTAATCTTTTGTTAACTGAAGGCTCGGAGTAACAAAACAGCAGTATCCCTTTTTCTTCGGCCTTTGGCATAACTGTATTCCTGCAATGTTCAAGCACATCATGCAAATCAAAAGGTATATTTTCCAGATCAATTTTTCCGGATTCTATTTTGGAAATATCAAGAATATCATTGATAATTTTTAAAAGCCACTGCGCGCTTTCTGTAATGTTAAAAAGATACTCTTTGATTTTTTTGATAGTATCGCTGCTTTGCGCAAGTTCCGCAAAACCGATGATGCTGTTCATGGGTGTTCTGATTTCATGGCTCATATTCGCAAGAAAGGACGACTTGGTTCTGTTTGCGGTCTGCGCTGCGTCGCGCGCCTGACGCAGCCTTTTTGCGTACACTTTATGTCTCCTTGAATCCCTGATGTATACAATAACGAAAACGATTAAAATAATTGCAAGCACCACCGCGATCATCAAGCGGAACTCAAGCGGATTGGATTCCCATATGGGAAGTGTTCTATTAATAATAACGTGATTGGCCGGCAGAACTCTTGTATTTATCTTGAATTTTTTAGCCGTTTCATAATCAAACTGCCATTGATTAAGAGATTTTGAATTATAAAGAACCGGAACTAAAGAGGGCAGTTTTCCTCTCAGCAAATCAGACGCCATTAAAGCCGCTTCTTTATCACGCGCATCTGTTGAAGAAAGCAGTCCGCCCAATGTTCCGATCCCGATATAGGATGCGGTCAGGCAGAAAACAGGGTTTAAGGACGCCTGTGATATGAGAGTCTGCACGTCAGATTCGGAATAAAATGAACCGTCTGAGTCTGAAATATAGTTCCCAATCAGAACAAGAGTATCAGAACCAAATCTTTTTATGTCATCAATGATTTCGGCTAACGGCTTGTTCACGTTAAAAACAAATTCAACATCAGCGCCCGGCATGCCGCCTTCAATTGCTTTTTGAATATCCTCATGCAATTTTATACTGGCTGAATTTGAATAATCGTTTAGAATAAAGATACGCTTTGTCTCAGGAAACAACCGCAGCATATGTGCGGCTGTTTCCAAAAAAGAAATTTCTTCGGCAATTCCTGTTACACGATCTTCCAGCCCGTACAGCATGGACGCCTCAAGGCCGTGAACTCCGAAAAACAAAACCGGCACATTGGGAAACAAAAGATAGTAATTATTCATCACGAATGTAAAAGCGTCATTACCGGAAGCGATAATCAAATCCGGATAATGATCAACGAAACTTGTGCGTATCATATCTGAGACAATGGCGTCAAATCTGGCTTGTCTGTTAAACTCATCCGAATTTAAATAATAATTGTAAATCTCAAAGGCTGATTCGATGTCCTGTTCAAGAAACCGCCTGATGGATTCCATATGGCTGTGTTCACGATCATTCTGGGCGCTATAGGAATTTATATAAAGTATAACAGGCTTGTCTGCGGATAACTTTTGGCTGCTTTGAATCCTGGACATGGTACCGTCCGCGAACATATCATTATACGCTTTTTCAAGAAGAGGAACCAGATTATCGTGCCTGTTATGAACATAACTGTACACAGGCTGCTTTTCAAATACGCTAACCCTCTTTATTCCCTGCGGGAACCTGTGTTCATAATGCGACATGCGCGGGAGCAGAATTACATCTGTTTCTCCGCTGAGCAGCGATGCCCATAATTCATCAATATCATTCAATCTTACAAGTTCCCGCGCATTTGCCCGCCTGATGTTATTCGCAATAAATTCATTTTGCCAGCGATAACCGAGCCGCAGTCCGGCCATATCTTCCCAGCCTGAAAATTGATAAGAAGCGCTGTTAAGGGAGTAGGCGGTAAACTCCACATTATCTATCGCTACAGGAACTTTAATCAGGTTGGGATACAAAATGTCCCAGCCGTCGGTCTGAACCGGTAAAATATCAGCGTCGCCGTAATTCACATCCGCTACGGCAGTGCGCATTCCGGTTGCCTTGGCGACCATCTGATAACCTGAACGTTTCAGTCCTTCGAATAATATACGTTCCATAACAATTGATTGATCGTCGCTTATGGCGACTTTGACAGCAGGCAGCTCAGTATCGGCGGTTTGCGTCCAGACAGGCAGGTTAAAAAGTATTAAACAAAGAAATGTTAGTAATATTTTCACGTTAATCAACTTAATTATATACATTTGAATTTATTAAAACAAGCATTTTTAATACGCAAAACTTATTGTTTTGGCTTTAATCTTTATAAAAATGATATTGGATATAATTCAATCTGTCTGACAGAGGCTCTTTTTTTATTTACGGCGGTATGTTACAGTTTCTTATGAATACAAATCCGGTTACGGCATACCTTGCCGCGAATGATAAAATAGATACGAATCTTCTGGCTTACCTTTGCAGCCTTACAGAAATCTCCAAAGTTACCCCAGAAATCGCGTCTTCGATAGTGAAAGAACTGGAGAACCAGCGAAAGAGAGTCAAGCTGATAGCAAGTGAGAATTACTGTTCAATGGCGGTGCAGCTTGCAATGGGCAATTTATTAACAGATAAATACGCGGAAGGAACGGCATATCACCGGTTTTACGGAGGAACCGAAAATGTTGACGCGATTGAAACGCTCGCGGCGCAGGAAGCGTGTAAACTTTTCGGAGCGCAATACGCGAATGTACAGCCGCACTGCGGCTCTGACGCAAATTTACTAGCGTACTGGGCAATACTCTGCGCAAAAATTGAAAGTCCCGCTTTAAAAAATTGGGGTCAGACAAACCTTTACAGCCTTAATGACGCGCAATGGAATGAGTTAAAAACAACAATGGGTAGCCAGCGCCTTTTAACGCTGGATTATTATTCAGGCGGGCATTTAACGCACGGTTACCGTAATAATATTTCAAGCAGAATGTTTGATGTTCACAGTTACTCGGTTTCAGAAAAAGACGGCTTGCTTGATTACGATGAAATAGAAAAACAGGCTCTTGAATTAAAACCGTTCATTCTTTTAACAGGCTATTCAGCGTATCCGCGGAAAATCAACTTTAAACGAATGAGGGATATCGCGGACAAAGCAGGCAGCGTTTTTATGGTGGACATGGCGCACTTTGCGGGTCTTGTCGCGGGCAAGGTTTTCACAGGCGAATACGATCCAATTCCCTGGGCGCATGTTGTCACAAGCACGACACATAAAACTCTTCGCGGCCCGCGCGCCGGCCTTGTGCTTTCAACAAAAGAATTCGCAGAGGAGCTGGATAAAGGCTGTCCGCTGACAATGGGCGGACCTTTACCCCATGTAATAGCGGCCAAAGCTGTCGCTTTCCGCGAAGCCGCAGCCCCGGAGTTTAAACAGTACTCGCAGAATATTGTCGATAACTGCAGAGCGCTTGCGGCATCCTGCATGGAAAACGGCCTTGAAGTTCTTACAGGCGGGACTGATAACCACCTGATGTTAATCAATGTTCATAAAGCCGGAATCACGGGCAGACAGGCGGAAAGCGCACTACAGGAATGTCACATAACTGTAAACAGGAACAGCCTCCCGCGCGATCCTAACGGCCCGTGGTACACATCGGGCTTAAGAATCGGGACAGCCGCGATTACCACTCTTGGAATGGAAAAGCCGGAAATGGCGGAGATTGCTTCGCTGATAGCTAAAGTTATCAAAGGAACGGCGCAGTCACCGGATAAAAAAGATCCGTCAAAGAACAGCAAGGCAAAATACAATATTAACGAAGCGGTAAAAAGCGAAGTTCACTCGCGGGTAAAGACATTGATGGAGCGCTTTCCCGTGTATCCTCAACTGGATTTGGATATGCTGAAGAAGTATTTCGTGTAATACAAATACATTTTAAGTGTTTTTCTGCTTTTCCTGTTCCCGGATAAACCTAGAAAATATATCAAAAAGCACTGCGTCTATTTTATAGTCTTTTTCAATAAATTCTTTGCGCATCATAACAAGGGCTTCTTCAGGTGACATTGCCTTGCGGTAGGCGCGGTGAGGATCGGTTACGCTGTCATACACGTCAATTATTTCCAGGACTTTCGCGGGAAAATAGGCGAGCGCATTGTAGTCCATTATAGGCTCCAGATCGTAGCTGATGCAATAATCAACTTTAGCGTCCGGATTTTGCTTTTTATACTGCTGAAGATACGCGCGAAAATATCCGTAGCCGTCGGGATTGCCGTAATATTCATGATGATAGCCGGTAATAAGGCTTGCTTCCATCGGATAATTTGTTTTGGTCATTATGGATTTAAAACCCTGTTTTACATGATCAATGACGATGGTCCTGTCATATGAACCTTCGCCTTCGTGGTACTCAACGGCAGCCGCCTTGCCGATATCGTGAATTAAAAAACCAACAGCCCATTTAAAATAAAGTTCGGGAGGAATGGCCCTCATGCCTCCGTAAAAAACGCGCTCCAGAACAATATCTTCGATTCTCATGTGCGGAAGCAGCTTATGATAATACTTGCGGTATTTGGCGGCAAAGGTGACCCGTAATTTTTGGATGGCGCTGGATGTAGAAACCAGGTTGTTGTAAAACGAAAGAAACGCAATTCCGTTAAGGTAAACGCGCGTCATGTGCTGAACAATCGTACCATTGGATTTTTGCACAAGCGTATTGACCATATCGTTATTAAAAACATTCTCCGCGACAAGCTGCGCCGAAGATTTAACCATCTCGTGGGTGGAATTAACAAGTTCCTGAGTGAGCTTTTTGGCCTCATGATCCGCAAGAAGTATGGCGTCCTCAAGAGCCGTGTGATTGATTAAAGCGGCGTCTTTTGTCGTATCAACAAGGGCTTTGGCAATATCAGCTTCATTCCTGCTTTTTTGAAGAAGCAGATCGTTAAGACGCTTTTTATCTTTATTCAGCCGTTCTATTTTCTGTTCTGTGGACATCCCGGAAAAATTATGGTATTCTTTGCCATAACCCACTTCAACATCAAGTTCTTCCAAATCATCATCGTTACCGTAATTATCAGCTCTGGATAATTTAGAATTCCAGTCTACCGGTTTTGAGGCGGCTTTTTCCTTAATTATAGAAAAATTTTCATCGGTAAAAAAATACTCCCAGCTTCCTACCTGCATCCAGAAATTATCATTGGTATCATATAATACCTTGAAAGGCATTAGCCGTTCTCTTTTTGATTCTCTATTTATACATAAAACAGGAATATCTTCGTCTATTATTATATCAATATAATTTTTACTGATATATTTATCATTCTGCGGAGAAAATATTCTGGAAAGCGGGATTTTCGCTTCTTTTCCGGGCATATATTATTATTATAAGACATTTTATCAAATAAAAACAAGTTTTTTACCCTGATATTTGAATACTGGTCTAAAAATCAGGCGGTAATAGGGTTTTTTTTGTTTATTTTTTCAATTATCTCGCCAATAATCCTGTTGGCGTCTTCATTGGCGACCTGGCAAGTGCCGACCTTTTTGTGGCCGCCGCCTCCGTAACCCAGTAACATGGAGCCGACATCAACATTGCTGGAACGGTTTATTATACTGTGACCGACTGTAACGGCGACATTCATTTTATTGCGGCCGTCTATAATCCACATGGAGATATTCTTCTCCGGGTAAAGTGTATAAAGCATGAATCTGTTTCCGGCGTAAATGGTATCTACATTGCGCAGATCAACTTTTATTATATTACCGATAATCACAACATGGCTCTTAACCATTCTTATAAAAAGCTCTGTTTGCTGTAAGTATAAATCAAGCCGCTCTTTTACATCCGGCATGCGTAATATTTCGGAAATTGGTTTGTCAGCGCAGGCGCTTGCAAGGTTCAGCATTAAGTCATAATTGCTGATCGTAAAACTGCGGAAACGGCCAAGACCGGTGCGCGGATCCATAATAAATCCCAGAAGTATCCAGCCTTTTGGATCCAGAATTTCATCAATTGTCAGATCGCCTGAATCTACTTTATCAACATAGTAAAGCATCTCCGAGAATTTTCCCAGTTTGGAATCACCGCCGTAGTAGTCATAAATTACACGCGCGCAGCTTGGAGCCATTCTTGAGACGCCTTCAAAATATGTGCCGTCACCCAGCCGCTCAGTTTCGCTTGAATGATGATCAAACCAGAGTTTACAGCCTTTTATATAGGGAATATTTGCCAGAATATCATTATCTGTGGCTTCAACCAAACCATCCTGAATATCTTTCGGATGAACAAACTGCCAGTCATCAACAAGTCCCAAATATGATAAAATCGCCCCGCATGCCAACCCGTCAAAATCCGATCTTGTAAATAGTCTCATTCTGAACCATCCTTAATACAAATTTTCCCTTTTGAAAATCTCTGTATGCCCTGTACAATTATACAATAAAAGTAAATAAATGAAAATAGGATTAGAAAGGAAAAATTTGATTATCCAAACGGTTAACAAGCCAGCCAAGAACAGCGCCGGCGCGGTTACTGAATGACGCGCTTATTCTGTCTCCCATTCCCGGCAGGGTGGCGGCTCTGGCCATTGAGAGTGCGTAAATCAACAATGAATCTCCGCAATCAATAATTGCAACTACCGATCTCAGGTTCCCCCTTCCAATTGCGGGAATTATTCCGTAAGTCAGGGATGTTACATTTTCCTGAGAGAAGTAGATTATATCGGTTGAACTGACATAGTCATACCTGTATACATTATCTCCAAAAGTCAAATCTTTTTGCCTTGCGAACAGGGAAAATGCCGCCGGTATTTGATAAAAAACAGGATCAGGAAGCGCATTTCTGCTGTTAGGTCCGTCAATAACTACGGAAGATTCATAAAAAGTACGTATTGTATCCCGGCTGGCGGAGAAATATTGAATGCCGGAAAGGCTGCTGATTGCAGTAATTTGATTAAAGACGCCGGTCTTCTGCCCGTTATCCCAAAAATTTGCCGATGTATGGAATTGACCAGGCTTTTCATATAAAAACAAAGCTTCCACCATAATTCCGGGACTCAACGTGTTTTGAACCGTATTAATAAATTGCCGCAGTTCGCTGTTATCAGGCATTAACCTTGGAGCAGGATTCCTTAACTGCGTCTCTGTTATTATTTCGCTGCTTGCGCGCAATTGCGCGGCCTGTACTGCGGAAACAACATTCACAAGCGGCACAGAATAAGCGCACGGAATGATAAGAATTAAAAAAAAGAAAATTAGAAACCTGTTCATTCATTTACCTTATTATATAATAACGCGCGCTCTCCGTTTTTCACGTAATTTCTAGTGTCCTGTTATATTCAAATGACGGATTGTACAGTTAAGTTAATTCCTTATGTAATAAGGAATTAACGCATTTTGTTATTTTGCAAACCGAATATAACAGGACACTAGTTATTTTAATCCGCGGTAATAAACGCGCACCTGTTTATATAAACCGTCTCCTTCGCTTTTTGTTTCAACATCGCCTATATCGTTCAATGTCGTGTGGATAAGCCATCTGTCAAACGGATTCATCGGCTCAAGAAGGATGGAAGCGCGGCTTTCGCGGACTTTTTCGGCAACATTGTAAGCAAGGCGCACAAGAGACTCTTCCCTGCGAATACGGTAATTTTCGGTATCAAGAATAACGCGCACATCATCCCTGCCAATCCTGCCGGCGTAGATATTAAGCAGCAATTGCAGAGCGTCAAGATTCTTGCCTTTTTTCCCAATTAATATTGATGAATGGCTGGAATCAATTTTAATGCCAAGCTTGTTTTTATCCCGGAACATAATCGTAACGCTGCCAGGATAACCCATGCGTTCTATCAAGCCGGAAGTAAACTCAGTCATTTTGTTTTCAAATTCATTCTGCGGCAAAGGTTCGCCGAAAACCGGTTTGCCGATACGAGTTTTGTCCATCCCGTCATCGTCAGAGGGACGGTAAGAACTGTGACCGGATTTTACCGGGGAACCGAAATTCGGGACATGAACCCTGATTCGCACCAGACCTTTTTTAAATAAACCGCTTTTTTGGGTTTCAAGAATTTCAACGTCAAAATCGTCTTTTTCAAGACCAAGCTCTCCCGCCGCCCTGTCAATTGCTTCTTTTTCGGTACGGCCTTCAAATTCAAATTCCATTTGATATATCTCCTTTGTTTAAGATTTCTTTTTTTTCTTTTTACCGCCGCCTGAGTTTTTGGGAGGTAATACGGGCTGCTTCTCAGGCTGAACCTGTGCTTGTGTCTGAGCAAGTGCGGCTTTTTTTGCAATTATAAATTTATTAATTATCACCTGTTGAACGAGGGTTAAAAGGTTTGAGAAAATCCAGTATATAAGCAGGCCGGAAGGGACATCGTAAAGTATGAAGAAAAATACAATCGGCATGACAAATAACATCAGCTTCATCTGAGTGTTGGACTGCTGCCCCGGCATTTGTGTTACCTTACCATAAAGAAGCTGAGAACCCACATAAATAAACGGCAGGAGACGCAGCGCAGTCCAGCCTAAAATCGGCAGCCTGAAGTCTCCGAATTGCACTATATATTCAGGGAGGGAAAGATCGGGTATCCAGCCGGGAATAAACATCGCGCCGCGAAGATCAAAATGGTTATTAAATAGGCTGAACATGGATATAAATATCGGAAGCTGCAAAAGCATCGGGAGGCATCCTGAGAGTGGATTATAACCTTCCTGCTGATAAAATTTTCCCATCTCGGTGCGCAGCTTCTGCGGATCGCTTTTATATTTCTCCTGTAATTCTTTAATCTTCGGGGCAAGCGCCTGCATCCGCAATGTGGCTTCCGATCCTTTTTTTGTCAGCGGGAAGAAAAGCAATTTGATCAGCAGCGTTAACAGAATAATCGCGATTCCGTAATTGGGAATGATTCTGTGTATGCCAAGCAGCAGCCATTTTAACACTCTTTCAAGCGGCGAAAAAATTCCCCAGAATCCGCGCGTATTGGCTATTTCATTAAAGTTCGCGTCCTGTATGCCAAACACATTTCTGCCGGTATTATAAATGCCAAGCGCTTCCTGTGTTTTCGGTCCAAGATAGAAACGGTAGGTATCTTCTATTTTGGAAACCGCTGACGCGGAACGGATAATGTTAAATCTTGAAGAAGCAAGAAGCCCTGGTTCCGCTTTATCGGAAAAACTAACAGCGTACTGAGTAAGATTCAGATAGGGAACGGCGATGAAAGCGAAGTATTTGCCGGAAATCGCGGCCCATGTTGAATTATTGATAAGTTCATTAACTTTCGCGTCTTTTCGCTTTCCGTTTGTGTAAATATTATAATGACGGTAATCATAATAACCGTCCAGTTTTTCAAAAACAGGGCCGATTTGCGGTCCGAATGACAGTGTGTAGGCGCTGCCTGAAAAATCAAAACCAAATACAGAAAAACCTCCGTCCATGATAATTGTCATTTCAAACATATAGTCATTGAGTTTAAAATCATAACGTTTGGTCAGACGGAATCTGCCGTCGGATCCGTAAATCGGCGAAGGAGCTGTAAAATCACGATAAAACTCTACAGAGTAGTCAGAAATACGGTTTACATGAAAGTTGGAAGAAACCGGCTGAGCATCAAGACCGCCGAACGCAATGGAAAAAGCACGCGCTTCATTATTACCTGAAAGAATTAAATCTACATTCGCGTCAGGAGCACCGGGATCTTTCCTTGTGTCCTTCCATTTCATCGAAACCATATCGCCGCCCGCATTTGTAAGTACGGCTGTAAAAAGTTCGGTATCAATTATAATGGGCGGTTGCAAAGGAATTGTTTCAAGTTCAGAAAATGTCCTCTCTTCAGGAACAGCAGGAGCTGTAATTCCCGTTTCAGAAGGCAGTGTTATAGTGGTATCAACCGCTGTTACCTGCGATGGTTCCTGCGTTTGTACCTGCTGCGGCACAGGAGCCAAAAAACTCTGTATTGAGAAAGCGACAATCAATACAATACTGGATAACACAATAGCTAAAATTGTATTTTTTTCCATTTTACTTCCTTAAAGCCGGAATTTTAAATTCGCGCATGATTCAACAATTACAATTTTTAATTACAGAGTCCGGTAAATCAGGAACAGGATCATAACCGCCCTTGGTAAAGGGATGGCATCGGAGAATCCTCATTACAGCCAGAAAACTGCCGCGCAATACGCCATGTTTATTAATGGCCTCGTAAGCGTAACAGGAGCAGCTGGGATAATACCTGCAAGCAGGCGGAAAATGCGGAGATATCGCGTATTGATAAAACCGGATAATAACAAGCGCTATATATTTCATTTTAATAAACCAATAAACCAGCTTTTTTAAAAAGGGATTCAAGCTGTTTAATCCTGTCAGAAAGAGATTCGTTTTTAATTTCCGCGCCTGAATAAACAAGAAGGATTAAATCGAAACCGCAGCATGCGCGGTTCTTCATCAATCTGAAAGCTTCTCGTCCAAGCCGTCTTGCACGGTTTCTGGAAACAGCATTCCATGCGGATCGGGCAATTCCCTTTGGTTTTGAAAACGTAAAGCAAATACGGTTATAAGGCAAATCATTTTTTAAAACAAAAAGCCTCGCTCCGCGGCAATCGAATTTCCTGCCTTTTTCAAAAACCTCCCGAATCTCCTTCCTTCCCTTTAAATGTTCTTTCCGCCTGAAGCGGAAATCATCTTTTTCATTGCTAATAGGGCTTTTTCTCGTTAGAAATTGAAAGCTTAATCCTGCCCTTTGCCCTGCGGCGCTTTAAAACAAGCCGCCCGCCCCTGGTTTTCATACGGGCACGGAACCCAAATTTTCGATTCCTCTTTACTTTGCTGGGTTGATAAGTCCGCTTCATGGTATCTTCTCCTATATATAAGGCATGTCCGTAATTCAATTAGCAGGACAAACCATAATTCTTTACAAACAAAAACAGCATTTTAGTTTAGAATAAACATAAAGAATGGTCAAGACATATGAATCTTAAATACACACTGTCCGGTTACATCTATATCTCTCCAAAAGACGACTGCCATGAAACGGTAGATGCCATGCTTGCGACAAATTACGACGGGGATTTCTGCATTGCGGAAGGTTTTGAAATCGATTTTATCGCAAGGTTGATGGAGGCCGGATTTTTGGTAATGTCCATTAATATTGCGGAAAATGAAAGCGATCCCTATTACATACTGCTTCCAAAACTGCACCTTGTCCGTTCCGCCCTGTTCTTTGAGAACCTGCATATAAAGAAATCTGTCCGCAGACTATTAAACAAGTATGAATTAAAAGCAGATGTGGAATTTGACCGCATCATCGGCCGCTGCGTAGAAAAACACGGCAGCGACTGGCTGACTCCGCCGCTTGTAGACAGTATCAAAAAAATCCGCCAAAACGCGGCTATAAATCGCTCATCATTTCCATATCCTGCCTCATTTGCCCTCTACCGTGACGGAAAACTTGCAGCCGGTGAATTTGGCATAATTTGCGGCAGAATCTACACGAGCTATTCCGGCTTTTATGAGGAAGATAACGCAGGTACGGTTCAGCTTATACTTACCACATATTATTTACAAGAACACGGTTTTTCATTTTTTGATATGGGCATGCCTCTTGATTACAAAACAGACTTGGGAGCGGTGAATATTAGCCCGCAGGAATTTGTGGAATTGTTCAGGAATGGTTTATAGCAAAATACCTCAATGAAACTTGACAAATTGCCTTAATGGAAATCACAACTGCTGAAAAGTAATAACACAATAGTCAGACATTTTGGTGATTTATCGTTTTTGTATAAAAACATCGCATCAATCAGGTATATAATCTTTTAAATTTTTCTATATTTTCAGTCATGCGTTCTGACATATTCAACCCATATATAGGCAGGAGTTTATAAAAACTCAAATTTTTTAATCAATATTTTTAATACCGTCAGGGATAAACCCGAAGGAGAGAAAAATGTCAAACCTGCCGATGGACGCGGATATCCTGCCGCCAAGCGATGATCGTATCTTTAAAGTGCTGCTTACTCACCCTGATGCAAAACGGGTGCTGATCGATATCATTTCAGTTGTTATTGATCAAAATGTCATTGATGTCAAAATTCGCGGCAATGAAGTTCCTGTAATGGATATCAATGAGAAAAATGAGCGGTTCGATGTCAACTGTACCATCGACTCAGGTGATCAGGTAGATGTCGAAATGCACAGCTGCAGGCAGGATGAAATAGGTTCTGAACATACTAACTTTATTAACAAGTATGTATATTTTTTAACCGACTTACATTCATCCCAGAAATCAAAAAAAGTAATATACAGAAACCTTGTAAAAACGTACCAGATAACTTTTTGTATGTATAATATCCTGCCATCTACAGCAGATTTCGTAAACCGGTTTTCCCTTAGGACTGAAAACAACCTCCAGCTTACAGATCAAATAAACATAATCATCATTGAATTAGGTAAGCTTAACAAAGCTTTAAAGAAACCGGTTGATGAGCTGACATCATTTGAGAAGTGGTCATTATTTTTAAGGTACGCTCAGGAACCTATGCAGAGAAAACTAATCAATGATATAATAAAGTGTAAGGAGGAGATCGGCATGGCGGCGGCATTATTACAGGAGATAAGTCAGGACGAACATGAACGGGCAAGGATACGAAGCCGTAAAATGTACGAGATGGATCAATACTCCAACTTACACACCTCAGAGCTGCGGGGAGAGATACGGGGTGAAGCTAAAGGCAGAGAAAGAGGCAGAACTGAAGGTATGATTGAAGGCAGGGATGAGATAATAAAATTATTAGAAAAAGGCTATTCATTGGAAGAAATCAAAAAGATGCTGGAAATAAATTAAAATGTATATATGCGAGCAAACACTGTTAATTCTTCTTAACGCTTTTACCCCTGGAAAAAATCGGATCAAAATATTTTTCTACGTCGATTTTTTTTAACAGGGCTTTCAGTACAACACGATAAACAAGAATTGAAATGGCGATGGCGCCGATAAAGATAAGGGAAAAGCTCCATGATTGTCCGCCTTCCGGCAGTATTGGATGAATGAATCTGGCGTATAAAAAAAACAGAATTAAAAAACCGGCTATACAGACAATGACATTGAATAAAGTAGCGCCCAGAATGAATAGTATTGTATTTGTTTTTTTATTCATTTGCTATCTCCTTTTTCATCTTTTTTGAAAGAAAAAATCATTGTGACAAGCAGAAGAATACAGCACACAACAACGGACGAATCCGCTACATTAAAAGTCGGCCAGCGCTCAAAACCGCAAAGCCCGTAAAATTTTATGCTGATAAAATCTACTACTCCGTCTGAGCGAATAATGCGGTCAATAATGTTTCCCATACCGCCGCCGATAATTCCGGCCGCGGCCCATCGCTGAATACGGGTAAACTCATCTGTTTTAAAATAGTACCATACAAGAAAACCTAAAACCAAAATCGGGACAACAATAAAAATTATAGGCTTGAAAATTTCCGGAATATTTTCTCCCATACTAAAGGCAATCGCCTTGTTTCGCACATGATAAATCCACAGAAAATCGTTATTAAAAACATCATGAATAAAAGCCGGATGAAAAGGCTGGATTTTTACAATAACCGCTTTGGAAATCTGATCAATTAAAATAATAAAAGCGGTAAGAGACAATGGGAGAAGCCGCGCAACTAAAGCAGCGTTCACAGCATTGTGCTCTTTTGAAGATTTTTTCATTAACGCACTCCGGTTAAATCATGATTTGGACACAGCTACAGTTTAAATTTTAAATTAAGCATGGTCAAGCTGTGATAATAATGCTATAAACCCGTGGGAATGTCGATAAACACGGCTTCAATACCAAGCTCAGAAATACAGTGACGCATAACAGCCTGAACTCCCCAGACTTCGGTGCTGTAATGACCGCCTGATATCATGTTTAATTTTCCTTCAAGGCACTTATGATATATACTGTGTTTATTTTCGCCGGTTACAAACAAATCTATTCCTTCCTCAATAGCTTCGTCCGCGCTGTCCGCGGCGCCGCCTGATACAACCGCGGCGCTCTTACATTCGCTTTTTCCGAACGGGAAGACGCTCAGGGGCGGCCTGTTCATAAAAGTGATTTTTTTTACCGCTTCGTTAATATCTACAGGTTTTGGAAATGTTCCCTTACACCCGATTTTTCGCCCATGATATGAGCCGAAAGGTTCGATATTTTCAAGTCCCAAAAGCTGCGCAATAACCGCATTGTTTCCAAGCGCCGGATGCTGATCGAGGGGCAGGTGTACGCCATAAAGGCAGATATTGTTATCCAGAAGAAACTTGATCCGCCGTCTGAGATTACCTGTTATTCTCAGCGGCGTTCCCCAAAAAAGTCCGTGGTGGACAAAGAGCATACCCGCTCCAAGAGCCGTGGCCTGTTCAAATGTTTCAAGCGCCGCGTCTACTGCAAAGGCAATTTTATGAACAGCGCTGCCGTCGTTATCAATCTGAATTCCGTTTTGGGAATCATCCATGGATGAAAAACCTTCAATATCCAGAAGGTTTCTGAAAAAAGCATCAAGCCGCGCAGTTGTCATTTCGTTACTCATAAAGGCATTATACCGTAACAGAAATAAAGTGTCATGTCACATTCGGTAACTCTTGTCTTGACATGGAAGAGTCACATCTGTAAACATAATATTTATTAAAACAAACGGGGAATATCATGATAAAAAAAATAATTTTAATTCAATTTACATTGATAATGTTCTGCATAACAGCCTGCGATGATAAGACAGCCCTTAAAACAATATATAAAAATGATTTTCTTGTCGGGAATATTATCACTCCCGCTTATATGGACGGCGATAATTTTAGTCTGTTAAAAAAACATTTTAACTCTGTAACATGCGAAAACGACATGAAACCCGAGCGGCTTGCTCCGGCAAACAAGGGAGGCGAATACAGGTGGACAGAAGCAGACCGTATGGTAAACAAGTCAAGAGAAAACGGAATGCAGGTTCACGGCCATGTTCTAGTCTGGCATTCCCAGTCCCGCGCATGGTTTACGGCAGGAACACCCGAAGAGGCAAGAGAGAATATGATTAATCATATCAATTCTGTTTTGAATCACTTTAAAGGCAGAGTTGTTTCGTGGGATGTTGTAAACGAAGCAATGGGGGATAATATTACCGATCCTTCGGATTGGAGAAGCTGCCTGCGGACCAACAGCGGCTGGTACAGAACGCTTGGACCTGACTTCATTGAACTGGCATTCAGAACAGCGCGCGAAGCGGATCCCAATATCATTCTTTATTATAACGACTACGGTCTTAATAACCGGAATAAGGCGGCAGCTGTCAGAAACATGGTTAAAGAGATAAATGACAAGTATAAAGCGGAAGGCAACACACGCAATTTAATTGACGGAATCGGCATGCAGGGACATTACGGACTTTGGTTGAATGTTAATGATGTGCGATCTTCTCTTGAGTTATTTAAAGGGATAGGAGTTGAAATCTCCATAACCGAACTAGATGTTGAATCGCGGCAGACAAATTCAAGTGAATGGGGAGTTAACAGAAATTCTGTTATGCCTGAACAGCAGGCACAGGCGCAGGCGAATCTTTACGCGGCGCTTTTTCGTCTTTTCAGGGAATACAGGGATCAAATAGTCAGGGTAACGTTCTGGGGAATGGATGACAAAAATAGCTGGAAGTCCGTCGGGAACCCATGCTTGTTCGACGGAGATATGAAGCCAAAACCGGCGTTTTTTGCGGTTTCAAATCCGGACGGAAATTAAAATTCAACCATGGTTATAATAAAAAAGCGCATGGCTTTTCAGTCATGCGCTTTTTTTTCATTTTAATAATGAGAAACTCAGCTGAATTTTTCGCTTTCAATCAACAGTGTTGCAAAGACGATTGTATGCACCGCGAATTTCTGTAAATATCCCAACGGATCCCCAAAGCCATGAGTAATCCAGGAAATAATTTGAACAACAATGTATACAGCCCAAATGATCGCGACAACAAAAAGCAGCGTATTTAAAATTTTGTATTTAATACCGAACATTTCCAATAATGTACCGAGTGCCGCCAAAAGCGCTAAAATACCAAAAACAATCACGCAAACGGTTAAAAATGTACCGCTTATACCTAACCTTGAAAAAATAATCTGGAAGTCGCCTTGACCTAAAAACGCAAAAATTCCGTTCACAGCCAGATACACAATGACACCGATCTTCAAAATAAGACTGCCAATTCCACCTTTCATAAAAACCTCTCAAAATCTGTTTTAGCCTGGATAAAAAATTCATGGAATTTTTTATCCAAAAGCATAGCTCAACGAGCTACTGAAAAAATTCTACTGTATAATATACGGAAAAACAAGCAAAAAAAATAAAATTAGTCAGATTATTTTTAACCAATCAGGAGATTATTTTGTCATATTCGCCGCTGAAAAACCCGTCCAAATAGGAATGTTCCGCAATGAATTTATCAGGTTCCATAATGCCGTAATATGCCTGGCTTGCCATTTTTTCATGATCGAAGGGCACATAACTGTCCATCAGGCTTGCGCCAAACTGGCTCCAGATAATCACATGATCAATGTAGTTTTTATATTTTTCAAATAATTTAAAAAGAAGCGCGTACTGGTAACCAATGGAATCAGCCTGCTTTTGATTTAAAACAGCCGGAGCGCGGGCTTCTCCTCCGGGCGCGATATAAGGCTGCCTCATGTCAACGCCGGAGTAACAGATACAATCAAGTAAACCTTCGTCAATGAGACCTGCAAACATTGCGGCCGATCGCTGATTCTGACTGGCTGTAACAGAAGTAACAATCTCATGCCCCTGTATTCCAAGACACTCAATTAAATTTCTGCCGTCATAGAGAGGATCGTTTTTCCATTTGGAATTAATTTCCCTGATCATATTATAGGCGACTTTTGCCCTGTTCAAAACATGAATACTGTAATCATTGTAAACAAGAACCGGAGGTTTTTCGGTAATGAAAGCGTCAATGCTGCCATTGTCATCATGATTATCCATCTTCATGTATCCGGGAATTATTTGGGAATCGTTAAAATATGCTTTGTAATTGGCAGCCATCCGCGCGTTGGGAACAGCAATGTGAGCGTATTTAAAAAGAAGATAAATATAGTGATTTTCTGTTTCACCAATATCTGAATCTGTCATTGCCATAAGCCACGATAAATTTTTCATGGCGGATTTCCATTCATCAGGTTTATCATCAATAATGGAATCGTACCTGCTTTCATGAATCTCTTCATCCACAACATTAAATGAGTGGAATGGAATTACGCCCCGTTTTTTGCTTGAATCATATCTTTCGTCTGCTGTCATAAAGTGCCGCATTTCATAAAGAACATGATTAAAAAAAAGCCTGCGGGCAGTATTCTTGTTTACTTTTATATACGGTCCTGTCGCGTTATTACCGCCTGTAAAAAACAGACTGTCAGATCTCCATTGCATGGACGCAACATTTTCAGGAATTATCTGCCACATCCACGAAGGCGACTGATTTGTCCATGCCAGACAGTGACCGTGTATCTTATATTCGGCGTGTTTTGTGCCGCTGTCTCTGATGCCCATATAAGCGTCATCGGGAAGATTCCACTCAGCTCCTTCGCCGTTAAACTTAAAAATAAAATTGGGATATTCATCCCTCAGCCATTTAGGAGGCCTTATATGGCAGTCAGGAGTAAGGTTATTTTTATCAACAAAAATTTCATAATGACGCGATCTGATTGAATCAGGTTCAACCGCTCCTGTTCCGGAAGTACCGATAAGGAAATAACCGTTATCCGGGTTATACTTTCCTTTAATGGAATCAACATCCTTAAAACTTTTTATGTTAACCGCGTCCGGTATATCGGACTCGCTGATATCTGCCCGGGATAATTTGATATTTCCGATCATCAGATGATCGCCGTTTAGCTTTGCTCCGATTTCGGTGTGCAGGTCAATATTAATAAATTCCCAGTTTCCGGACGTTACGGGAACTGCCGCGTAAACGGATCTTTTATACCATGTTTCTCCGCCGTAAAAACCAATTCTGTCAGATCTGATTATTTCGATACTGTCCAGATCAGATGCTCTGATATAAATTTGGGTTCTGCTGCTTCCCATAACACCGTTAACACCCTGCTTTCCTTCACCGCCTGATGATGTTGACCAGATTTCGAATCTCATATATTTCCCGACAGCGCTGTCCGGATAATAAAGATCGAATTCAATAAATGTATGATTATTTATGGACAAAGGAGGATTGACGGGCGCTCTCATACCAAAGCCGCCGAAGGATTTTCCCGCATAGGCAGGGTCAAAGAAGGATGTAAGTAAAATCAAACTGCCGCTGCCAAAGGGATTTGCTATTTGGGAAAAACTGCTGCTGACATTCGGGAGAATACGCCCGTCATTGGTACGCCAGGATTTCCATGCAGAAAAATTCTTTTCAAGATCAAACTTGAACAACAGGCTGCGCCTGCCGGACGCGGAAATATTATAAAAATTTATACTGTTTCCGCTTTCTTTTTGATTCATCGTAATATAAATAAAGTATAACGCATTTATACGGGGGGAATCCATATATCGCGTTTAATTAGTGTAAGCGCCGCGCTTGCGTACAACTCCGAATGCAGCGCGGCGCTTACAACTAATGGCACCATACAAAAACGGTTCATGACACCAGTGCGCTTACTCTACCAGTTCCATTTGTGTTGCAAAGTTAATACTGGCGCTGCCGTTTGTAAAAGTTATTGGAACATTGTTTTTGAATCGCCTTACAGCACTGTCCATAGTTTCACTTGTATATTCCCATATCTGAAAACTATTTTCCAATTCACCGCCTGTTACTGTGCCGCTTCCTGTAAATGGACCATACGGCCCTGCACCGCCGACATACGCATTAAGGACTATTGAACCGCTGGAAGGAACTTTTCCCGGTTTTGTGCTTTGTTCTGTTAAATCAAAATCTACAGCAAAGAAAACTATTGTGCCTCCCACAGTAGCCTGCGCAAAGACATAGTAATTTGTATTGGTAAGTATGTTGTTGAAGTTTGTGATTGTTAAGGTACCGCCGTTACTAACAGGTGTCGTGGTATTGTCATTCCATGTAATAGTGCCTGAAATAGCAGATATGGCAGAGCCGGAGATAGTAATTGTGAATGTTGTAGCAGAGTTTGAAGGCTTTAAGGTAAATACAGCGTCGTTAACAGTTACGGTTCCCTTGCTTGTTTTACCGTTCGCTTTTAGCTCGTAATTATCTCCTGTTACAGGTGAATAAGCCCGGTTTGCATTTTCCGTTATTTTTAACGTATAACCTAAGCCTTCATACGTTACAGTTTGAGCTTTATTTCCGCCGTCATCGCAGACGCTCATTGTGAATACGATTAACGCCGATACAGCGATAATACCCAGCATTCTCATTTTGTTTTTCATACATTTCTCCTTGTAATTTTTTTCCGTACAAAGACGGTTCATGACGCCAGTGCGCTTTGCATCCTGTGTTCCGTTTTTTAATTAACCCTAGTCCAAGGTTCAGTTCCGCCAAACAAATTCACAAGCTCGCCAGATAATGTTAATTGATTACCATTTGCTGATATAGAATAATTAACACTACAATTTTCTGGAGGATTAGGATTACCAACATAATCATATACAAATAATAATTGGCTCGAATTCCATTCACCAGTAGAGATTGTTTCATCATTAAACTTTAAAGTCCAAGAATTATCATTTTTTGCAATTAATAACCCAGTATCTACTCCATCAGTCTTAGTCCAACTTCCTATAATAGTTAAGTTACTGCTTCCGGAAGGTACCAGATTACCTGGCGCTGGATCTGTTGCTCCGCTGTCCCATGTTATAGTACCTGAAAGGTTTGTAAGGTTGTTTCCCGATATTGTAGCGTTAAATTCCGCAGCTCCATCTTTATCAGGTTTAAGCGTTAAAGTGCCGCTTGATTTTGCCTGTACCCTGCCTGTGCTTTTATTTTGTCCGGCTTTTAACTCATATTTGTCCCCAGGCAACGGTTCATAAGCCGCTCTGCTGCTTGCGTCTTCTGTTATTAACAGCGTGTAAGTTACGCCGTTCGCTTTACCGGAATAAGTAACTGATTTTGACGCGCCTTTATTTCCGCCGTCATCGCAGACGCTCATTGTGAATACGGTTAACGCCGATACGGCGATAACTCCCAAAATCCTTACAATGTGTTTCATAATTCCTCCAAAAAAATATGTTTAAGAAAATATATTTAATTGGAGAATCTTTGTATCCTATGTAAATACCCAAAAAAGCCTATGTAAATACCGAGAAAGCCCTATGTAAATACCCAGGAAACCCGAATTTGCTTTGAATTTCTGGATTTATTCCTGTAAAATGTTTAAATCATGCATAATGATTTGACTGCCCGCGAACTATTAATACTGGAAATGCTGCTACAAGGCATGTCGCCGAAAGAGATATCCTTTAATCTGAATGTTAAATACGCAACAGTCGATTATCACAAGGGCCGTATATACCGGAAATTGGGTGTCCGCAGTATTCAGGAGCTTTTTGTAAAATACGGAAAACCTGAGATTGAATATTCCGCAGACGACAAGCCGGAAGCGTCTGAGGCAGTAACAGTCAGCATTGTACCGGATGATAATGATGTGCCTTCCTTAAATTTACCGGAAAAGAAATCTGTTAAGACTGTTCCCGTTTTAATGGCGGCGCTTGCGGTTTCCATTTTATTTAATATAGCCATGATCATTGCCTTCGTCTTAATTAATTCCAATAACCATGAAGAGGAAAAATCCATAAAAAGTTTCGCGTCACCGCAGGAGCCTTTACAAATTACGCTTATTTACGGCCAGCCGGGGGGATATAATTATAATTTTAACCTTTTTGATTGCTTTGCTCCTCAAATATTCGCAGGTGACAGTTATGTTTGGCATTATGCATTTACATCAGACAGCGATATGAACGATTTATCTGTTGCCCTTGTAGACAGAAGCGATGAAGCCTCCGAAGGATGCTGGGTTGCTCTGACCGCCGTTCCCCCGTTTGCTCACGCGATAAAAGCAAATGTTGAGTATCGGGGCGCAGTCAGATTAAAAACCTATAAATCCGCGTACAGCGACAGGACAATTTCCAATCTGTTTGAATTTGGCACTGACAATTTTCCGGACAAGCCGCCTGTTTTAACTTTTACCCGGTTTGACGTAGAAAAAGAAAACTTATAAATTACCATCTGCTGCCGTAGCATTCTGTTTTATTATAACGGATATAAAAATATATTTTTTTATTGCAAAATAATAACGGCGGACGTATACTTTAACTAAATTTATTTTAAGGAGAATATTATGCCCGCAAAATTTACAGTATATAAGGATAAATCGAATAAGTTTCGTTTTAACCTGAAAGCCGGCAATGGAGAAATCATTGCCGTAGGAGAATCCTATCCGGATAAAAAATCATGTCTTAAAGGAATCGCTTCCATTCAGAAGAACGCGCCAGCCGCGGCAATTGTTGACGATACTATAGAGAAGGCTCCAAAAGCGGATAAACCCAAAGCCGCGAAGCCGAAAGCCAAAAAAGCGGCGGCGCCTAAAGCAGACACGCCTTAATTTAAAAGAGTTTTTGTTAACATATAGAGGCTCTTGCAAAACTTCAGTTTTGTAAGAGCTTCCTTTACATATCGCAGTTTTGCAGGGCGTTAGCCCGAAAAACTGCTTAGCCGCAGTAAAACTAACCGAGTTTTGCTGCGGCTAGTATTTAAACCTGATCGTCTTGTAAGGCGGTCAGGTTTATTTTTTATCAGAATTTTTATATACTCCGGTTATGATTAAACTTTTTGCTTTTCTGGGTAACCCTGGTCCCGGATACGCGCAAAACAGACATAACGCGGGGAGGCTTCTCGCCCGGTCTCTGCCTTTTTATTCATCTCTTACATGGCAAAAAAAATTTAACGGCTTGTATTGCGCTCATGACACTCATCAATTCCTTATGCCGGAAACATATATGAATCTTTCCGGTAATTCTGTTCTTGCCGCGGCGTCTTTTTTTAAAATCAATGTTGAAGAAATTATAATTATCCATGATGAACTGGAACTTCCTCTTGGCACAATTTCCCTAAAATTTTCAGGCGGGCTTGGAGGGCATAACGGCCTTCGTTCAATAAACAAAAGTTTTAACAGCGCGGACTTTTGGCGGCTGCGTACAGGAATCGGCCGCCCGGATTCGCGCCAGCCCGGAGAAGGAGGGCCTGCCGGAAGCGGTGAAGGCGTGTATGACTGGGTATTATCGGATTTTTCCGAAAATGAACAGGAGAAACTTCTGCCGGCGCTTGTTGCGGGCGCAGGTCTTTTGACGCAGCTTTTAACCTGCGAACCCGAGCAATTGTTGGATGAATGGAAAAAAAAGAAAATATCACAGCCTGAACCGGCCGCAATGGAAACCTGATAAAAATAGGATGAGTATCATGACGGCAAATGAAGCTTTTAAAGCGTTATATGAAACTATTGTAAAACTGCGATCCCCCGATGGCTGTAAATGGGACAGGGAACAGTCTCCATCAACATTAAGGGGTTCTTTAGTCGAAGAAACATACGAATGTCTTGAAGCAATCGATGAAAATGATCCTTCACACATTGCCGAAGAATTGGGGGATTTATTTCTGCTTGTAACCATGATTGGCTATATGCATGAACAGGAAGGAAAATTTTCTGTCGCGGACACGCTGTCAGGAGTAAATGAAAAATTGATCCGCCGTCATCCTCATG
>JAIRQF010000036.1 GCA_031256635.1 Treponema sp. | reverse complement strand
ACTTTATTTTTACAGATTACCGCGGCCTTACGGTTGAACAGATCACCAACTTAAGAAAGCAATTGCGCGCCAAAGATGTTAAATACACAGTTGTAAAAAACAATTTCGCAAGAATCGCTTTTGAGCAATTGTCAGCGCCGGATGTATCATCGTATCTTGTCGGACCTACGGCGGTTGCGATTACTCCCAAAGATTCGAATGAAGGCGCCAAGATATTTTTTGACTTTTTAAAAGAAGTTCCAAACCTGAAAGTTAAGGGTGCTCTAATTGATGGTACGGTATACGATGCCGCTAAAACAGAAGCTTTCTCAAAATTACCAGGCAGGCTGGAGCTTATTTCAATGCTTATGTCGGTAATGAACGGCCCTGCGCGTAATCTTACGGCCGCTCTTAATGATATACCGTCAAGGCTGGTGCGTACGATAAAAGCTGTCGCCGATAAAAAGGCTGAAAGCGCGTAAAAAATTATTTAATCGAAAACTGATTATGTTTTCGGGAAATATTATCCGTCAGGCTTCGGATACTGCCATTCCTGTCGGATATAAAAATGATTCGGTATATTGTTCGTTGAATTTGATGCCGGACGTAACACTTTTTAGGAGAAGATAATATGGCACTCACTAATGAAGAAATTTTAGACGCGATTGCGTCAAAGACAGTTCTGGAAGTATCGGAACTTGTAAAAATGATGGAAGAAAAGTTCGGTGTATCAGCCGCGGCTCCTGTAGCTATCGCGGCGGCAGGCGCCGGAGCGGCGGCAGCGCCCGCAGCGGAAGAGAAGACAGAGTTCAATGTTATTCTCAAAGCGTTCGATGATACCAAGAAAATCGCCGTTATCAAAGAAGTCCGCGCCGTAACCGGCCTTGGGCTTAAAGAAGCAAAAGATCTTGTTGAAGGAGCGCCCAAGCCGCTAAAAGAAGGCGTTTCCAAAGAAGAGGCCGCAAAGATCAAAGACCAGGTCACCGCAGCAGGCGGTACTGTTGAAGTCCAGTAAGCGGTTGATTAATCCGGTATTTATGTATTTAGGTGCCGGATGTTTTTTTATTTTTCTTACCGTAAAAGCGCGCAAAGGGATTGAAGCGTTCATTCCTTTATGCGCTGCTACGGCTTTATTTAAAAATTATGATATGGAACAGATACTATATTTAGTATTTAAACGGTGACAGACACCCTGGTCTGCCGCCAAAAGGGGTTTACGATGGCGAAGATGAAGACAACCGATAAGCGAACATATATTGGAAAAGATATTCAAGACGTGATGGATTTACCGGATCTTATTGACATTCAGCTCAATTCATACGAGCGTTTTTTACAAAGAGAAAAAATTAACAAGGGCGAAAAACCGGCTCTTGCCGGGCTTCAGGAAGTATTTGAAACCACATTCCCTATAAAAAGCCCCAGTGAAGATATGAAACTTGAATATGAATATTACACCTTTGACGAAGATAATATAAAAGTTACAGAACTTGAATGTAAGCAAAAAGGACTTACATACTCGGTTCCTCTTAAAGCCCGCGTTAATCTGGTTTTTTCGCAGACAGGCGAGATTCGCCAGAAAGATATTTACATGGGCGATATTCCCCTGATGACAGAAAGGGGGACGTTCATTGTTAACGGAGCGGAGAGGGTAGTTGTCTCCCAGATACACCGTTCTCCCGGCGTTATTTTCAGTCATGAAAAGGGAATTTTCTCATCGCGAATTATTCCGTACCGCGGCAGCTGGCTTGAGTTTGAAATTGATCAAAAGCGCGATCTTATTTACGCGAAGATTGACAGAAAAAAAAGAATACTCGGAACCATTTTTCTGCGGACACTTGGATTTTCTACAAGGGAAGAAATCATTAACGCTTTTTATGTTACCGAGACTCTCAAGATTAAGGATGACCGCGAAACCAAGGAGAAAATTTCAGGAAAAATTCTTGCGCAGTCAATCTATATAAAGGATGAAAACAATAAGGGAGAAGAAAGACAGCTTTACAGGGCGGGAGATAAACTTCATACGCACTATGTAGATGCGCTTATAAAAAATAATATTAAATCAATTTGTTATATTGATTTTGAAGCCAAAGGTTCCCTGAACTCAACGATGCTTCTTAATTGCTTTGAACGCGAAGATATTAAATTCGTAAAAGAAGGATCGGGAAATGAGCCGTCAAAAGATGAAGCGCTTCTGAATGTTTATTCGGTTCTTATGCCCGGCGAATCAATAACGCCGGAGCAGGCGGAAAAAGATCTTCTTGGGATGTTCTTCTCCGATCGCCGCTACGACCTTGGCAAGGTAGGCCGCTATAAACTCAACAAGAAATTCTCGTTAGACCTTCCGGTTAATAAATTTACTCTTGCCAACGATGATATTATCGCCACCATGAAACATCTTATAAAGGTATATGTGGGCGATGAAATAATTGATGATATCGATCATCTTGGAAACAGACGCATACGCTCCGTCGGCGAATTGATGGCAAACCAGATGAAAACCGCTTTCAGCAGAATGGAGAGGATTGCCAAAGAAAGGATGGCAATTAAGGAAACTGACACAATTAAACCGCAGGAATTAATTTCCATTAAACCGATTGTCGCTGCCATAAAAGAATTTTTCGGCTCCAGCCAGCTCTCACAGTTTATGGATCAGGTTAACCCGCTTGCCGAACTTACCCACAAAAGACGCCTTAACGCGCTGGGGCCCGGCGGTCTTTCACGCGAAAGGGCGGGCTTTGACGTGCGTGAAATTCATTACACCCATTACGGAAGAATGTGCCCCATTGAAACGCCGGAAGGACCGAATATCGGTCTTATTGTATCGCTTGCCAATTATACCCGCGTTAATGAATATGGTTTTCTTGAAACGCCGTACAGAAAAGTTACAAAGGGAATCGCTACAAAAGATATTGAATACCTTTCAGCCATGGACGAAGACAGAAATATCATCGCCCAGGCTTCCGCCAAAGTTAACCCGAACGGTTCTTTTGCTGACGATCAGATTTCCTGCCGTAATAAAGGCGATTATATAACGCGCTCTCCGGAAGACATTCAGTACATGGATGTTTCTCCCAAACAGATCATTTCCGTTTCCGCGTCTTTAATTCCCTTCCTTGAACACGATGACGCTAACCGCGCGCTTATGGGTTCCAACATGCAGCGTCAGGCTGTTCCGCTTGTGTTTCCGGAAACACCGCGCGTTGGAACCGGCATGGAAGGAAAATGCGCCTATGATTCGGGAGTACTTGTAAAAGCCAGAAGGGGCGGGACAGTTCTTCGCGTAACATCTCAGGAAATTGTTATAAAACCTGAAAGAGCGGGCAATCCCAAACCGGCGGCTCAGGTTACTGTTGATGATAACGGCAATGATGTTTACGAACTTATAAAGTTCCAGAGAACCAATCAGGACACATGTTATAACCAGCGTCCCATCGTCAAACTCGGCGAAAAAATCGCTTCAGGGCAGGTTATCGCGGACGGACCGGCTACCCAAAACGGAGAACTCGCCCTCGGCCGCAATATCCTTGTAGGCTTTATGCCGTGGAACGGCTACAACTACGAAGACTCGATTCTTATTTCACAGCGGGTAGTAAAAGAAGATATGTTTACTTCCATCCATATTAAAGAATTTATAGTTGAGGTAAGGGAAACAAAACTCGGGCCTGAAAAAATTACCCGTGACATTCCCAACACTTCCGAAAAAAGTTTGGACAATCTTGACAGCGAAGGCATTATCCGCATCGGCGCAAAGGTGCGATCAGGCGACATTCTGGTCGGTAAAGTTACGCCCAAGAGTGAAACTGAAACAACGCCTGAGTTTAAACTTTTAAACTCAATCTTCGGTGAGAAGGCAAAGGAAGTTCGGGATAATTCTCTTAAAGTTCCGCACGGTATTGACGGTACAATTATTGATATTCAACGCCTTAAGCGCACAGAGCATGACAGTTTAAGTCCCGGAGTTGATGAAGTTGTTAAGGTGTTAATCGCCACTAAACGCAAACTTCGCGAAGGGGATAAAATGGCGGGCCGCCACGGAAACAAGGGCGTTGTCGCGCGCATTCTCCCGGAAGAAGATATGCCGTTCATGGAAGACGGAACTCCCCTTGATATCTGCCTTACTCCTCTGGGTGTTCCTTCCCGCATGAATATCGGGCAGCTCCTTGAAACGGAACTCGGCTGGGCAGGATCAACGTTGAACGAGTGGTATTCCGCTCCTGTCTTCCAGTCGCCGTCAACCGAACAGATAGAAGAAAAATTAAGGGACGCGGGACTTCCCGTAACAAGCAAGGCTGTTTTAAAGGACGGCAGAACAGGCGAAGAATTTATAAATCCGATTTTCTGCGGAATCATTTACTTCCTTAAGCTGCATCATCTTGTTGATGATAAAATGCACGCGCGCTCCACAGGCCCTTATTCGCTTGTTACCCAGCAGCCGCTGGGCGGAAAGGCGCAGTTCGGCGGACAGAGGTTAGGTGAAATGGAAGTCTGGGCGCTTGAAGCTTACGGGGCCGCAAATACGCTTCAGGAACTTTTAACGATTAAGTCGGACGACATGACAGGACGCTCCAAGATTTACGAAGCGATTGTAAAGGGAGAGCCTTCCACAACCACAGGTATTCCCGAATCGTTTAACGTACTTGTTCAGGAACTGCGCGGGCTGGCCCTCGATCTGTCAATCTCCGATGTAAAAGGTAAACCAATACCATTGACCGAAAAAGATGAAGAATTAATATCCAAATCCGGAAGTAATTTTTAAGAGGGGAATTATTGAAACAGTGTTTCATGTTTGATTTTATTATAGGAGATAACAATGCGCGATATTCAGGATTTTGATTCAATTAAAATACAGCTTGCTTCTCCCGATATGATCCGTTCATGGTCATACGGTGAAGTGAAAAAACCGGAGACCATCAATTACCGCACGCTTCGTCCGGAAAAGGAAGGACTCTTCTGCGAACGTATTTTCGGCACAACAAAGGAATGGGAATGCTACTGCGGAAAGTTTAAATCGATTCGTTACAAAGGCGTTATCTGCGATCGCTGCGGCGTTGAAGTCACTCACTTTAAAGTCAGGCGCGAGAGGATGGGGCATATTGAGCTCGCGGCTCCTGTGTCGCATATCTGGTACTACCGCTCTGTTCCCAGCAGAATGGGACTTTTGCTTGATCTTCCGACCAGCCAGCTGCGCTCAGTCTTATACTATGAGAAATACATTGTTATTGATTCAGGCGACACCAATTTAAAGAAGGGCCAGCTTCTTTCAGAAGAGGAATTTTCAGAAGCGCAGGATCGTTTCGGCGGCGGTTTCACCGCGGGTATGGGAGCGGAAGCGGTCAGTATCCTTTTGGAAAACCTCAACCTGGATCAGATGGCTTCTGAGTTACGCGAAAAAATGATCGATAAGGGAACAAAGAGCGACAAGAGGCTGCTTAAGCGCATCGACATTGTTGAGAATTTCCGTAAATCAAAAAATAAACCGCACTGGATGATTCTGACAGTCATCCCGGTAATTCCTCCCGAGCTTCGCCCGATGGTGCAGCTTGACGGCGGCCGTTTCGCGACAAGCGATCTTAACGACCTTTACCGCAGGGTAATAAACCGCAATAACCGCCTTAAAAGACTTCAGGCTCTTAACGCGCCTGATATTATTATCCGCAACGAAAAGCGGATGCTGCAGGAAGCTGTAGACGCGTTATTCGACAATTCAAAGAAAAAGAAAGTGGTAAAAGGCTCATCGAACAGGCCGCTTAAATCCATAAGCGACATGCTTAAGGGAAAACAGGGGCGTTTCCGCCAGAACCTTCTTGGAAAGCGCGTTGACTATTCAGGAAGATCCGTTATTACTGTCGGCCCTGATCTCAGAATGTGGCAGTGCGGTATTCCGACAAAAATGGCGCTTGAATTATTCAAGCCTTTCATCATGAAAAAACTTGTTGATAAGGATGTTGTTTTTAATATTAAAAAAGCAAAGATGCTTGTCGAGCAGGAAACTCCCGAAGTGTTCGCGATTCTGGACGAAGTTGTCAAGGAACACCCCATTCTTTTAAACCGCGCGCCTACATTGCACAGGCTTGGTATTCAGGCGTTTGAGCCGGTGCTTGTTGAGGGAAAAGCGATCAAACTTCATCCTCTTGTCTGCCACGCTTTTAACGCTGACTTTGACGGCGACCAGATGGCGGTTCATGTTCCGCTTACGCAGGCCGCGCAGATGGAATGCTGGACGCTGATGCTTTCAGCGCGCAATCTTTTAAATCCCGCAAACGGTAAAACAATTGTGTTTCCGTCTCAGGATATGGTTTTGGGTATCAACTTCCTTACAAGGATTAAATCCAACGCCAAACGTCCGGGTTCAGGCAATCCGGAGAAAAAGGATATGATTCCCTGTTATTCATCTTCCGAAGAAGTCCTGATGGCAGTTGACAGAAAGGCTTTGGATTGGGGAGCCGCCATCCGTATTAAACCTCCCAAGCTTCCAATTAGGGACAGGGCAGGGCATATTATCGAATATAAGACAGGCTCCATGATTGTAACTTCCGCGGGGAGGCTCATTTTTAACGAAGAGCTGCCCGCGAACCTTCCGTTTATCAATTATGAGCTTAAGGACAAAGAACTACGCGCGCTTGTTGAGTATGTATTCAAGGACAAGGGATCATGGATTACCGTACAAATGCTTGACGCGATTAAATCACTGGGCTACCGTTATTCGACATTGTTCGGCGCGACAATAGGCATAGAAGATATTGTCGTTCCGAAAGATAAACCTGACATGATAGACAAGGCGAACAAGGAAGTTGAGTCTATTCAAAGGGATTGGCGCGTCGGCCGTATTACAAATGACGAACGGTATAATAAAGTTGTCGATATATGGACCAAAACAAATGAAGAGCTTACAAGTATAACAATGAAAACCCTTGAATCGGACAGGGACGGATTTAACTCAATCTATATGATGGCAAACTCAGGCGCGCGCGGAAGCCGCAACCAGATTCGCCAGCTTGCCGGTATGCGCGGTCTTATGCAAAAACCGTCCGGGGCGATTATTGAACTTCCAATCCGTTCAAACTTCAAGGAAGGCTTGTCCGTTATCGAATTCTTTATTTCAACCAATGGCGCCCGCAAAGGTCTTGCCGATACAGCGCTTAAAACAGCCGAAGCCGGTTACCTGACGCGCCGTCTTGTTGATATCGCGCAGGATATGGTTGTAAACGAAGACGACTGCGGAACAATTAACGGTATTGCCTATTCGTCAATCAAGCAGGGTGAAGAAGTTGTCGAAGCATTAAAAGATCGCGTAATCGGAAGATTCACGCTTGAGCGCGTCAAGCATCCGATAACAGGTGAATTGATAGTCGATGTTAACGAAGAGATAACCGAAGAAATAGCGCAGGCAATTGACGCGGCGGATGTTGAAACAATACGCATCAGGACAGTTCTTACATGCGAGGCTAAATACGGCGTTTGCAGAAAATGTTACGGACGCAATCTTGCTACAAACCGGACTGTGGATATCGGAGAAGCGGTTGGAACAATCGCGGCTCAGTCAATCGGACAGCCGGGTACTCAGCTTACAATGCGTACTTTCCATATCGGCGGCGTTGCGACAAAAGTCAGCGAAGAAAGCCGCATAACTTTAAAATATCCTGTCTATATTAAGGACGTAATCGGAAATCATCTGCAGCTTGAAAACGGACATTTATTATTTATAAGAAAAGGCTATGCGGTTGTAAACAAGATAATGAGGGAATACAGGATTGAGAGCGGTGACAAACTGCTCGCTGTAAACGGAAAGAGAATTAACCGCGGAGATGTAATTATAAAGCGGGGAACAGAAGATATCACTTCTTCGGAAATCGCTTATGCCCTGATTTTGAAAAACAATGAAACAGAAACATTATACCTGATCGGGCAGGATCAAAAAATTGAAATCAGAAACGGTTCCGATTTGGAAATTCAAAAAGGCAGTGTTGTTGAAGCCGATAAAACAATCGCGACATTCGATCCGTTCTCTGATCCGATTATCGCCGAAGCAAGCGGAACCGTTAAATTCGAAGACATTATTCTTGGTTCAACGCTTGAAGTTATCGGCGATGAAAGTTCAGGCAAAGTTGAAAAACGCATAATTGAATTCCAGCATGAAAAAGAGCCGCGCATTGTTATTGTCAATGATGATAATAAAGAAGTCGCCTCATATCCCCTTCCCGGAAGAGCCATTATTCTTGTTGACGAAGAACAGCGTATCCGCGCAGGCCACACAATCGCGAAAGAATTAACTGGATCCGCAAAAGCCATGGACATAACATCCGGTTCGGGACTTCCGCGTGTCAGTGAGCTTTTTGAAGCGCGTAAGCCCAAAAATCCGGCAGTTCTTGCGCAGGTTTCAGGGACAGTTTATTTTAAGGGCATTGTAAAAACAAAAAGGAAAATCCTTATAATAGACAAATTCGGCAGGGAATTTTCGCATTTTATTCCGATGAACAAGCGTCTTTTGGTGCGCGACGGCGATACTATAGAAGCCGGCGAGCTGCTCTGTCAGGGTGCGATAAATCCGCATGATGTTCTTTATACATTGGGCGAAGGAAAATTGCAGCGCTATCTGATGGATGAAATCCAGGCTGTATACCGCCTGCAGGGTGTTTCAATCAATGACAAACATATCGGCGTGATTATCAGACAGATGATGCGTAAAGTGGAAATCCGTTTTGTAGGCGACACTACATTTATTTACGGTCAGTCTGTGGACAAGTACCGCTTCCATGAGGAAAATGCCCGCGTAATCGCCGAAGGCGGACAGCCTGCGATCGCGCAGCCGATGTTCCAGGGAATGACCAAAGCCTCGCTTAATATCGACTCTTTCCTTTCTGCGGCAAGCTTCCAGGAAACTACCCGCGTGCTTACAAACGCGGCAATCAAGGGAGAGACGGATTACCTTCGCGGATTAAAAGAAAATATTATAATCGGTCACCCAATCCCAGCGGGAACAGGAATGAAACGTTACCGCAACATCAAGCTGTATGACGAGGACAGCCAGGATTTGGATGAGTACATGCAGGAAATTCTTGACAGGCGAAAACAGGAAGCTGAGGCTCTCGCTGAGGCTGAAAACGCGCCGGAAGAATATACAGTTGAAGACTCCGATAATTAATTTTTCCTAAAACGCGAACTTTAGTTCGACGAACCTTAGGTTCGGTACTAATCACTAATTAACGGGCAAGAGGTTAAATTGCAGTACCGCATAGATAAAAAAACCGGAAATAAAATTTCCATTTTGAGTTTTGGCTGTATGCGTTTTCCGAATCGTTTCGGCATAACGGACATGCAAAAAACAGAAGATCTGGTCATGCGTTCCATTGAAATGGGCATAAATTATTTTGATACCGCATGGGCGTATCCTGGCAATGAAGAAGCGCTTGGCAGTGTTCTTCATAAAAATAACGCCCGTTATAAAGTTTTTATCGCGACCAAACTTCCGCTTATTTTATTTAAAAGTTCAAGCGCTTCAATTGATTTTGATAAATATTTTAATCAGTCGCTGGAACGGCTCAAGACCGATTACATTGATTATTATCTTTTACATATGATAACCGACATGGATCAATGGACAAGATTAAAAAAATGGGGTATTGAAGAATGGATTAACCGAAAAAAGAAATCTGGTCAAATCAAACAAATTGGTTTTTCCTTTCACGGCAACGGAAGCGAATTCCTGAAAGTCCTTGATGATTATGACTGGGAACTGACGCAAATACAGTACAATTATTTTGATGAAAATTTCCAGGCAGGCGTAAAGGGACTGCGCGCCGCCTCCGCCAAAATGCCTGTAATAATCATGGAACCGCTTCTCGGCGGAAAACTGGCAACCGGGCTTCCCAAAGACGCTGTTAAAATTTTTAAAAATGCCAATGAGCGCGGCCCTTCAGGATCGCCGTTGTCGCCTGCCGGCTGGGCGCTTAACTGGCTGTGGAATCAATCTGAGGTAACGTCAGTACTTTCCGGCATGAACGCTATTGATCAGCTTGAAGAAAACACCGCTCTTTCAAACGCTTCATCTGTAAACATGCTGAATGATTCGCAAAAAAACGTTTACAAATCCGTTCTTGAATCAATTAACCGCTCCTGTAAAGTCCGCTGCACAGGATGCAATTACTGTATGCCCTGCCCCGCGGGAGTAAATATCCCCGGCTCTTTCTCGGCTTACAATACGATCTATTCAATGGGATACATCGAAGGAATGAAGCAATACGCCACAAGCACCGGAATGACTCAGATAAAAAGCGGAAGCCCGTCTCTTTGTATTAAATGCGGCAAATGCGAAACACACTGTCCTCAGAGCATACAAATAATGAAGGAACTTGTTACTGTTCGCAAAAAAATGGAGCCATGGTTTATCAGGTTTATAGGTTTCAGCGCTAGAGCGTTCCTGGGTAAGAAAAGAAATAAACCGGCTTAAATGAAAAAAAAAAATAATAAAACCCGCATAAATCATGGATTATTGACAGCTTATAAACCCGATCCCCGCTCTCCGATACTTAAATATATATGCGCAATTATTTTTTTAATGTTCCTTTTAATATCCTGTACACGGCAGCCGTTCCAGCATGATAAAATTCTCATCGCTGTCAGTATTCCTCCGCAGGCGTGGTTTGTCTCACAGATTGCCGGAGACAAGGCGCAGACTCTTGTCCTCGTTCCGCCGGGGCAGAACCCGCACAACTACGAGCCGACTCCCAGACAGATTCAAAGCCTTTCTGGAGCTGACGCGTGGATACTTTCTGGATCCGAGTTTGAAATAATCCTGCGTCCAAAAATCGAATCCCTTTTTCCGGATTTATTAATAGTAGACGGAACACAGGGAGTTAATTTCAGGTTACTGGAAGATCATGATCACTACAATGAGAGCAATGAGGATACTTCATTTCCTGTTTCTCATTCCTCATTTGAAATTGACAGACATACATGGCTAGGTTATCAGAACGCGATAATACTTGCGAATCATATCCTGCAGACTTTTCTTTTATTCGATAAGGCAAATGAAGAATATTATATTAACCGATTCGCGGATATTTATCAGGAAATATCGCTTGTATTTATTAAATTAAAAAATGATCTTGCTCCGTTAAACGGTAAAAGTATTTTTGTTTATCACCCCAGTTTTGGCTATTTTTTTGATCAGTTCGGCATTGTTCAGGAAGCGGTGGAAACAGGCGGCAAGGAACCAACGCCGAGACAGCTTAATGATTTAATTCTGAAAATGACGGAAGAAAAGCCTGCCGCAATTTTTGTGCAGGCACAGTTCCCTGTAAATGCCGCAAGGACAATCGCGGATGCCGCAGGCGTGCAGGTGATAGAGCTGGATCCGCTTGCGGAAAACTGGCTTGAAAATATTATATATATGGGACAAACCTTAGAAAAGTTAATACAATAAAAAATAGTAAGATTTTATTTTTATGAATAATACGGCAGTCCGGTTTGATAATGTTTCTTTCTCTTACAGCTATGTGCAGGTTCTGGAGAACGCTTCGTTTCATATCCACAACGGAGAATTTGCAGCAATGGTCGGGCCGAACGGTTCGGGAAAAACCACTGTCCTTAAGCTCCTTTTTGGGCTGGAAAAACCTGACAAGGGAAACATTGATGTTTGCGATTCTACAGCGTATGTGTCACAGCATATGCCGTCTGATAACATGTTTCCCATAACGGCGCGAGACATTGTCAGAATGGGATTGCTGCGCCCTTTTAAAAGATACGCGAAAAATTATGATTCTGTGGATGAAGCTCTGGAAACAGCCGGTATCGCCAACCTCGCCGCAAGACCTTACAATTCGCTTTCCGGCGGACAGAAACGCAGAACCCTTGTCGCGCGGGCGTTAGCTGCAAAACCGCGGTTTCTGGTGCTGGACGAACCGACTGCAAATATGGACGGCGAAAGCGAAGCGCAGCTTTATAAGACTCTGGGCGCATATAAGGGAAAAATTACAATCCTTATTGTTACGCATGATACTGAATTTGTCACTTCCCTTACAGACAGGGTTTTATGCCTTGGAGACGGCCGCAAAGTTGTCCAGCATAGCACTGAAAAAAATGATATAGTGCGCCATGGCGGAAGCGTTCATGAAGTACGGGTAATACACGGAGAAAATGTTACATGCTGCTAGATGTTTTTTTATTTTTTTTAAAGCAGCAGTTACGCGTCTTTGAAGGTTTATTTTACGGAATTTAGCATGCAAAGTTTTTTTGAAGCATTGATAAACATTAATTTTCCATTTCTGCGAAACGCGCTTTTGGCAGGGTTGTTATCTTCTGTTCTTTTCGGGATTTTAGGCTCTGTTGTTACGGTGCGCAGAATCGGCAGTCTTGCCGGAGCTGTTTCCCACGCGGTGCTTGGCGGTATAGGAATGGCGCTTTACCTGTCAGCGACAATTATTCCCGGATTTCCGCCAATTGCCGGAGCTTTAATTTTCGCCCTTCTTTCAGCCGCCATTATCGCGCTTGTGTCTCTGAAAGCGAAACAAAGGGAAGATACAGTCATTAACGCGATTTGGGTAATAGGAATGAGCCTTGGGCTTCTGTTTATGGCAAAGACACCGGGTTATGCCGATCCTTCAACATGGCTTTTTGGAAATATCCTGCTTATATCAAATTTGGATTTAATCCTGCTTGCCTGTCTTGATGTTATCGTCATGACGCTGGCCTGGCGTTTTTACGCTCAGATTGAAGCCTCCTCCTTTGACGCTGAGTTCGCGCGTACAAGAGGCGTTCCCGTCGATAAAATATTTTTCTTGTTGCTGGGTATTACCGCCGCCGCAATCGTACTGCTTCAGACCTTTGTCGGTATTGTTATGGTAATCGCAATGCTTACTCTTCCTTCGGGCTGCGCCGGAGTTTTTTCCCGAAGCCTTGGCAGCATGATGCTGTCAAGCTGCCTGTTCGCCGCGCTATTTTCTGTCTGCGGGCTTGTATCCGGCTGGATTTTTGATCTTCCTGTCGGAGCCATGACGGTAATTATCGCGGGGGTTGTGTTTCTGGGATTTTCAATGTTTAAGGCGATGACAAAGCAACTGGTGAAAAATTAAGAACTGCGCTTTAATGATTATTTTGGCTGAAAAATGAATACATTCCGTATCTATAAAAAGACTTTTAAATTTTATCGGGATTATACCTTTAATCTTGTTTTTGATAATGAAAGTGTTCACCAATAAGATCGTTATTTTCAAATTTCCCATACTCTCTAGTTCCCCCACCATCTACTATCCATAAAATATTTCCAACACTCCAAGCTGGAATTTCTTTACCTAGAGAAATCATTGTTTTTTCATTCAATGTTATTATACCACTATTCGGATGTACTTCTTTATAAGTCCCTCGATACTGTACGGCGACTACTTTCCCGCCTGTAGGCTCATTATTATTGGGAGTATTACTCTTACCGCCACCGCCGCTTTCACCGCAGCCCATAACCATACCCATAGTTAAAATCAAACCAATCATTAAAAATCTCCTAAATACATTTTTCATTTTCTTTCTCCTTGTTATTTAGTGTTGAAATTCTATACAGAATTCCTGTTTAAAAGCTCCATACAGAAACTTATAGAAAAAATTATTTATGGAAGAATTCCCTTCAAGATATTAAAATCAAGGATTTCTTCAGGTTTTTGTCCCAATGAAACTAATTTTTCTTTTAAAGAAGCAATTAGTTCTTTTTTATTATTAATGTCAATTTCAAGTACATTAATAGCAACGCGAATTTTCATTGCTTTTTCAGTTCTTTCTAAATCATCCATAAAAAACCCTCCTTATTTCCTGTAATAAAAAAAGCTATGCAATACGCATATATATCATAATATTATGCATTTCGAAAATTGTAAACCCCTATTTGGAATGAGAAAATTAAGATGGAAAAATGACAAGTTTAAGAACAGTATTAGCCCAAAATATGAAGGTTCAACGTCAAAATTTGGGAATTTCACAAGCACAACTGGCTGAACGGGTAAAAACATCGGCTAATTATATAGCCCAGATTGAAACTGAAATGAGGTTTCCCAAGCCCGAAATGCTGGAACGCATAGCCGTAGCGCTTGAAATTGAACCTACCGCACTTTTTACGGCTGAAATCCGCTTTTTAGCTGAGGCTGAAACGCTGGCACAGGTTCAGAAGCAAATTATAGATGATATAACCAAGGTTGTATCGCAACGGATTAAACAGATAGAGAAGGAACCGCCATTATTGGGATAAGCATAAACTTATGCCTTTGTATACGTGATGGTATAATCCCGAATTTTATTTATTATCGATCTCGCTAGGCTCGCGGAGCTTTAAACAGAATTTTTGTATGAAAATCATCCTTTTACTCTGTGAAACTCTGTGACCTCTGTGGTTTTTTCTTCCTAATGTAGAGGGTCTTGCAAAACTTCAGTTTTGTAAGAGCTTCCTTTAAATACCGCAGTTTTGCAGGGCGTTAGCCCGAAAAACTGCTTAGCCGCAGCAAAACTAACCGAGTTTTGCAAGCGGCTATATATACAGCCAAATTCGCCCGCTTCGTCTACACGGACAAGGCAGGTCCGTCTGCGTGGACAAGGCAGGCCCACGTAAACGGGCCTAGTAAGCCCATGTAAACGGGCTTGGCCGCTCCGCCTG
Organism: Treponema sp.; assembly: GCA_031256635.1. Classification (GTDB taxonomy): domain Bacteria; phylum Spirochaetota; class Spirochaetia; order Treponematales; family Breznakiellaceae; genus WQXQ01. The sequence continues at coordinate 6,862 of JAIRQF010000036.1, read as the reverse complement.
AAGGAACATTAATTGGGTTTGATGATTTACCTGCTGACATTGTTGTATCAGATATCAACGCAAAATCAGTAGCAGGAACTAAATCTATTCAATCTTTAATTCTTCTCTGCGAGGAAAAATGTACAACTCTAATAAAGAAAAACAACTAACCTATTTATAATCCCGCTCGTAACCATATAAAAAAATTATTAAAAGTTTCCATTTCCGGTCATGCGCTGCGCATTTTTCAACCCATATATATGCGGAGGCTTTATGAAATATATTTTTTTATCTTTTTTAACCCTGCTTATTATTATGTCCGGCTGCGCGGTTTTAAAGAGCGGCCAGGTGGACGGCGATGAAATCTTTACAGGGACAGGGCAGGGTTATCGCGGGCCTGTCACAGTGCAGGTTATGATGAACGGGAATCAAATTATTGATATTTCCATTATAGATTCAGCGGAGGATCGTTTCGCCGCGATGGAAGAACTCGCCGATTTAGTTGTAGCGTATAACAGCGTAAATATTGACGTGGTAACGGGAGCTACGGAATCAAGCAGGGGTTTTCTTGAAGCTGTACAGAATGCTATACTTAAAAAATGAGCGGATGTTTATTCTGTAAAATAATTGACGGCGGTATTCCTGCCCAAAAACTTTATGAAGATGATGAAATGCTCGCTTTTTCGGACATTAATCCAATGGCGCCTGTTCATTTTCTGGTGATTCCCAAAAAACATGTTGAGAATATTTTTGAATTACAGGCTGAAGACGCGGCATTGGCCGGCAGAATGATTCTTAAAGCCCGGGAGATTGCAAAAGAGCGGGGATGCGAAGAGAAGGGCGGGCGTTTTATCATCAACGCAAAGACCGACGGCGGGCAGACAGTAAATCATTTACACATCCATTTTCTCGGCGGCAGAGCCCTTGGCTGGCCTCCCGGTTGAAGGAAAGGAATCACATGGCTGTTGAAAAGCATATTAACTTTTTTGAAATTCAAAAGGCATGCGAAAGACCGGGATGTCCGCTCTGCCGCATTGTAAGCGATCGCGCGTACAAGTATATCGACAACACATTGTTTGAACATGTCGCGGATCGCGGATTTCGCGCGTTGTTCCGCGCCGCAGGAGGTTTTTGCCCGTTTCATTCAAGAGGACTTGTTTCTTTCCGTGACGGTCTTGCCGTGGCTATTCTCAGCCGCGATATTCTTGAAGACCGTATTAACTGTTTTGAAAAAAAACTCCCATGGCGGCCGAAAGGACGCTGCCCTGTCTGCGCGGAAAAGGAAAATATCGAAAGGGAATATCTTGATTTTCTGTGCGGCTGTACCGGAGATTCAAAAGAAGAGAAAGAACTGCGCGAAATATTTTTATCATCAGACGGTCTTTGCGCTCCCCATTATTCCGGGTTAAAGAAAAATGTACCCGCGTGGATTAAAAATTTTCAGGAGCAGAAATTTACCGAATTGAAAAAAAGACTGGATGTTTTTATAGAATTATCCGCATACGGCAGACAGGGCGAATTTGCACAGCTTAGTGAAAAAGATCAACTGGTGTGGAAAGAAGCCGCCTCCTGTTTGAATGAGAATATTGAGTAATTTTTAAGGTAGTCTGTCTATAATGTGTCCACATTATAGACAGACACTAATTTTTCATCTGTTCAATCTTTCAATCACAGGAACAAGCGCGTTAAGCCTGACCACCCTTCCGCCGCCGTTTAATCTGTAGCGGTATCTTTCCCCGTCGTCCGCAAACGGTATTTCTTCTCCCGGGAACGCGCCAAAGCGTTTTTTTGTCCAGTGAAGAGAAGGGTCTTTCAATGATACGGATGTATTGGACGGATCAAAATAAATAAAAGCCTCATGAACTCCCCGCTCTTCCTGCGGCGCTATATTGTTGCATTGCAGATAACGGATAATTCCCCTTGTCCTGTCAATTGACTGGATTATCGCCGAATGCACTATATCGCCCTCAAAATCCCTGAAAAGCATTATGTCGGCAGGACGCAGATTGTGGATTTCATCGCTGACCGCGGTTATCTGCGAACTTCTTGAGTTGAAAAACGCGGTGCCGACATAATGCGCCGGATCCGCGTTTGGGGGAACTCCCAGAACAGGGCTTAATACCCTGCCAAGGTCTGTTCCGCCGCGTCTTCCTATATATGAAAGCATCTGCCAGACAAAACCGGAACAGTCAATCCCCACATTGCCGATACAGTACAGGTAGTTGTAAATATCGCTTTCAAGCGGGCCTCTTCCGGAAGTGAGAATATACGGACGGTGCGGAAGGCTTCTGTATGATCCTGCTTTAATTTGCGCAATCAGGTATATATCTGATGATATAGTCCATTTGCGTTCAGCCATATCGAACATAATCACTTTTTCCTTTCCAGAAGAAAGTGCGTTTATATACTCCGTGAAATCTTTTGAATCCAGTATATTTTCCACTGCGGATATGAGCAGCTGCGGGTTTCCCTTGCCGTCTCCGATATAAGTAATACTGTTTTCAATCATCATATCGCGGTCATTGTTCATCGCGAACGGAATGCGGATATTCATCACTCTGCCGCCGATTATTCGTGTTATGAAAAATTGCCTGTATGCTTCCTCAATAACCAGCTCTATTCCGTTTCCCCAAATATGCCGCGGATCAGAGAACGAAATCAGGTGATTTTCCTGAGCAAAAGAAAATTGGAAATTTATTAATGTTAATAATATAACCACAGAGTTACACAGGGGAAAAAATAATATTCTGATAATTAACTCTGTGAAACTCCCATGTTTTTTTTTATTTATATTATTAATTATTAATGTTTCCTTTCTCGATATCCTTAAAATACCGGACTGTACCGACTTTTAATTCTTCTGTGGCGTCTTCATCACAGACAATTATCGCCTTTGGGTGCATTTGTAAACAGGATAATGTCCACATATGGTTTACGCCTTCTTCTACGCAGGCGCGAAGGGCGCGGGCTTTGCTTCGTCCGCTTACAATGATTAAAACTTCCCGCGCGTCCATTACAGTTCCTACACCGACGGTAAATGCGGTTGAAGGCACCTTTTTTGGATCTCCGTCGAAGAAACGGGCGTTGGCTATTTTTGTCTCCTCTGTCAGGGTTTTTACCCTTGTCCGCGAAGCAAGAGAAGAGCCGGGTTCATTAAACGCGATATGACCGTCGCTGCCCATACCGCCAAGAAAGAGTTCAATACCGCCTTTTTTTTCAATTGCTTCTTCGTAAAGAATACATTCTTTTTTGGGGTCTTTGGCCATTCCATCGGGTATATTTATGTTTTTTTTATCAATATCAATATGATCGAACAGATTCTGAGTCATAAAGAAACGGTAACTTTGAGGATGATTCCCGGGAAGCCCGATATATTCATCCATGTTGAAAGTATGCACATTTTTAAATGAAAGTGTTCCCTTCTTTTTCATTTTTATAAATTCCCTGTAGATTCCCAAAGGGCTTGAACCTGTCGGAAGACCAAGCACAAACGGTTTATTTTGATCGTATGAGTTGATTCTTTCCGCAATGTACCTTGCGGCCCATATGCTTGCCCTTACATAATCCTGATGAATAACAAGACGCATAATTAACCTCCGCTTTCCATAATTTTTCCGCCAACCATAACAAGGTTGATATTAAAATTCCTGTCGAATACTGTAATATCGGCAAAACGACCCGGAATTATCGCACCCAGATTATTATACCGCATAATTTGCGCCGGATTAAAGGAGGCGGTTTTTACCGCGTCTTCAATACTGAACCCGGCCGTTACGAGATTTTTAATTCCGCGAATCATTGTCAATCCGGAACCTGCGATTACATCATCTGATTTTCTGTAAAATACGCCGTTTTTAAAATAGACTTCTTCGTTATTTGCGTAAAAAGGCGCTTCTTTCTGCTCGGTCGGTTTAAGTCCGTCTGTGACAAGCACGATCTTGTCGATTGATTTATTACGCAATAATAGTTTATAAAGATCCGGATGCACATGGAAACCGTCGGCTATTATTTCACATGACATTTCAGGATGAATAAGTATCGCGCCGACTGTGTTTGGATTGCGGTGATCCAGCCTTCTCATCGCGTTAAAGAAATGAGTGGAATGAAGGATACCAACCTGCATTCCTTCCACCATATGATCATATTCAGCGTTTGAATGTCCTGCCTGCAGTATTATTCCCTTTTTTATACAGAACAGTGCAAGCTCTCTCATGTGTTTTAATTCAGGCGCTATTGTCATATTGACGATATGACCGCTTGAGGCTTCCCAAAGCTGTTCCATTAAATCTAAATCTACCGGCTGCACTGTTTCCGGCCTTTGTACGCCAAGCCGTTCCGGTGAAATAAACGGGCCTTCCAGATGAAGTCCCATGATGCGGGCTCCTTCTTCCCTGCCCATTGCCGCCGCGGTTTCTTTAACCGCGTGCAACATTTGCCGCGAAGGATAGAGAGTCGGATTAAAAGCTGTTACTCCCAATTTCACAAGCCGGCGTGACATTTCCAGTATGGAGTCTGCGCTTTCATCTTCCGTCCCGAAACCTGCAATTCCGTGAACATGAGTATCAATAAAGCCGGGCGCTATGTACGCTCCGGCCGTATCAATGAGTTTTATTGAGTTATCAAATTTTCGCTGTTCAAAACGCTTTTGCGAGAATACATCAGATATAAGCCCGTTTTCAACCAGTACCGCGCAGCTTTCCATTGCTGCAAGTCCTGTAAGGACAGTTCCGTTAAAAAGGCAAACAGGGTTCATTTTCCTGTCAGAGAGAAATATTTACCGTTTAAGAACTGAAACAACCCTTTCCAGAACTTTCTTTCTGTCAAGCGGTTTTACAATGTAGCTCTTGGCTCCCATCAGAAGGCATTTCTTAACAACATCTTCTTTACCCAGGGCGCTTACCATAATAATATTGGCACCCTTGTCAAATTCCAGAATTTTTTCCAATGCAGAAACGCCATCCATAACCGGCATCGTAATATCCAAGGTAACCAAATCGACATTCGGATGTAAAGCTTTGTATTTTTCTACTCCCTGGGCTCCGTCCGCCGCAGTATCCGCTACCTCAAAACCTTCTGAGGTGAATATCTGCCCCAGCTGTTTTGCGATGAACATCGAGTCATCAACCACCAAGACACGGTATGGCACACCTTCCGGTTTAATTCCTTCAGCGTTTTTTTCATTGATATTAGGCATATCAGTCTTTGCTGTCATCCTGTACGCTCCTCTGAATAAAGTATATGATACAATCAAAAATAAGTCAATAGTAGACCTTGATGGAATTATTGCTAATTTTGCAAAGATTTTACAAGGTGCCAAAACGCGGTTTGGAGAAGCCAATGAGTGTCCCTTTTTACCTTGCGCCGATGGCGGAAATCAGCCATAGGGCGCTAAGGGAGCTAATTGAAGATTTTGGAGGTTGTGACCTTTATTTTTCTGAGATGATCAGCGCCGCGGCGTTTCTGGCTGGCGGTCCTTTTGAAAAATGGTACATTGATTCAGGGCCAAAGCCTGAAAAATGCGTTTTCCAGCTTATAGGCAGTGATATTGATATTTTATGTAAAGCGGCAGCTCTTCTGGACAAGTACGAATGCGCCGGAATTGATATGAATATGGGCTGTAGCGCTCCTTTAATCCGAAAATCAGGCGCCGGCGCGGCATGGATGGCTTCGATTGACAGGGCAGGGGAGCTCATTTCCCGGATCCGGCCGTTGATTAAGCGCCGCCTCAGCGTTAAATTACGGACAGGTTATAAGGATGATTTTGAGTATTTGGCGCAGTTTTGCCGCCGCCTTGAAGATGAAGGGGTGGAGTTAATCACCCTGCATCCCCGTACAGTCACCGAAAAATTTAAACGCCTCGCGCGCTGGGAATACGTCGGCGCTCTCAGAAGAGAGCTGAAAATTCCGGTTGCCGGGAATGGTGATATTGACAGCGCCGAATCTCTTGTCCGCCGCGCCGCCGGTCCCTGCGATGCTGTAATGGCAGGTAGAGCGGCAGTGAAGATGCCATGGATATTTGCGCAAGCGAGATCAAATGCTTTTACCGTATGTCCTCATGCGCAGCCTCCGCTTGAGAAGACAGGGTTAAGATTTTTGGATTTGCTTACACGGTATCAACCGGAAGAATTCCTCGTTTCAAGGGCAAAGAGGTTTTTTGGGTTCTTCTGCGATAATCTGAAGTGGGGGACATATCTTAAGAATCAGATTAACCGGGAAGAGACGCTTGCGGGTATAGAAAATGTGTGGGTTGCTTATTTTAAGGAGAATGAAGGTTAATCATTACCATGATACAGAAGGTTTTTAGTATGTCTGTCACAACTTGTATACTTTTTATAGCAACATAACTCGGATACACCTTTATACATAACTTAAATAATAAGCTTGTTCGACAACTCGGTTAGTTGCCGAACACTTACTCTGTAGTATACTGTATTACTCTAATTCTATACCAGATAAGGATTTACGTCAATACAATTGTTATCAATAACTACCTAAATATATCAATTATTATCAAAAATTGATGTCATATTTGATAACATATTTTGCTATGCTCAAAAAGCATGAATTAAAAACGGTATTTTTTAACCTCACTGAACATAATGAAAATACCCCCGAATGTAGCTTATATCAACCCGTAGCGCGTTCTTAGCCCATTTCACTACAAACCAATTAAAAGCCTGTTTTAAGCCGTTTTTGCTGTTTATAATATGTCGTATAACGTACTTGCATTATTATACCAGATTATCACCTTTAAATGTTTCAATGTATATTAAAAAATAAAGACAAGCGGATAAAATTACTACGTTGCACTCCGTAATTTTTCCAAATCATCAAAGCAGCCCTTTTTGTGCCGCAATTATCCAAAAGGGTTTATCCCAATTTT
>JAIRQF010000019.1 GCA_031256635.1 Treponema sp. | reverse complement strand
TTCACCGTGTTTTCTCATTCCATAATATTCCATTGCCATTCCACCAACAATAATTGGTTTATCAAAAAATGATATTTCCAATTTATTTAGATCAATTATTTCCAATATTTTACTTTTATCCATAAATATCCCTTTAAAAAATTATATTCAATATTATTTATACAACTATTTTTTAAGTATTTTTGTTAATTTTTTCTATGTATATTCCTATCATTTTAGCTCGTATTTCACATAACGTATCAATGTAAGAAATATTTTCGTCCGGTAAAATAATGGCGAATATAAAAGACGCGTCATAAATTTAATTCAATATTTCCTCCCGTCTTCAATAGCCTGGCGAATATTAAAATCTCCCGGTTTTCCGTGATAAAACTTTCTCATTTCCTTTAGTGAAATAATTGCTTCCTTTCGGCTAATTGTTTTTTCTGTAAGCGGGATGATTTTTGCTACAGGTTTACCTCTCTTTGTAATAACAAAATCTTCTCCATTTTCGATTTTCTTTAAAATTTGCGAAAAATGAGTTTTTGCTTCAAATGCTCCAATGTGCTGTGTAAACATATAATACCTCTATAATCCAGTTTAATAGACTGGTTTATAGAGTCAAGCGAAAGTAATACATATTAGAGATTAATTATTAAAACCGTCCCTTTCAGGACGGCTTTAATGTCATACTTTACTGAAGCAATTGCAATACAGAAGACATTCTTTGATTTGCCTGCGCCAGCATTGCGGTTCCTGCCTGGCTAAGGATTTGATCTCTTGTGTAGTCAACCATTTGCTGCGCCATGTTGGTATCCCTGATTTTTGATTCGGCAGCCTGAAGATTTTCCGCGGCGTTGTCTATACCGCGAACCGCGTGTTCCAGCCTGTTTTGATAAGCGCCAAGGTCGGCTCTTTGCTTGCTTATCATTTTAAGCGCAGTGTCGATTGTACCGAGAGCTCTGTTGGCTCCTTCCGGATCCTGCAGACTGATGAAAGAATTATCACCGGCATTGCGGATACCGAGTCCTTTGGTAGTCATTGTGCCGATGAAAACCTGTGTTCTCTGATCCATGTTCGCGCCGATATGAAGCCACATTTCCGCGGTTACCGTATTCTGTCCGGTTGGGCGGGCAAAACGTCCTGTCAGCATGTTCATTCCGTTGAACTGCGCATGGTTCGCGATCCTGTCCATTTCGTCTACAAGCGCGGAAACTTCGATCTGGATGTACATTCTGTCTTCATCGGTGTAGATTCCGTTTGCCGCCTGGACAGCCAATTCCCGCAGACGCTGAAGAATATCCTGTGATTCCTGAAGATATCCTTCCGATGTTTGAATAAAGGAAATGCCGTTCATGGCGTTCCGCGAAGCCTGATTAAGGCCGCGAATCTGGCTGCGAAGTTTCTCAGAAACCGCAAGGCCGGAGGCATCGTCGCCGGCTCTGTTGATCCGGAAACCCGAGGTGAGTTTCTCCATGTTTTTGGTGAGGTAACTCTGTGTTACATTGAGGGACCTGTTAGCGAACATTGCGCTGAGGTTGTGATTGATGACCATATGATCCTCCTTGAATCGTGGGGACGAAAGCATCCATGCTTCCGTTTTTTATAAATGCCGGTTTCTTCAACGAAGATGCCGCCATTCAATTATTTGTCATCAGACTTTCCGGTTACTATTCATAATGTTAATGTCTGATAATATATTATCGTTAGTAAAAGAAAGAACTTTAGTAAAAAGTTAAATTTATTTGCTAATAATGTGAAGCTACAAACCAAAACTGCGTATATTTTGATATTATGGCGAATATTCGTTTTATTATTACCATTACATGCGAAATTCACTGCCAAGGTAGACTTTTCTCACCATTTCATCATTTAATATGGTATCTCTGTCGCCTCTGGCGAAGATGCTGCCGTCTGCGATAATGAAGGCTTCGTTTGTGATTTCCAGAGTATCACGGACATTGTGATCGGTAATCAATACGCCAATGCCTTTGACAGCGAGCTGGCGTATTATTTGTTTTATTTCGAAAACCGCGATTGGGTCAATGCCTGCAAAAGGTTCGTCCAAAAGCAGGAATTTCGGCTCTGTGGCCAGGGCTCTGGCAATTTCGGTACGGCGGCGTTCTCCTCCGGAAAGGGTATAACCGAATTGGGATCGTATCCGCCCAATATTAAATTCATTCAGCAGGTTTTCAAGACGCTCTGTTTTTTGTTTTTTGTTAATGTCCTTGCGGCTTTCCAGAATTGCCCGGATATTTTGCTCAACTGTAAGTTTTCTGAATATTGACGCTTCCTGCGGGAGATACGCGATACCCATTCTCGCCCTGCGGTACATGGGCAATGCCGTTATATTAAAATCATCCATAACGACGATTCCCGATGTTGGCGCGTAAAAACCGACAATCATGTAAAAAATGGTGGTTTTACCCGCTCCGTTGGGGCCGAGGAGCCCGGCGACTTCGCCGTTTTTCATTGAAAAACTAACGCCTTTTACAACCGCCTTTTTGCCGAAATTCTTGTACATGTTTGATACGCCGAGAGTATGAATATTATACCAATTTGTACCGGAAACAGATTCATCTTTATTGATATCCGGAGGCAGTTCTATCCGCGCAATTTCTTCATCATTCATAAAACCTAGTTTACTATTGTTCCTGAAACAGAACCCTCCATAATAACATCATCGGTTTCAAGGTCTACGCGTATTCTGTCCGCGCGGAATTCGTCATCTTTTTTATATACTATCGGGAATCCGGACAGATCCAGAATTTTTTCATTACGGTGATAAATTGCGTGTTCGGAGCGGCAGACCATATCATCCTTGAACAGTCTTACCGAAATTTGCATGACAGTGATTTCGTTTTTATCGTCGTATTCAATAAACCGCCCTCTTGCCACAATTTCATTTTCCCTGTCTTCAAGGGATGAATTGCCTTCCAGCCGCGCAATTTTTAAAGTGCGGTCATAACGGAGCCTGTCCGTAGAAAACAGGATATCTTTTTCTTCTTCATGGCCCCAGACATTTCCTATGCACTCAACAAATTGATTATCATCTCCGGAAATCTCGATTCTGTCAGCGCGCAAAAGCAAATTATCCGATCTGACTTCCGCGTTTCCCATTAGAATGGTTGTTTCCCTGCCCAGCGCTCTTGATCCTGACATCCTGTCCGCTCTGAAAGTAAAAGTATCCGCAGATAACGGCTGGGTAATAACGCTAATAATAAAAATTAACCAAAAACAGGTAAAATTAATGCCTGTGAACGCGGATTTATATATTGTTTTTGAACGGTGTATATATTTTATTATTTTGTACTCTCTTAATTCTAAGTATATGCAATGCAAGGAAATAATCAATCCTCGTCATCTTCCACATAGGTGCCTGTTACAGCGCCTAAAAATTCCCATGATCGTCTGCGCGTATCGGCGCGAAGAGTCGCGCCTTCAAAACTTGTCCCGTTTTGCTGCTGTATATTTACCGTATCTCCTTCACCTGAAGACAGAATGCGCTGATCATCGATCCAGTTAAGCTGGTCTGTCTCCATGATAATGTCTTCTGATTCAACATCAAGCCAGACACCTCCGTCCATTAGGATATTACCGGAGTCAATTTCAACCTCTGCGCGTCCCGCTCTTCCATAAACATTTACTGATTGTCCGCGATCTCCGTATTGCTCAAATGAAAAATTATCCAGTTTCATTAAACCTTGACGCTCGTAGCGTTCTGCGCGTTCAGCATGGATACGCGCTATGGGATCCGCGGACCTTACCCGCACATATTCAACATTTTCCATAACCAAATCCGGCAGTTCCCTGTCCGGCGAATCCATTTCACCGTAATCAAAAGAGCACGAAGCTGCAATGATAAGGAAAAAAATGCCTGTTATGACTTTTCTCATTTGTTTTTCTTTACAGCGGCGATAAAATCCCTGAACAGGGGAGCTGCCGCCATCGGTTTTGATTTATATTCCGGATGAAACTGTACCGCGACTCCCCATGGATGACCAGAAGGCCATTCGGTACATTCAACCAATGAACCGTCCGGAGTAAAGGCTGAAAATTTTATTCTTGATTTTTCCATTTCGTCCTTGTATTTATTTGTAAACTCATAACGGTGCCGGTGCCGTTCAGATATCCTTTTTTCTCCGTAAGCCGTGAAAATATGAGAGCCCTCTACGTTTACTGTTTCGCTTGCGCCAAGGCGCATTGTTCCTCCGTAGTTTTTTACATTTACCTGCTCTTCAAGAAGGCTTACGACAGGGCGTTTTGAATCAGGAGTAAATTCCGTAGAATCGGCGTCAGGCCAGGCAAGAACATTGCGGGCCCATTCTATTATCATTATCTGCATACCCAGGCATATGCCGAGATACGGTTTTTTATTTATTCTTGCCCACTGCGCCGCCTTTACCATGCCGTTAATACCGCGCTGACCGAAACCACCCGGAACCAGAATACCGTCGATATTTCCCCCCTCCGCGTTTTTCCCAAGAATTTCATCCGCGTTTTCGATCCCTTCAAGAGAAGACGAATCAATTTTGACAGTTTCAACCACAACACCGCACTCAAGACCTGCGTGGAAAAGCGCTTCGTAAAGCGATGTGTATGTATCGTGTATTTCCATATATTTTCCGACAACGCCGATTCTGACCTTTCCCTGCCGGGAAGAAAAACGTTCCATAACAGAATGCCACGGCCGCATATCGGCATGACGGCTTTCCACTCCCATCTTCCGCAGTATTACCTGATCAAGTTCCTGATCAAATAAAATAATCGGTATTTGATAAATCGTTGTATCAATGTTGGGCGATGTAAAAACCGCGTCTTTATCGACATTGGTAAATAACGCTATTTTTCTGCATGTTGCCTCATCAAGCATTACGGGGGAGCGGCATATTAAAATATCGGGCTGGATTCCGGCTTCAAGCATTGTTTTAACAGAGTGCTGTGTAGGTTTTGTTTTTAACTCTCCGCCCGCTACTTCCGGAATTAGGGTTAAATGTACAGAGATTGCGTTATTCTTTCCCTGTTCATGGATTATCTGACGGGCTGCTTCAATGAAAGGGATGGATTCTATATCACCAACTGTTCCGCCTATTTCTATGATTACAACATCAGTATCGCTTTCTTCTTCCGCGACAGCAATGATTCGGCTCTTTATTTCGTCTGTTATATGCGGAATTACCTGCACGCACTTTCCAAGATATTTCCCTTCGCGTTCCTTGCGGATGACAGAATCGTAAACCTGCCCCGTTGTAATTGAATTTGCAAGGCTCAGCCGCCCTTTTGTAAATCTTGCGTAGTTACCGAGATCAAGGTCAGTCTCCGCTCCGTCGTCTGTTACATAAACTTCTCCGTGCTGATACGGACTCATTGTTCCCGCGTCCACGTTGATATACGGATCGCACTTTACCATGCGGACATTAAGCCCCCTGCTTTCCAGTAATGCTCCGATGGAAGATGCCGCAACACCTTTCCCCAAACTGGAACAAACGCCGCCTGAGACGAAAATATACTTGTTCATGTAGTATAAGTATTGTGAATTTATACTGAATTTTCAAGCGCCGCAGCCAGTTTTGCTTCTTCTCCGTCAGAAAGTTCACCAGGCAGAATCAAAGGATGGGTTTGAATCGGCGGCAGCAGGAATCCCGCTTCCAGAAATTTATTAAACAAAGCTGTCCATTCGTCATTTGCAGGTTCTTTTTTCAAAGTGAGATAAATACCTTGCTTTTTCCAAATACTATTTTTCAATGCTCTCATAATTCGCGGGAAATTTGTTTTTACCCGTTCTTTAGCTGCGATGATATCATAAATACCGCGAGTCGCAGCTGATAATGAAACCGGAGAAAGTGAATCGCTTTGCAGAAAATTATTAAGGAAATCTTCAGAATGCGCAGCAGCTACACATAACCCAAACGGCAGATTATCACGCCATGTTTGAATACCAGGTAGCACAGGAACAAACAGAGGCGTATCTTCCGCGGCGAACGGGTTTGCGGGATCAATAAAGGGACGCCACAGTTTTGCTTTTCCGCCAATTAAAAAGTCAGCCATCTCATTCGGCGGCGCTGCATAAAACCGGAAAAAACGCCCCGGAAAAAGTACAGACAGGGCTTTAAGAAAACGGTTTTCCGAAAAATGAGGCAGCGGAGCGTAAAGACCCCTGCCCGCAGTGTTTTTTATTTCGCGTAACAGATTCGCGGGAGTGTGGCCCAAAACCGCTGCGCCGCCGTTCTGCCAGAGATCGACGAGGCGTTTACCGTTAGCTAAATAAAGACGAAAGCCTCTTGCGCGCAGAACATGCGGGATTTTATGCAATAGGGTTAAATCACTGTAAATTGATACATTGTCACTTGTGTTAGCTGTCATGTCAGTAATCATCTCCTACCTTTTCATACGCTCTTCCCTGAAGTTCCGATAAAAAACGCTTTTCCTGCCCATTATCAAAACATACCCGCACAACCGGGCCATCTTCGCTTTCTTTAACTTCCATGACCGCGCCGTATCCGTAATTATCGTTGAAAACGCGCTGTCCCCTGCGCCAGCCGGATCGCTCTTCAATTTCTGATGATTTACCGTTAGCTGATAACGATTTAGTTCCGCTTTGCAGGTTGAAAGTGTTAAAGCTTTTTGGACGATTTACATATCCGCATGGGTTGTTTCCCGATATTTTTAAACAGCTTCTGTCTATTTCGCGAATGAAAAGCGATGGCTGTGTTTGCATGGTTCTGCCGAACATACGGCGCTCCGCGCAGGTTGTAAAATAAAGCTCGTCCATCGCGCGCGTGGCTCCGACATAAAAAAGACGCCTTTCTTCCTCAAGTTCATCGTCTTTCTTGTCGTCTCTCGGGAAAATACCGCTTTCCAGTCCTGTCATTATTACATGCTTAAACTCAAGGCCTTTTGTATTATGAAAAGTGATTAGTGTTACAGTGTCCTGCAGGTTGTTTTGTTTGTCTGCTTCTTCTTTCATGGAACGATCCAATTCGATATCTTCAAGGAATTTTAACAGACCTTCATAATCGTTTGAATATTCGCTTGCTCCGTTAAGCAGTTCCTGTAAATTGCCGATTTTTGAGTTGCCTGAAATCTCATCCTGCGTTTCGTGATATTCGGCAATCCCCGAATCTATTAAAAGCTTTTCAACGCAGACAGAAAGTCCTGTACCGGATTTTAATCTATTTTGTTTGTGAGACTCTTTCCTTTTTGCAGCGGTTTTCTTTGATTTGTTTTTCTTTTCCTTAGAATCAGGGATCGGGGATTGGGGATCGGAGATCGATACTGCGTTATTATCAATTTGTAAGCAAGCTTTTGCGTCATTTATCACTTTGTAAAAATCATTCAGTCCCTTTTTTGCTTTTTGAGAAAGTTCTGTTTTACCGCCGGATTCCATCAGGTCAATGTTATTCTCTATTGCCGCTTCAACAATTTTATCAACCGATACGCCGCCGATTCCGCGCGCGGGTTTGTTGACAATACGGCGGAAAGCCACTTCATCGCGGGGGTTTACAAGGAACGCTAAAAGCGCGAGAGAGTCTTTTATTTCTTCGCGCTCATAAAATTTTAATGAGCCGACAACACGGTAGGGAATGCCCCTGCGCAGAAACATTGTTTCAAATCCGGCGGATTGCGCGTTGGTACGGTAAAGAACTGCCCAGTCAGACCATTTTGATTCTCTTTTATTTACAGAGGCTTCGATTTTATCCGCGCAAAAAGAGGCTTCCGCGTTTTGATCGGGAAGATAGGCAAGTACAGGAAGAGGTCCGTCTCCTTTTTCTGCGCGCAGTTTTTTTCCAAGGCGTCCGCGGTTACAATCAACCACTGAAGACGCCGCTTTTAGAATGGGAGAAGTGGAGCGGTAATTTTGCTCAAGGCGGATAATATCCGCGCCTGAAAACCTGTCCGGAAACTCAAGAATGTTTTTTACTTCCGCGCCGCGAAAACGGTAAATTGACTGATCATCGTCGCCTACAACGCACACATATGTATCAGGGCCGCACAGTTCTTTTAAAAGCCGGAACTGCGCTACATTAGCGTCCTGATACTCGTCAACCATGATTACCGAAAACCGCTCATGAAAACGCCTTGCGACTTCGCTCTGGCTGCGCAGAATCTCCACCGGCTTTTTGATTAAATCACCGAAGTCGACATTGCCTATCTGAGCCATACGCTCTTCGTAACGTTTATATATATCGCGGAATTTTCTGTCATGATCGATTACGGCAAGCTCCGGATCATCGGGAGTGAGAAAATAATCCTTCGCGCGCGAAATATTATGAGCCGTATGTTTAACTTCGGCTTTTGCGGAATTTTCCATTATAGACGAAAGAAGAGAGACGACATCATCATCATCATAAATGACAAATCCAGAATTAAGACCTGCAAGGCTGCCGTTGCGCCTTAAAAACCACGCGCCGAAGGAATGAAAGGTTCGGAGCATTGCGTCCCCGGCGCGTACATCAATCTGCCGCGCGCGCTCAGCCATTTCTCTCGCCGCTTTATTTGTAAATGTTACCGCCAGAATTGATCGCGGATCCAATCCCCTTTCCCTGATGAGCCACGCGATCTTTGTTGTTATTACTCTCGTTTTCCCAGACCCCGCGCCTGCGAGTATTAAGAGCGGCTTTCCTGTATGGAGAACAGCCTGCCGCTGCTCGCTGTTAAGGGGCTCAAGATAGGGAGGGTAGGAGTCACGCATAAACTCATATTATAACATATCTATAGCTGTCTGCGTTGAATGGAAAATTTTCTTTACTTTGGGAAAAACCGTACCGTGTCCGTGTCCGTCGTTCCATTCATCAGGCAGGGTCAGTACGTTATTTGCAATGCTTCCGATTTCTTCATTGCCGTTAACGTTAAAGTAAACCAATGTCCATGCGCTTTCTGTCACTTTTGTATATGTTCCGCTTTTATTAACGTTATGCGCCAGGCTTGCAGTGAAAGTTCCGTCCGGGGACAGGCGGACTGTTTGTCCGCTGTAACTGAACACTTCCGCATCATTTTGATTTCTAAAAAATAATAGTGTCAAAACAGCAATAAATACAATTAATATACAAATACCGGTTATGATTATTATTTTTCGTTTTGCTTTTTTTGCGGCATTCTCTTTCTTTAATACTTTTGCTCTGGCGTTAACTGCGCTTTTTGACATAAAAATACCTCTTTAATTAAACATCAAGGTTCGACACCAAAAGAGCGTTCTCCTCGATAAACTCGCGGCGCGGCTGAACAACTTCGCCCATCAATGTTGTGAAAATGCGCTCCGCTTCGACAGTGTCGTCAAGGTGCACCTGAATAATGTTGCGTTTGCCTGGATCCATGGTAGTGTCGCATAACTGATCGGGATTCATTTCACCTAACCCCTTGTAGCGCTGAACGGAAATTTTCTCCTCATTTTTGCCGGATTCGCCGAGAATACGGTCTTTTTCGGCGTCATCGTAGGCGTAAAATGATTTCTTGTCATAACTGACTTTGTAAAGAGGAGGCATGGCAAGATACACATGCCCTTTCTCGATAAGGGGTGTCATATAACGGTAAAAAAAAGTTAAAAGTAATGTGCGAATGTGGGATCCGTCAACATCGGCGTCCGCCATAATGATGATTTTATGATAACGGATTTTTGAAACATCAAATTCATTGCCGCAGCCGGCTCCTATGCTTGCGATAATCGGCTGAAGTTTATCATTTGTAATCACCTTCTCAATTCGCTGCTTTTCTACATTGAGCATTTTTCCCCATAACGGCAGGATAGCCTGAGTGCGGCGATCCCGTCCGCCTTTTGCGGAGCCGCCCGCTGAGTCGCCCTCAACAATAAATAGTTCGCACTTCGCGGGGTCTTTTTCGGAGCAATCCGCGAGCTTGCCGGGAAGGCCCGCGCTGTCCATCGCGTTTTTCCTGCGTGTAGCGTCCCGCGCCTGACGGGCAGCGATGCGCGCCTTTGCAGCTAACACTGATTTTTCCAGAATATTATTGATAACATCAGGGTGTTGATCAAAGTAAAGTTCAAGCTGCTCATTTACAAAAGATTCGATTATACCCTTAACCTCGGAGTTGCCAAGTTTTCCCTTTGTTTGCCCTTCAAATTGCGGATTCGGCACTTTCACCGACAATACGGCAGTCAGTCCTTCGCGCACATCGTCCCCTGAAAGGGTTTCATCAAGTTTTTTGGCATGTTTCGATTTTTTTAAAAATTCGTTCAATGTACGGGTAAGCGCGGACTTAAAACCTACAAGATGTGTCCCGCCTTCCCGGGTGTTAATGTCATTAACAAAAGAGAACATTATCTCGTTAAAACCGTCATTGTATTGAATAGCAATCTCAACCTCGACCTGTCCGCCTGCGCCGTCATCGCGGGAACCTTCAAGGTATACAGGCTCCTTATATAAAACGGTTTTATTTTCGTTCAGATACTCCACAAAGCTCTTAACACCGCCCTGGAACATAAAATCGTGGGTTTTCGGCGTAGAGAGGCGCTCATCACGGATTGTGATTTTCAGTCCTTTATTGAGAAAGGCAAGCTCGCGCAGGCGGTTGGAAAGGGCGTCAAAATTATGGGTAGTCGTCTCAAAAACCGAAGGATCAGCTTTCCAGCGAATTACAGTACCCTGTTTATTTGGCGAATACGCATAGGGAAGACCGGAAGTTCCAATTTCCCTGGCAGAGCCTTCAGCAATACCTGCCTTATAGCGCTGGTGATGGATTTTACCGTCAATATGAACATAAGCCTCACACCACTCTGAAAGAGCGTTCACAACCGATACACCGACACCGTGGAGCCCTCCTGAGACCTTGTAGGACTTTTTATCGAATTTACCGCCGGCGTGCAGCTTAGTCATAACAAGCTCAAGCGCGCTGACCTTTTCTGTAGGATGGATATCTATAGGTATACCCCGGCCATTGTCCTCAACCCGGACAACGTCGTTACCTTCAAGAACAACGAGAATATTGGTACAAAAGCCCTGCATGGCTTCGTCAATTGAATTATCAACAACTTCAAAGACAAGGTGATGAAGTCCGTCGATGCCTGTAGTCCCAATATACATACCGGGACGCATACGGACGGCTTCAAGGCCCTTTAAAACAGTGATATTTTGCGCGGAGTAACCGTTTTCTTTGCTCATACGAGCAGTGTACCTGATTTTTTGGATTTATTAAAGCTGTCCGGGACAACAACAGACTTTTATTTTTAACAAAAAAAAATAAAAAAATTTATTACTAAATACTTGATCATAAATTAATCATAAGTTATATTTACTTCCTGTCCGCCAAGATATTATTTATTAAGTGTACAAGTTGTGGATAACTTTAAGGAAAACTGAAGGTTAAGTGCCATTGGAAAAGGAGAACTGATGGCATTCAGATTGTGGATATAGAGTAGATGGTAATTCCTTACAGGATAAGGAGTTAGCAAAATTCTAACATATCAGATATTAAGTAAATGTATTAAATTTCATACTAAGTTGATGAAAAAGTGATTAATTATCCATAATTTACTTGTGGATAACTTGTTGATTTTATAAAATGTAAGGGCTTAAAATGGTAGATTTGGACTATGAGGGGATCTGGAAGGAGACTCTTATCCAGTTGCAGAACGACCTAAGGGAGGAGGAGTTCAGCGGCTGGTTTTCAGATATGAAATATATGCGCTCCGTTGAAAACAACATTGTCATAGGAGTTCCTTCAGCTTTTCATCGGGATAAGGTGCAGTCATATTATCAAAATATAATAAATTCAAAAATAACAGAAGTATCAGGGAAAGATATATCTCTGAAACTGGAAATCGTAGGTAAAAAAGCCGAAAAAAAACAACACTCACCGCCAAAACCTTCCGGCAAAGAAGATACGCCTGTCGAGAAGACACAGAAACCGAAGGAAAAAAGAGGAAAAAACAGCCAGCTAAGAGATGATTATACATTTGAAAGATACATAAAAGGTGAAAATAACAATTTCGCAGTAAATGCGGCCCACGCGATCAGCAAGAACCCGGGCAAAGCATATAACCCGTTCCTTATATACGGAGGCGTTGGACTTGGAAAAACCCATTTAATGCAGGCAATCGGCAACCATATTTACGATAATACTGACTACCGGGTAATATGCATTACGTCAGAAAACTTTCTAAACGAATACCTTGACGGGCTGGATAAGGATAAAATGAATGTTTTCAAAAATAAATACAGGTATACGGATGTGCTTCTGATTGACGATATTCAATTTTTTACAGCAAAACCAGGGGTTCAGGAAGAATTATTCCATACTTTTAACGCCCTGCTTGACGCCAAAAAACAGCTGGTATTTACCTGTGATCGTCCTATTTCAGAACTCAAGAAAATTGACGAACGTCTTATATCACGTTTTGAACTCGGTATTAAAGCTGATCTTCAACCTCCACGGTACGAAGAACGCTGCGCGATTTTAAAATCAACAGCACAGGTACGCGGAGTTACAATTGCCGACGAAGTTATAGACATAATGGGGAAAAACATATCTTCCAATGTCCGCGATCTTATTTCCGCTCTGAACAATCTCATTGCCTACACAGAACTGATGGGAAAACCGATAACAATGGAAATAGCCCAGCGCCACTTAAAAAACATATTCAGCACTCCAAGAATGGCAAATTTAACAATGGACATCATTATTCGGGTAACCGCGGAGTATTTCGGTCTTACTCCAAATGACTTAAAAGGCAAGAAAAAGTCTCAAAATATCGTATTTGCCCGTCAACTGGCGATGTATATAGGCAGAGAAATGACAGATTATTCAACAACAGAGATAGGTCAGGACTTTGGAGGAAAGGATCATACCACAGTAATGCATTCCATTAATAAAATAAAAGGTAAACTTCTGACAGATCCCACAATTGAGCCGACAATTGACAATATTAGACGTTCAATTAAAGAATTCAGTGCAAAATATTGAAAATAGTGTTATCATTATGTGGAAAAGTAACAGCTTGTGCATACTGTGGAAAAATACTGATAATTATTAATAGTTTTTTAGAAGCGTAAGTTTAAATGTTATATAGAGTTAGATAGGTTATACACATATTAGACTGCTTATTATTATTGCTATTAAATTTATATATGTATATAAAGAGGAGGAAGAAATAATGAAATTCACATGCGACAAAGACATACTTTTAAAGGAAATTTCAATAGCCCAGGAGATAATTTCCTCAAAGAACGCAATATTGATATTATCTAATATTTACCTCGAAGCTGTAAAAGACACTCTTATAATAAAAGCAAAGGACATGAAGGTTAATTTTCAGACTAAAGTGCCTGTAACAGTTATTGAAGAAGGGTCAACGACAGTATACGGCGATAAATTCTTTGGCATTATAAGTACCTTCCCGTATTCTGAAATTGAATTTTCACAAAAAGATAATGTGGCAATAATAAAACCTACAGCACAAAAGAAACCTGAGTATAAATTAAAAAGCATGGCTTCCGACAAGTTTCCGGAACTGCCGGTTTCATCAGAACCATTTTTTGAAATACCGATAAAAGATTTTAAGGAAATGATACAGCAAAGCGTATTCGCGGTTTCTGATGATGAAACCCGTTATTTTATGAACGGCGTCTATCTTGAAAAATCCGAAGATAAAATTAATATGGTAGCTACAGACGGAAGGCGTTTGGCATTTGTGGGAAAAAACGCGGATGAAAAAATAAATGACTTTCAGGGAATAATTATTCCTCCTAAAATTCTTTCAACAATAACAAAAAGATCGGGAGATGAAGGATTAATAGGGATTTCAATAAGCGATAAAATGATATTTATTAATTTCGCATCATATCAATTTTCGTCCGTGCTGATTGAAGGAATGTTTCCCAATTATAAAAAAGTAATACCGGAAAAACAGGAATTTTCCCTTTCTGTTATGCGCAATGAAATGCTGGACGCTCTGCGCCGTGTATCGCTCATGGTGGAAAAAAAGTCACATAGGATTTATCTGAGTATTTCTTCGGGAAAAATGGCCGTATCTTCCGAAGAAAGCGAAATAGGTACTGTAGAGGATGAAATACCCTGCAAATATGAGGGAGAAGACATAAATATTGCTCTTAATTACCGTTATCTGGAAGAACCGTTTAAGATAATGACAGAAGATGAAGTTAAAATCCTTTTCAGCAGTTCAACAAAGGCAATTACAATTGAGCCTGTTCCAGAAAAAGACTTTTTCCATATTGTAATGCCAATGCAATCCTGATTGGAAAATATTTTAAATTAAGTAATGTTTTTTTCATCATTACGGACAACCGCGTTCAGAAATCTTAATGACTGTGAAATATTAACTGAAGCGAAAGATGTTTTTCTTGTAGGCGAAAACGGACAGGGAAAAACTAATTTTTTAGAGGCTTTATATTTTTGCGCATACGCTTCTTCTTTCCGTACAAACCGTGACGCAGAATTAGCACGTAACGCTGAAAAAAATTTCTGCTCATATGTTAAATTATCAGAATCTTTTAATGATGAAATTCTTGTAAAATTTGAAAATGGAAAGAAAATAATATTTATAAACAATAAGAAAGCTGAAGATCGCAGGGAACTTCTTTCTATAGCGCCGTGTATTGTTTTCTGTCATGAAGATATGGAGTTTATAAGCGGAAGCCCTGAACGCCGCCGTTGGTTTTTTGATCAAACCCTCAGCCTTTATGATCCTGTTTATTTGGATGATCTTCGCCGATATAAAAAAGTTTTAAAAACACGAAATACCATCCTTCGCGATTGTTCCCAAAAGCAGTGTAACAATCCGGAAAATGTTTTAGACTCACTTGATCCCCAGTTTGCGATGTACGGCTCAAAACTGATGGAAAAACGGGAAAAAGCTGTTAAGGATTTCTCAGATCTTTTTAGTACCCTCTATGAAGAAGTATCTGGTATTTCCGGTATAACTGTAAAATATAAAAAATCCTGGAAAAGCGATGATATTATTTCTTTTCTACAGGAGAAGCGGGCGTCAGAAATGGCATCAGGGATTTCCCTGTCCGGACCTCATCGTGACCGTTATGTTTTTAGCCATGAAGGATCAGACTTTACTGTTAACGCCTCAACAGGACAGAGGCGTCTTTTAGCGCTTCTTTTAAGAGCGGCACAGTCCAGCCGTTTTTCCGCGGAAACACGTCAAAATCCCATTTTGCTGCTTGACGATGTTCTTCTGGAAATGGACGGCGAAAAAAGGCGAAGATTCCTCTCAGTTTTGCCTGAATATGATCAGGCGTTCTATACCTTTCTTCCTGAAGAACCATATCAGCGTTATCGCAAAGACGACACGCTCGTTTACACCGTAAAAAGCGGTCAGGTTTTTAATTAATAAAT
>JAIRQF010000148.1 GCA_031256635.1 Treponema sp. | reverse complement strand
GGTGTGGTTGTTGAAACGCCTCCTTATTTAAGCCTTTTGTCCAATAACAGGGTTATAACATACTCGCGCTGTATCCATGATGACAATGATGATCGTATGGCAATTCTCGGCCTGGAATTTAATATCGCCAACATTGGTTCACAGATTATTGAAATAGCTCTGGATCAGAACGGCTACGGAATGCTTATAAGCCAGGATTTGGAATTTATAGCGCATTCAAATTCTTCTTTTGTAGGGCTTAGTGTCTCAGATCCAAGAGTGCCTCTGTCGGTTTTTCTGGATGATTTAAACGCCGGAAATGATATTGTGGAAAGGCCGTTTATAAACTGGAAGGGAGAAAAGACTGTCGCCTTTGTGCGGAAAAATTCCAACGGATGGTATCTTGGTTTTTTAACTCCAGAAGGGCCGTTTTATCAGAGCATTACATACATAGCATCCATACTTATAATATTCGGTTCAATATTCGCGGCGGCTCTTGTTATGATTTTAATCCGCATTGATAAGGCAAGAACAAAATCCGACATGGAGAGCAAACATAAAAGCGCGTTCCTTGCAAACATGAGCCACGAAATACGAACGCCGATGAACGCGATTATCGGCATGACCTCAATCGGGATATCTTCTGATGAAATTGCGCGAAAAGATCAATGCTTTATAAAAATCAAGGACGCGTCCAATCATTTGTTAGGTGTAATTAATGACATACTTGACATGTCAAAGATAGAAGCCAATAAATTCGATCTTTCTCCGTCGGAGTTTAATTTTGAAAAAATGTTTCAGCGCGCCGTTAATGTTGTTAACTTTCGCATAGATGAGAAACGCCAGAAGTTTAATGTGCATATCGATCAGCGTATACCAAAGACAGTAATCGGAGACGATCAGAGAATTGCGCAGGTTATTACAAATCTGCTTGGCAACGCGATTAAATTTACTCCGGAAGGAGGTTCCGTCAGCCTTGACGCTGTTTTTCTGGAAGAAATTGACAATGTCTGCACAATACGGATTTCCATTTCGGATAACGGAATCGGAATGACAGTGGAACAGCAGAACCGCGCGTTCCAGTCTTTTGAACAGGCCGAAAGCAGCACTACGCGCAAATACGGCGGAACAGGACTTGGGCTTGCGATTTCCAAAAGCATAGTGGAATTAATGGGCGGCAGAATCTGGGTAGAATCGGAAATAAAAAAAGGTTCGACTTTTTCATTCATTCTGTATATGAGGCGCGGTTCGCAGATATATCAGGGGAGATTATCTCCGGATGTAAATATCAGTAATGTCCGTATCATGGTCGTAGATGATGACAGGGATATCCTGGATTATTTTACCGAAATTTTCAGGGAGTTTAAAATACAATGCGACACCGCCGCAAGCGGAGATGAGGCAATTGCGCTTGTCGAAAAAAAAGGGCGTTATCACATTTATTTTGTTGACTGGAGAATGCCGGGCATGGACGGCGTTAAGCTTGCTTCCGAATTAAAGGCGCGTAATGAAAATGTTAAATCTGTAGTCATTATGATAACCGCCGCCGAATGGACCGAAGTTGAAACCGAGGCGAGAAGGGCCGGAGTGGATAAATTCCTTTCCAAACCTTTATTTCCATCCAATATCGCGGATGTAATAAATGAAGCGCTTGGCGTTAACTATAAACAAATTGAAGAATCTGAAGTGAAAATTAACGGCCTTTTCGCGGGAAGACGGATTCTTCTGGTGGAAGATGTCGAAATAAACCGCGAGATTGTAAAATCGCTGCTTGAGCCGACTGAAATAGAAATTGACTGCGCTGAAAACGGCAGGGAAGCTGTGCGGAAATTCAGCGAGCAGCCCTATAGATATGATATAATCTTTATGGACGTACAGATGCCCGAAATGGACGGCTATGAAGCGACGCGCAGGATCAGGGCTTTAAATGTTCCGCAGGCCCGGACAATCCGTATTGTCGCGATGACAGCCAATGTTTTCCGCGAGGATATCGAAAGATGCCTTGAATCGGGAATGGATAATCATATCGGAAAACCGCTGAACTTCGATGAAATTATTGAAAAACTGCGGATTTATTTACCGAAGAAAAAATGAATAAGAAATAAGGAGATTTATAATGAATAAAGAAATTTTACAAAGAGCCAATGACTACATCGTAAAAGAGAAAGACGCCGATTTCAGGGCGGAAGTAGAAAAACTCCTGGCGCAGGGGGGAGAGAAGGAACTTGAAGATCGTTTTTATCAGAATCTGGAGTTTGGCACAGGAGGTCTTCGCGGAGTAATCGGCGGCGGCTATAACCGAATGAATACGCTTGTCGTAAAAAGCGCCACTCAGGGACTTGCTTCCTATATAATTAAAACCTTCGGACAAAAATCAAAAGAGGGTAAACTGTCCGCAGTTATCGCTTTTGACAGCCGCCATTATTCGGCGGAGTTTGCAGAAGCCTGCGCGCTTATATTTGCAGCTAACGGAATTAAAACATATCTTTTTTCGTCGATGCGTCCCACTCCGGAATTGTCTTTCGCTATCCGCCACCTTGGGTGCGACACAGGCATCGTCGTAACTGCGAGCCATAATCCTCCGCAGTATAACGGCTACAAGGCTTACTGGAATGACGGCTCACAGGTAATTCCTCCGCATGATGAAGGCATTATAAAAGAAGTTAATTCCGTAACCAATATAAAGGAAATGTCGCGTAATGAAGCGCTGGAAAAGGGACTCCTTGTGATTATAGACAGGGAGGTTGATGAGCCGTATCACGCGATGGTAAAAACCCGCCTCTTCAGGCCGGAGCTGATAAAAGAAAAGGCAAAAGAGGTAAAAATTGTTTACACTCCATTGCACGGAACAGGCGCGCAGCATGTTGAAAAAGTGCTTGGAGACCTTGGCTTAAAAGTAATTACAGTTCCGCAGCAGCGCGAAGGCGACGGAAATTTTCCGACTGTCGCCTTCCCGAATCCGGAAGAAGCCGCGGCTCTTGACATGGCGATTAAACTCGGAATAAAGGAAAAAGCCGATGTTGTAATGGCCACAGACCCTGACGCGGATCGTTTTGGAATAGCGGTTCCAAACAGGGAAGGCGGTTTTACCCTTGTTACGGGAAATCAGATGGGCGTGCTTCTTGCAGATTATATTTTTCTTTCTCTTAAAGAGCAGAACAAGCTTCCTGCAAAACCCGCGATGGTGAATTCGATCGTTACTACAGGAATGCAGAAAAAAGTCGCGCAGTATTACGGCGGAACATGCACCGAGTGTCTTACCGGGTTTAAATGGATAGCGGACGTTATGCGCAAATGGGAAACCGGGGAAGCGGGAGCAAAACATTTCGTGTTCGGAACGGAAGAAAGTTATGGTTATCTTGTGGAAACTGAAGTGCGCGACAAGGACGGAGTTTCCGCCGCGGCTCTCACCGCCGAGATGACTCTCTATTGGAGAAGCAAGGGAAAAAGTCTTTTGGATCGCCTTGATGATCTTTACGCGATCTGCGGTTACTGGCAGGAAATGGGAATATCAAAATATTTTCAGGGGCCTCAAGGTCCTGCGATCATGAACGGCATTATGGAAGAATACAGAAAGAATCCCCCAAAAACTCTGGGCGGCATCGAAGTAGCAAAAGTCCGCGACATCAAAAACGGCGCGGATAATCTGCCTCCAAGCGAT
Organism: Treponema sp.; assembly: GCA_031256635.1. Lineage (GTDB taxonomy): Bacteria > Spirochaetota > Spirochaetia > Treponematales > Breznakiellaceae > WQXQ01. The sequence goes on along the minus strand of JAIRQF010000148.1, from coordinate 8,948 downwards.
GTGCTTCAATTTTTCCTTAAAGACGGAACTGTCGTTAGCGCCCGTCCGAGCGGGACAGAGCCAAAAATTAAATTTTACGCTTCCTGCTGCGCCGAAGCCGGCACCCTTACCGCCGCCAAAGCGGAAGCCGCCCGCAAGCTGGACGCGATTAAAAAGGATATCCGCGCTGTTATCGGAGACTGATGTTAATTTATATACGCAGGTAATATTTACGCAAGGAGGCGCGTTATGAAGAAAACGAGATTCGGAAAAACAGAATTACAGGTGAGTAAAATCGCTTTCGGCGGCATTCCGATTATGAGATTAACAAAAAATGACGCGGCTATTCTTGTACGGGAGTCGATTGATCTTGGAATAAATTTTATTGATACCGCTCATGTTTATACAGACTCAGAAGAAAAAATCGGACAGGCGATAAAGGGTGTCAGGCGTGAAGATATTGTTATCGCTTCCAAATCTCCGGCGGATGATAAAAAAACATTTTTGGAACATGTTGATCTGAGCCTTAAAAGACTCGGCACCGGTTATATTGATATATATCAGTTTCACGGAATAAGCACACAGTCAAAAAAAGACGCTGTATTTGCAGCTAACGGCGCGATGGAGGGAATGGAAGAAGCGGTAAAATCCGGTAAAATCCGGTTTCCCGCTTTTTCAAGCCACAGTATTCCGATCGCCGTTGAATTGATGAAAACAAACAAGTTCGCATCAGTTCAGCTTCCTTTTAATTATATCGACTGCGCCGCCGCGGATATCGCCATTCCTCTCGCAAAGGAGCTTGATATCGGATTTATAGCGATGAAACCGATGGGCGGAGGGCTTCTTGATGACGCGCATCTGGCTATCAGGTATCTTTTGTCTTTTGACGGTATAGTCCCGGATCCCGGGTTTGAAAAAATAGAAGAGATTAAGGAAATTATCAATATCGCGGAAAAAGATGAAACGTTTACGCAAAATGACAAGGATGAAATTGAAAAACAGCGAAAGGAATTTGGCCCATCATGGTGCCACCGCTGCGATTACTGCCAGCCGTGTCCTCAGGGTATCGGGATCAGTTCCGCCCTTTGCGTAAAAAGCGCCTTCAAAAGAATGACAAAAGAACGCGCTCATTCGTTTGTCGGCCCTTCAATCGAAAAAGCGAAAACCTGCACCCAGTGCAGAACATGTGTCAGCCGTTGTCCCTATAATCTGGATATACCATCTCTCCTGAAAGAGCAGATAAAAGTGTATGAGGCAATGCCGAAATAATTATCTTTATCCAAGTTTCTCTTTAAAAAATTCCGCGATAATGTCCCACATGGGCTTTTGAAAAAATTGCGCGTCTGCGTGTCCTGCGCCTTCCAATGTTATAAATCGTACGTCAATATCGCTTTTTACAAGAGCATCGTAGAACATCCGGCCCTGTTTTATCGGAACTGTCGTATCTTCATCGCCGTGAAGGATTAAAAACGGAGGAGCTTTTAAAGTAATGTGGTTTATCGGATTTATATAACTTGTATACTCTTTATCATTTATATCTCCTGCGAAAAACGGAATTTTAAATGAGTTTTCTTTTGACATTTGCGCAAGGTCGCATGGCATGTACCAGGGGCATGCCGCCTGCACCGCGCTTGAATAATTCAAATACTCTCCTTCTTCAAGTTCGCTTGCGCGGGTAAGCGCGATCATCGCTGTCAGGTATCCGCCTGCGGACTCGCCGGATACGCCGAATTTTTCCGTGTCAATGGAATAGCGCTTTGCGTGAGCGCGGAGATAGCGAATCGCCGCTTTAATGTCGACTAACGCTCCCGGAAACGGAGCTTCATGGCCAAGGCGGTAATCGACGCTTGCTGTAACAAAGCCTCTTCGCGCAAGGTCTGCAAGATAGGGAATATGCGCGCCCTTATTCATTTGCGTCCACGCGCCTCCGCAAATCCAGATAATGCACGGGTATTGTTTTTCTTCGGTTTGGGGGTAAATGATATCCATTCGTAAATCGCGCGTTACGTGCCCAAACCAGGCGTCCGCCTGAGCGTATGTTACGTCTTCATCAAGGTAGTAAACAGGTTCTTTTGCTTCAAACTTTATTTTTTCGTCTTTTAATGTTTTTCCCATGTGTTTCCTCCTTTTTCATGGAAATTCATTATTTTTGATTTATAGTAATTTTTCCAGTTCTTCCACCAGATTTCCAAAAGCGTCGCAGGCCGCGTTTACAGGTTCAGGAGAGCTCATGTCTACTCCGGCGGCTTTCAGCGAATCAACCGGGAAGCGTGAACCGCCTGATTTCAGGAATGTGAAATAATCATCCCGTTCTTTCACGCCTCCTGAAAGAACGCGCTGCGCCAGCGCGAGAGCCGCTGAAACGCCTGTAGAATATTTATATACATAAAATGAGCGGTAAAAGTGGGGAATACGAAGCCCTTCAAGATCGCTTGTTTCCTCAAGAATCATTTCAGGCCCGAAATATTTTTCAAGCAGCCTGCGGTATTCTGAGCGAAGTATGTCTACTGTAAGGGGCGTTCCGCCTTCTTCAAGTTCGTGGGTTATCTTCTCATATTCGGCGAACATTGTCTGACGGTACAGGGTTCCAAGAAGTTCGTCTGTGCGTTTGTTTACAAGATACAGATGCATTTCTTTACTGTCCGTATTTTTTAGCAGATAACGGAAAAGCAGTTCCTCGTTAAATGTGCTTGCAACTTCAGCTTCAAAGATAGTGTAATTGTAATGCATAAAAGGATTGTTACGCGACGAGTACCATGAATGCATGGAGTGTCCTCCTTCATGCGCGAGGGTAAAGATATCGCGGATTGAATCATTTTTATAGTTCATTAATATATGGGGGTCTCCTGTAAAGCCTCCGTATGAAAACGCTCCGGATCTTTTTCCTTTATTCTCGTAACGGTCTGCCCAGCGCCCCAAAAGCCCGTTCCTTAAAACGGAAACATATTCATCACCTAACGGAGAAAGCGCGCCGCTTATAAGATCAACGGCTTCGTTCCATTTTGTTATTTTCTTTACATTCGGGAAAAGAGACGCGTATACATCATAATGACGAAGTTCCTGCAGCTTAAGAGCGCGTTTGCGCAGAGCGTAATAGCGGTGCAGAAAAACGAGTTTTCCGCTGACAGCTGAGACAAGATTATCATACACTGTCTCGTTTACATTGTCGGGAAAAAGAGCCGCTTGACGAGATGAAGAAAAACCCCTGATACGGGCGTTTATTGCGTCCTGTTTGACTGAACCGGAATAAAGACCCGCTATTGCCGTTTTATGCGCGTCATAACAGCCGTAAAACATATTATACGCCTGCCTGCGAATTTTGCGATCTTCGTTTTCCATGAAAACTGAAAAAGTAGACTGCGAAAGCGGACGCTTGCCGTCTTTTGTTTCAATAAAGCCGAAGTTAAAATCGACATTGGTCAGCACGGAGAAAACATCGCTTAACGCTCCTTCATTTTCAGAATATTGGGATATTATTTTCTCTTCCCTGTCACTTAAAATATGCGGTCTGTAACGGATTATTTTTTGAAGGTAAATGCGGTAATCCCTGAATCGATCATCGGCTAAAAATGAATTCATGTTCTTTTCCGGAATCGCGAGTATTTCTGGTCTGTCCCATGCCGCCGCCGCCTGGGTTTTTGCTCCGGCCATTGTGATTTTTCCAAGCATTGTACGCGCAATGCTGCCGCCTTCATCTTCTGTCTGTCTTAAATACGCGTAGATTACTAACCTCTCGGCTAGAATATTCAAATCGCGTGAGAAATCAAGATAAGCGGCAAGGCTTTCCGTGGATTTTCCGAGGGTTCCTCTGAAAAGCGGAATCTCTTCCGATGTTTTTTCAAATTCCGCCAGGGCTTTGTTCCATTCACCGTCATCCTTAAAAAGTTTCGTTAAATCCCATGTGTCGTTAGCTGCAACTTCCGCGCGAAGCGGGATATTTTGTTCATTGCCCGGCATTTTTTCTCCTTTATTTCTTGCTTAACGCGGCGACCGCCGCGCCGAACAGGCTTGCCTGTTCCACAGGTGAAATTACATAGGGTCGCGGCTTATCCATGTACAGCATTTGATGAAGATGGGATTCAAGCGCGCGCCGCATGCCTTTGTAAATCATGTATGTTGTTCCTTCTACCGCGATTCGAACAGGAGAAAACGGCTCGTAACTGTGGTTAATGCGCGTAACAGTAGCGGCGACAACCGCGGCGGAGAAAAGCGCGCCGCGTTCTGTCACTATTGACGTAAGATACTGCACCGCGGCAAGCGCTTCGTTTTCTTTCGACGTGAAAAGAGAGCCAAGCGGTCCCTGCGCCGAGAGCGGAGCGTGGGTAAACTCGTTTAAATATCTTGTCTCAAGGTGGCTCATTGCAAGAAGCTCGTCTGATTTTTTAAATTGAATTATTTTATCTTTTATTGCCTGTTTGAGAATATGCAGTGTTAACGGACCAAGATACGCGCCTGCCGCCGCTTTCTCAAGAAAATAACCGCCTGGATTTTTTGTCGTATTGTCATATTCAACATCAAGCTGTCCGCGGTAGCGCACATTGAAGTTTCCGGTTTCGCAGACTACTATCTGCGGAGATGCGTGAGAGTTAAAATTAATTTTTTTAATGATTGTTTCCGGATATGCCGTATTAAATCCAGTTCCAAGAATAAAACCGATTACGGGGCCTCCGTCTACGCCGAAATCGTTTCGGGTGCGCGTTATCTCGCCGTCAGGGGAAATTGTGGCAAGTCCCGAGAGCAGGGTAGCGACAGTGTCATTTAACAGCACAATCGGGCCGTCGTATTTGAAGCCTTTACCCGCAAGAGCGTCACGAAGTCCCCTGCCGATTGATTTTCCGATTACATCGGGAGCGTCTACTTCCTTGCTGAATGCCAGCAATATTCCGTCCGCGTCCGATGTTATTTCCATGGGATAGGAGAAAGTAAAACCAATTCCTTCTATTTTTGTTTCTTTTAAAAGAGGAATGGCCTCATCGGCAATTATATTGAAGAATTGATCCGCGTTTACATGTCCTCCAGTTCCCGGCATCGCTGTTTTTCTTGTTCCACGCGCGACAGCTTCGCCGTTTTCATTAAAGTACACAAGACTTGCCCTTAAATTTGTGCCGCCTGCGTCAAGCGCCAGCACTGTCTTTCCCGCGGGGATGCGCGTAACAGGCGTTATATAGGATGGAATCATTGCCAGGCTGGAACTCTTTCCTTCAAGTCCCCTTTCAATTTCTACAAGAATTTCTTTTACAAGAGCATGAGGATTAATACCGGCGTAATGAAATCCGTAATACCGCGCGAAATCAGTTAATTCATCAGCGTTAAATTTGTTCATTATTTTCTCCTGATATATTATAACATTACATCAGTCATTAGTCATTATTAAACGCTCTTTGCTCAAGATTGAAGGCGCAAGCTTTTTCTGTCATTTCCACCGCATGGCCTGTCCTCAGATAGTAAAGCCATACGCGGCATCTTTTTTTTAACGGAACCGCGTAAAGGGTTGAAATCGCAAGATGATAACAGGATATCTGCGCGATGTGTTCAGCCGGTTTCTCAATCGTATCGGTTTTAAAATCCACAACATGGATCGCGTCCGCGTCCTCAAAAAAAAGGTCAACAGTTCCGTTTATAAAGATTTCTTTTCCTTCTTTATTTGTTATATATGTTCTGAATGAAAATTCGTTTTCCCTTAAGTGTGTGGTTTCCGCGATTTTTCCCAGCGGAGATAACACAAAACGTTTTGCCAGTTCCATTCCGGCTTCCAGAAGTGATTTCATCTGTGAAGGTGATAATAAACCGGAAATATTTGACGGTATTAGCGGCTCTTCGCCGTTAAGACATGCTTCTACGCATATATGCGCGATTGTTCCGAAACTCCCGGAATTGAATCTTTCTGAATTGTCATCGTTTTTTCTCAGTAAATGTAAAATAATGGAATCCACTTTTTTAAATACATCATCAGAATCTTTACCTGAATATTTCCTGTGAATGAAATAGCCTCTGCCAAGAGTATCATCGGCTTTCTCTGCCATGTCATTATCGTCATCCGCTTCCTTGTTTTTCAGGCTTACAGGCGTTATGTGATTATCCTTTAGTTCCGGAGTTGTGATTATCTGCGCTTTTTTATAATATGATTCTGTTTCATTAATAAATTCATTAATGTTTCTCCGGCTGCTTCCTGAATTTTTGGATTCTTCATTTTTTATATATTCCTGTGAAAGGCATTTTATTTCTTCAAGATTGAAAAAACCTGATTCTTTTTTTAAACCGTCCTGCGGAATATGACTGACAATTGCCGGAAGCAAAAGCCCGAACAATGTATCGTTATTTATAATTGAATCATCTTCTACATAATTTTCATTATTCTCACATTTTTCTTCTATATGTTTTTTTACCATAAGCGAAAAATCATTAATTCCGTCTTCACTCTTCATGTTAAGGGAGCCTGTAAGGAAAAGTTCATTTTCCGCTCTTGTCATTCCCACATAAAGAAGCCGTCTGAGTTCCGCAGTTTTTTTTCTTTTGATTTCTTCGTTTGCCTGTTCCCAAAAAAAATTGTTCAGTTTCCCGGAAATTGAACGGCACTCCAAAGGAGGAGGCGGACTCAGCACAACGCCTGCTTTTTCTGAAAAATATACAGAATCGCATCTGTCAGACATGCCTTTATTTCCGCATGAACACAGAAATACGACAGGAAACTCAAGGCCTTTGCTTTTATGTATTGTCATTAAATGAACAGCGTCCGGCTGTTCAAGCGGGATTTCTGTGTCAGGCAGCTGCCCTCCCTTATTCCTGAAAGAGATCATATAATCGGTAAAGGCTGAAAGACCTTGATTTTCTGTATCAGCGTTAGCTGCAAGATGAAAAAGATAGTCGAAAAGCTGGCGGTATGCTCCAAGCTGCGGATTCCATTCTGTCTCGTAACGGTAGCCCTGATTATACCACAATTCGCTTACCAAAGAGCAGATATTCCCGCTTTCAGCCTTCTTTCGGATAACAGAATAAATTTTCTGTCCGCAAAGATATTTTGTTCTGTCAGATTCATCAAGATGGGGAAGAGGTTTATTGTCAAAAGGTCCGTATTTCTCAGTATCATCGCAAAAAAAGGAAAGACATACGGCAGTTCCCGGGAGGGTAAGACCGGCGAACGGAGAGCGAAGCATTTCCGCGTAAGAAGCCCTGTCCACCGGGTGAGAGACCAGCCGAAGGACAGACATTATGTCATTTACAAGTCCTCCGTAAAATAAATCATTTATATCCTCGCATGTGTACGGAATACCTAAAGATCTTAAATGTTTTTCATATAAATACTGATGGGTACGCGAACGGAATAAAACTGCTATATCATTTGGTTTGTAATTGCCGTTTAACAGATGTTTTATTTTTTCCGCGACAAAACGGGCTTCGCTTTCATCAGATGAAAGAAGAGAATCTTTATCTTCATTATCATTTATATTTTTTTTATTTAAAATACAAAGTGAGAAATTTCCTGTTGATTCAGTTTTTTTTCCCGCTTCCAAAGGAGAGTAATACGCTTCATAAAGAGGTAATTGCCCTGAAGATGCGTTCTTTTGAACCGGCGCAAAAACCGACGGATGAACTGAATCACAGGGTTTTGAACTGCCGCCGAAGATTATGTTAAATATATTTATTAGGCGCGCATCCGAGCGGTAATTTGTTCTTAAAGGAAGATCGCGGCTTTTTATTTCATCTTTGAGCCTTCGAAAAACAGAAACATCAGCGCCCCTGAATAAATAAATTGACTGTTTTTCGTCTCCTACAAAAAAAAGCTTATCAGGGCATAAATTATCCGCGGAAGGAACTCCCTTGTTGTTAATATTCAGCTTTTCCGCCAGAATAAATAAAATTTCCTTTTGAAGTTCGTTATTATCCTGAAATTCATCGATCATAATGGCTTTAAATGTTTCTTTTTCACTTTGCCTTATGTCCTGCTGCTCTTTAAGAATTGTTCTTGAAAGACTTGCCACATCCTTGAATGTTAAAACTCCTTCGCTCCTTTTCTTTTCAAGATAGAGTTTTTGCAATTCCGAAAGAAGCGTCATGATTGATATTATAAAACCTGCCTGCATGCATGAAAACGATAGAGAGAAAACAGGATTTATCATTTCGCGTAAATTTTTTATATTTTCTTTTACGGGATTATCTGATCTTCTTCCGCCTCTTAAACTTAAATTGCTTAATGAATCAAGAAAAAATAATAATCTGGTTAATGATGAGGAAATTGAATGTTTTTCCGCTGTTTCAATTATTGAATCAACGGGCGTATTAAATAATATATTTAAATATTCCTGTACTTCGGATGTTTTCGGTATATCGATTTTTATTTTATTATATTTTTGAATAACTGGAACCAGAACAGGAAGCAGCGCGTCATTTTCGTTTATATCACGCTTAAGCTCTTCAATTATTATTTTTATTTCATTAAAATATTTTTTCCATTCATTAATCATTGAATAATACTGTATTTTTACATCAGCCAAAAAATTCCTTGGTTTATCAATATAACAATAGTTGTACAAAACATCAGCGAAAATATTGTTAATAATATCGGCCGGACGGTTGTCGCAATATAGTTTTTCTATCGCCGGATGATGTCTGTTGGCAATCAGGAAAGGATATGATATATCAAGAGCAAGGTTGTAGCAGCGATCCTGATCAAGGCTGAAATCCGGGCTTATCCCGTAACGCACGGAACATTGCCTTACAATTGAAGCGCTGTAGGAATCCAGCGTTTGAATTCTCGCGTGAACAAAATCATCAAGCGCGGCTTTTGCTCTTTGCGCCTTAATGCCTGTTTCCTGCTGCGCGATATCAGAAACAAGTGAATAAATCCGGCTGTACATTTGAGCGGCGGCTTTTTTTGTAAATGTAAGAGTAAGTATTTCATCTACTTTATAACCTTTCTCTGTGAGTAATCGTACAAAACGATTTGCAAGGACCATTGTTTTGCCGGATCC
>JAIRQF010000047.1 GCA_031256635.1 Treponema sp. | reverse complement strand
AGGAAATAAAACCACTCCAAAATCCCTGCGCCTTACCCTCATCGGTCTACCTTATTATAATTTTAAATATCTTTAAAAAAAAACAATGTTATGGTATAATCCCATTATGGATTATTTCTTTGCCCAGACTTTAACTGATATTTGCCAGCATTCTCTTGTCTTTCCGGAACGTCCGCTGCGCTGCATCATCATCGTAAACCCCGCTGCCGGGGGATTTAACATCCGTTCAAAGTGGGAAAGCCGCGTACATACTTTAAAAGAGTACAGACAAAAGATGAACTCTAATCCGACAAGGCAAATCTATAAAAATATTATTTTAAATATTACCGAAGGCAAAGGTTCCGCGAGTGAGATAACCAAATCCTTTATAGGCAGAGCGATAAAAGACCCGCTCCCCTTTTATCTGATAATCAGCGCGGGCGGCGACGGAACTCACGGCGAGGTAATGAATGCCGTTTACAACGCGCCGGTAGATGTACGAAAGGAATTGGCGGTTCTAAGGCTCCCAATGGGAACAGGTAATGACGGCGCGGATTATTCAAATTTAGCGGATGCCCTGGACCTGCTCTTAAAACCCAGTCATGTTGAATACACTCCGGCAGTCCAACTAATAACGGCTCCAAAAGGACCGACAAGCTGGAAGGGTCCGTTCCTTGCTTTTAACATCTGCTCAATAGGTCTGGATGCCTATGTTGTTCACCAAACCAACGAAATGAAAAGGAACAAACCGGGCGATTCCTACAAGTTCTGGGTAGATATGGCAGCCATGAATTATGACAAGAAATACAAAGTTGATTTAACGGAAATTAAAGTAGTTGATGTAAACAACAACGGGGTACAGAGTTTAACAGAAAAAATACTACTTTTAGCGATGGGTGTAACGGGAAACAGAACTTACGGAGCGCAGCAGCATATACTTCCTGACAACCGCAATGTCTGCGTGATAAAGCAAATGCCTTTCCTTAGAAAATTGGCGGTAAAGGGTCATGTAGCCAACGGTACTCATATCAACAGCTCGGAAGCTCTTTTCTTTAATGCCCAGCGCATGGAAATAATGGCTAAGCATCCCATTCTTGCCCAAATGGACGGCGAAACAATTTTGTTAAAGCCCGATGATTTCCCTATTAAAATGGAACTTACTACGCCGATGATTCCGCTGTTAAAAAGCGGCTTAGCCAAAGGCAGGGAAAATTAAATTTTTTATTGACAAAATGAAGAATATATGACAACATATTAAACTCATGTAGCTAATTGAGGGGGTACAATGGCTGCGACAAGTTCAAAGAAAAAGAAAATCCCGCCAATCGATCAGGAATTCCTTGATAAGATGGAAAATGCTCTTTCGGTTTTAAAAACAGAAATTGTTAACAACCTGATAGCCAGCAGTGAAGATTTCAAGGAAATAATGGACGGGGAAGAACCCAAAGATCTTGCTGATATCGCGTCAGATGATATCGACCGCAAGATGATCGAAGCAATCGGTTCTGCGGAATTAAAACGGCTCAAAGCAATAGAATCCGCAATAACACGCATCAAGCAGGGCAAGTACGGTCATTGTATAAAATGCGGCAAGCGAATTCCTCAGGATCGCTTAATAGCGATACCTTACGCTCTTATGTGCATCGAATGTAAGTCTGAAGAAGAGCGCAGAAACCGATAAATATTCATGAAAAAAAAAGCAATTGTCTTACTGGCTGACGGATTTGAAGATGTCGAAGCCGTAACGCCCGTTGATTATCTGCGGCGCGCAGGAATAGAAGTTACAACCGCGGCGATTCAGCAAGACAGAACTGTAACAAGCAGGTGGGGCGGCATAAAATTGATCGCCGATACCTCGCTTACTGAACTTTTAAATTCTGCGGAGCAAACTGACTGGGACGCGGTTATTTGCCCAGGCGGTATGCCCGGCGCGTCGAACCTTGCTTCTTCGCGGGAAGTAAGCGCGTTTTTAAAAAATATGTCAGCTAACGGAAAACTGATCTGCGCGATTTGCGCGTCTCCCGTGATTGTTCTCTCTCCCCTTGGACTTATTAAAGGAAAAAAATTCACATGTTATCCAGGAATGGAAGAAAAAGCGCCTGAGGGTACATGGGTAGATTCCCGCGTAGTCGCTGACGGAAACTTAATCACAAGCCGCGCTGCCGGGACAACAGGCGAGTTCGCAGTCGCAATTATAGAAAAACTTTTAGATAAAGAAACCGCGAAAAAGATCGCGGAAACAGTGCTGTTGTTTTGACAACGTTTGACATTGGGAGATAAACAAAGTAATGGATGGGAAAAAAATCAAACCGCTGTATTGGCAGATAATGTTCGCGTTACTTGCTTTTGCGGTGCTGGTTTTTTTTAACTACTTATTTAATTCAAGAACGGTACGTGAAAATTTAAGCAGAAACGCGGACAGCATACTTTCCTTCACCCAGGAACAAATAGATTCTGAACTCGCCGCTTATAGAATTTTACTGCAAGGTTTTACTCAAACTGTACAGCAATTAATATCAGACGGAAATAAAGAGAAACTGCAATATTATATAGACACCATAACCGATTATATAGTATCTGGAAAATCAGGATTAAAGAGCATTAACGGTCTTTATGGTTTTTTTGAAAGAGTTTTTGACGAACCTTTTTTTTTAAACGGTATAAATTGGATTCCGCCTGATGATTATAATCCAAGAGAAAGATTATGGTATAAAAACGCTATTGCAAACTGCGGTAAAATCTCCGAAACAGAGCCGCATCTAAATGACAACATAGCGGACGGATTTTTTATTACATACTCGCACTGCGTTCATGATTCAAGCGGAAATCACGCCGGGGTTGTAGGTATTGATGTGCCTTTGAATTCTATCGGAGGCATTGCGGTCAGCGCGGAACTTAACGACGGCGGATACGGCATCCTTGTCAGCTCTGACTACATAATAATTGCTCATGCAAATCCCTTTTATGTGGGAAGAAAAATGAGCGAACTGGATCTTGAAATATCACAGTTCATACCTGATTTTATACAAGGCAAGAATCTTTACGAACGTAAGGTGAAAAATTGGAAAGGAGAAGATGCCATCCTCTTTTCCCGCAAAACACCCAGCGGCTGGTATATTCTGCTTCTTTCGCCGGAAGATCGTTATTATCAGGGAACAACTCAAATGCTGATTTTTTCCTGTATATTAGGCGCAATAATGGCGGCGGCGCTTATTATTGTTCTTATCAGAATCGACAGAGCAAAAGAAAGAGCCGACGAAGAAAGCAGGCAAAAGAGCGCGTTCCTCGCGAACATGAGTCATGAAATACGCACTCCAATGAACGCGATTATCGGTATGACCTACATCGGAAAAACCGCTGACGATGTTCCGCGCAAGGATTATTGTCTGGAAAAGATCGAAAACGCGTCTCAGCATCTTTTAGGCGTTATTAACGATATTCTGGATATGTCAAAAATTGAAGCGAATATGTTTGAACTTTCGAATGCGGAATTTAACTTTGAAAAAATGCTTCAGCGCGTAATTAACATTGTAGGTTTCCGCGCGGAAGAAAGAAAACAAAAAATATCTGTACATGTTGACAAATCAATTCCGCATACATTGATAGGCGACGATCAGCGTCTCGCGCAGGTTATTACGAATCTTTTAGGTAATGCGGTTAAGTTCACTCCGGAAGAAGGATCTATAAAACTTGAAACTCAATTTATAAATGATGAAAACGGAATATGCGAAATATCGGTTACAGTTATAGATTCGGGGATTGGTATAAGCGAAGAAAATCAGAAAAAACTTTTCCGTTCTTTCCAGCAGGCAGATTCAAGAACATCGCGCAAGTTCGGAGGCTCGGGGCTTGGGCTTGTCATATCTAAAAATATTGTGGAAATGATGGGCGGAAAAATAAAAATTGAGAGCGAGCCGGGAAAAGGTTCTTCATTTTCGTTTACATTTAAAGCAAGGCGCGCTGCCGAAGCATTGGAGCAGACAGCGAAGCATCAGGCATCGTCCGGCTTAAAAAATGAAAAAGAGAATGACTACTCCGGCGTTTTTGAAGGATATAAAATTCTGCTTGCAGAAGACGTTGAAATTAACCGTGAAATTATCGACACATTAATTGAGCCTACTCTTTTAAAGATGGATTGCGCCGAAAACGGACTGGAAGCGGTTGAATTGTTTACGAAATCACCGGGAGATTACGACTTAATTTTTATGGACGTACAAATGCCGGAAATGGACGGCTACGAAGCAACCCGTAAAATTAGGGAAATAGAAGTCAACTGGAAGAAAGAGCGGAATGAAAAGGGAAGAACCGTAAACCCGGGTTCTGTTCCGATTGTGGCAATGACAGCTAACGTATTCAAGGAAGATA
>JAIRQF010000004.1 GCA_031256635.1 Treponema sp. | reverse complement strand
CATCGCGGGTAATCGAAATATTTTCACCCTTGCGCGCGATTTTATCGATTTCATCAATATAGACAATGCCCCTTTCCGCCGCCGAAATATTACCACCTGCGCTCTGGATCAATTTTAAAAGAATATTTTCAACATCTTCGCCGACGTAACCCGCTTCCGTTAAAGTAGTCGCGTCAACTATCGCGAAAGGCACTTTTAATTTTTTTGCGAGAATTTTCGCAAGCAGCGTTTTTCCCGTGCCGGTCGGACCGATTAAAAGAACATTTGATTTTTCTATTTCGACTTCATCGCTTTCTTTTTCTTTTATCGGGTTCGCTATACGTTTATAATGATTGTACACAGCGACAGAAAGCGCTTTTTTCGCGTTGTCCTGCCCTATGACAAAAAGATCAAGGTAATTTTTAATGTCTTTGGGAGTCGGAATGTCGCCTGTAAAATGAGTTGTAAGTTCATGCTCTTCTTCGCTTAAAATTTTCCGGCAGACTTCGATACATTCGTCGCATATAAAGACATCATTCGGGCCCGCGATTAGACGGCGCGCCATGTCCGCGCTTTTTCCGCAAAAAGAGCAGACTCTTTCAAGGATTTCAGGTCCATTACGAAGCCGGGCCATTTTTACTCCTTGTTAATATCGAGTCGGCTATGCCGTACTCAACCGCTTCCTGCGCGGACATGAAGAAATCTCTTTCCGTATCGGATGAAATCTGTTCTATCGTTTTACCTGAATGTTTGGCGAAATATTCAATTAACATTTTTTTTAGGCGGATAATTTCCTTTGATTGAATGCCGATGTCGCGGGCCTGCCCCTGCGCGCCGCCCCACGGCTGGTGAATCAGCACCCTTGATGAAGGGAGAACCATTCTCTTTCCGGCCGTTCCCGCTGTAAGGATTAATGCGCCCATGCTTGAGGCCTGCCCAAGGCAAATTGTCTGCACATCGGACTTAACATGCTGAATGGTGTCGTAAATCGCGAGTCCTGCTGTAACAGAGCCGCCAGGTGAATTAATGTAGAGATTGATATCTTTTTCTACATCCTGTCCGTCAAGAAAAAGGAGCTGGGCTACAACAAGATCCGCCGTAATGTCGTTAATTTCACCGTCCATAAAAACAATCCGGTCTTTTAATAGCCGGGAGTATATATCGTAGGAACGCTCCCCCATTCCTGTTTGCTCAACTACGATTGGAACCAGGTTGCTCATTCGTGCACTCATATTACTAATTTAACCATTATCTGACATGAAATCCAGATAATTCTCCTTTTTTCCGGGTTTTAAATTATTTTCCGCAATCAGTATATCAGTAATTTTCTTTTCTCTGATATCCTCTTTCAGATAGATAACCGCGTTTTCGTCATAATGTTTTTTTACTTCCTCAATATCCGCGCCGTTAGCTGCCGCGATTGATTCAAATTCTTTTTCAACATCATCGTCTGTTACTTCGATATTCTGCTCTTCCATTAAAGTTTCGATAATCAAACGCGAATGGAGCGATTTCTGCGCGGCTTCCCGCCATTCACCTTCTTTTTCGCCGATTGACATCATTTGCTTGATATTTTCCGCGCTGGTGTTGTAATAACGGGCAAGGCGCCTCATGCGGCCGTCAATTTCTGTTTTTATCATGGATTCAGGCACGGTAACAGGCGTATTTTCCATAATTTTTGAAAGTAATTCATTGGTCTTTATATCTTTTAAACGGAACTCAAGCTGCTTTTCCAGCCGGTCTTTAATGCTGTTTTTAAGGTCATCCAGAGTCTTGAACTTTTCATCAACATCCTGCGCCAGATCATCATCAAGCTCCGGAAGTTTTTTCTCCTTCAGGGCAGACAGCGTTATCTGCACTTTTCTTATCTTTCCGGCAAGCGCGGTTTCGAAAAAATCATCCTCAAATTTCTTCTCAAAAACTTTTGTTTCGTCTCTTTTCATTCCCATGATGTCATCGTCAAATTTGAAAGGATTTGTTCCCGCGCCGAGCGTAAAAGCGAAATCATTACGCTGGTTATTTGAGTGAGTTTCTCCGTCTTCTTCGAAAACAATGTAATCTATTGTAACAACATCGCCGTTTACCGCGCCTGCTTCATCATCGCGATCCATAACGATTGAATTGCGTTCGCGGATTTCTTCAAGTTCCCTGTCGATGTCGCTTTTTTCAACTTCCGCGTACGGATATTCCGCTTCCAGCCCTTTCCACCTGCCGATTTTTACATCCGGAAGAACATCGTAAATTACAGAAAATTGAAGGTCCTGATCCAAATCCAGAACCGGCTCACCCTGAAGTTCGGGAGTAGAGTAGGGAAGGGGCTTTTCATTTCTTGGCAGGGTATCTTCCTTAAAAACTTCCTGCAATGTCGATTCCATAATTCGGCCCATCGCGTCACCCTTAAGGGCTTCTGCGAATTTCCGCTCCAGCACTTCCTGCGGCACCTTCCCCTTGCGAAAACCCGGTAACTGCAGGGTTTTTGAATATTCCTTAAGCATATCATTGTACTGGGCGCGGACATCCTCTTTTGGGACAGTGATGCTAAGCTGAACATTTGATTTATCAAGCCGTTTTATTTCTTTATTAATTGCCACAAAATTCCTCTTTATATCAACATATTTGCAAAAATTATCCAAATTAACCCATCGTCAGCCCGGCAATTTCATGAGCCGCGAAGGGATCGAACCTTCGACCCGCAGATTAAGAGTCTGCTGCTCTACCAGCTGAGCTAGCGGCCCGAACATAAAGTATACTAGCAGATAAAAGCCTTATCCGTCAATTGACCAATCTGTAAAGCCGTCTGACAGGCAAAGCTGCCTCGCCGTTGACAGACAAGGTTATAAATTGATACATTTTTTGAGAGCGCGAGAGTGGTGGAATTGGCAGACACGCCAGACTTAGGATCTGGTGCCATTGGCATGAGGGTTCAAGTCCCTCCCCTCGCATAATTCCTTATTTCTTCTTTACTTACTTGTGACCCTGATTATTTATTACAACAATAATCGTAATTATAATATAATTGACAGTAGGATGTCATCTGACTAATATTTTTTACAGGAAACTCTCGAAAAAGCCTTAAATATAGCGGATACAATAAGTAAAAATGATAATAATTGTCTGAACCATAAAAACATTGTATGATTTAGGTAAGTCAAAATGAACTTTGTATGGCAACCTGAGAAAGAACAGGAAAATATTAAAAAGCATGGAATTAACTTTCCAGATGCTGTACAGATTTTCAGAGATCCATGCCGAATCGAGCGTCATGATGACGATAATAGTATTACCGAAGAACGCTGGCAAACAATGGGGATGGCAGGAAAGGTTCTTTTCGTTGTTTACACTGAACGAGGAGAAGACACATGGATAATATCTGCTAGAAAAGCCGAACCTTTTGAACGGAGGATTTATTATGAGTATAGTGAGATATACCCTGGAGGTTGGGAAAGAGCTGACCGATGAAGAACACGCAGAAATGGCAGCCAGGATTGAAGCGGCATCAAAAAAACCTTATACCTATGACCCTGATTGCCCTTTAATGACCCCTGCGCAACTTGCCCAGTTCCGCCCTGTTCACTTCGCCACAATGGAAGAACGAGCGAAAGCAATGAGAGAAGCAGGTATATTCGATCCTGATGAAACAGAGCAGGAAACTGTGATAGAGATGGCAGGTCATAAATAGCTATTTATGTTATAACTATTAGGCTTTGCTACTTATGCCGGAAACGGGGGTCAAATGAATTCGTCAAGGCCGAATTCACATGATCTGCAATATTCGGAAGATAATTTATAGAACATAATGATGTATGAGAAAAGTAATGGAGCCTTATTTCTTTTTCTTCGGTCTTTTATAACCGTTGTTATATAAATACTGCTTATCAAGGCATGCAGGACATAAAGTGGTTTTAGATTTTTTACCTACAGATACACCGCAGCGCGGACAGAGGCCTTTCTTTTTTCTTTGCTCATAACGTTCCCTGCGTAATTCCTGAACAGTTTCGGAATTCAGGTTTTGATAATTTCTGTAAAATTCCCTGCAGCTGTCACAGGTTTTATATGGGCTGGACTTTTTTAC
>JAIRQF010000179.1 GCA_031256635.1 Treponema sp. | reverse complement strand
GATAATCCGCTCGCTTATGCCCTCGGTAGCTGTTTCAAGGTCCAGTTTCCCGTCCGGGTACAGGGGAGTAAGGTTGTCAAACGGTATGCGGTGTTGGGCTACCGTTGGGTCGTCGTAGTTGACCGGTTCTACCCGCAGCATGGCAAAGTAGCGCTCTCCTCCCTTGGGACTGCGGATCTGGCCGTAAACCGTATCTCCGGTTTTAAGGGCAAAAAGCCGGATTTGGCTGGGGCTAATGTAAATGTCATCAGGACCCGGAAGATAAGAATTCTGGGGGCTGCGCAGGAAGCCGTAACTGTCCGGAAGGATTTCCAGTGAACCATAGGCATAGATGATGCCGCCCCTTTCGGTATGGGCTTTAAGAAGAGCGAATACAATTTCCTGTTTTTTTAACACGACCATGTCGTCATGCGTGATATTATAACAGGCGGCAAGTTCGCGAAGATCTTTCATGTTAAGCCTGATAAGCTCGTTTATTGTAAGGCGGGGTTTACTGTTATCCTGATCCTGGCGGGGAATTGGCTTGCCGTAAAGGTCGGGCATGGAAGGCAATTTCGGGATTGCCGGCAACGCTTCGGACTTTTTGTAATCCTGCTCTGTTTCCGGAGAATGAGGCGCTTCCGCCTGATTACTCGCGTCTTTTGAGTGTGAGTCATCCGAATGATCATTGTTATGTCTGTTCCCTGAATCCGCCGATGAACCTTCGTTCTGGACTATCCGTTCTGTAGAATTTGCATGAAATGATTTTCTGCCGCGAACGATAACGCGCCCGGAATTCTCATTTCTTTCGCCGTTATCAGATTCGTTTCTCTGTGAGTTATTCGATTCCTGTGAATATGAATTATCATTTTCTGTTGCCGGCTTTCTACCCTTTCGTAATATAGCCATATTTACCACCTAAAAATTGCCGTTCCCGGAACAAATGAGATTTTCTGGTGCCGGGACAGGACAGGATTAAATTATTTATTATTTCATGCAACATGACTTGATTGGATACTCCTAATATAGTTTTTTTTTTATTTTATGTCAACTGAGCTTATACCAAAATTCGGTTCAGTTTTACGCTATGACAGCGCGTTTATTATTTCATCAAAGACAGCAATTGCCGCATGGTAACGAACTGTATTTCTGCTGCCAGTAAAATGAAACTCCTTCGTCTCCGTTTTTCCGTTATCCTGAGTAATTGAAATCCAGACAGTTCCCACAGGAATATTGCTGCCGTCTCCCTGAGGTCCTGCCAGCCCTGTTACAGATGCCGCTATATTCGCTCCGCTTTTTTTTATGGCGGCTTTTGCCATTGCGTCCGCTGTTTCGCGGCTGACAAGGCCGCAAGCGGCAAGTCTTTCATCATCAAGATCAAGCATGGAAACTTTCGCTTCCTGCGTATAACACACAAAAGAACCCCAAAGATATAAAGACGCCCCTTGTATATCTGCAATTAAAGCGGAAATTAAGCCCGCTGTGCATGATTCGGCCAACGCTAGTTTTATCGAATGTACCTTTAAGTTATTTAACACCTCTTGCGCTTTATTTTTCGCTGCCTTTTGGATAGCCAATAATTCATCATTTTCATTTTTATATTCTGACATTGGAACGCTGTAAATCGGCTTTTATTTCTTCCGCCGGGCGGTGGAAAATATCCACATCTTTCTCTACATTGGTCATTTTGCATTTTCCTTCGAAAAGGACTCCGTCCGCGATGCGCAGCCTTGAGGCGCTTACATCCCCGTGAACAATCGCGCCGCTCATCATATCAACCTTATCCTGCGCGTGCACTGTTCCTGAAATGCTGCCGAAAACAGTAAGCGAGCTGACCGTTATGTGATCTGCATCGACAATCGCGTCTTTATCGACAATCAAATCCCCTGTAGCGTCTATGGTTCCCCTGAAATTTCCCTGAATACGCAGGGTGGTTGCGAATTTTAAATATCCTGTAAAGCTGGTTGTTTTTCCCAGTACTACTATTTCTGTCTTGTCTTTTTTTTCCCGTTTGGGCATTTTATGACTACTCCTTATCATGTTGGCCGGTGAGGTATCCGCTTAAATCATGTGATGTTTTTATCCCTTGTCCCCTATCCCGTCCTGATGCAAAAATTTTCGTATATGATTCTCAAGAACAGAAAGTCCGATTTCATCTTTTTTCAGATTATCCCACTCATTGATGGTTTTTTCAATCCTGGCGTCAAGAGCCGCTATATGTTTGCGTACAGAAAGAATTTTTTCGCTTATGGGTTTTACCTGGCTGACTAGCATATCGCTGTTGATATTCGTGTTGTTGGCTGCCGCGTTTTCGTAGATAGTTGATATAGCCTTGTCAAGTTCATCGATGCTTCCTATAAAGACAGACAGCTTTTCCCTTAGATCGATATTCAGCTCTTCGGCAAGAACAAGGCGCGCTTCCCTTTTTTTAATCTGGTCAAATAAAGCGCGGTTGCGTAAAACCGCGTTTATCCGCGCCAACACTTCGGTAAAATTAAAAGGTTTTGTTATATAGTCATCCGCTCCGGCTTCAAAACCTGCGACTTTATCTTTTACATCGTCAAGCGCGGACAGCATAATTATGGATATATTTTTAAAATTTGGATCATTTTTCAGGATTTTTGTTATTTCACGGCCTGTCATGCCGGGCATGATATTGTCAAGAATGATCAAATCCGGCAGGAATTTCTTTACTTTTTCAACTACTTCGGCTCCATCATCGCATTTTTCCACTACAAATCCAAGTTTGGACAGCATTACCTCGAAAAAATCCAGATTTATTGTCTCGTCGTCGGCTATCAGTATTTTTTTTTGTGTATTCATTGTATGCCCTCTGCTCACTGTGAGCTTTTAAGTTTTCTTATTATAAACCCTAAAGCTCCGAAAAGCAATAATATTACTGAAGCAATCGAAAAGAACACTCCAAGGTAATCGCCGTAGAGCGTATAAATTGTTGTATTGGTTACAAGAGGAACGGCCGCATTAAGCCAGTTTTCTTTAAAAGGAGCGGATTCGGCAATAACTCTTCCGTTCGGATCAATCGCGCTTGTCTGGCCGGATGCGGTAGCGCGCACCATTGATCTGCTGTTTTCCACAGCTCTGAAAATGGCCATTGAAAGATGCTGGTTCTGGGCAGGAAGGCTGTTTGACCAGGCGTCATTGGAAATATTAACAATAACATCTGCGCCGTTCTTTACAAAATTCCTTGAAAGATAACCGAAAATATCTTCGAAACATATCGGAGTTGAAAAATTAAATCCCGGCCCTTTAAAGACTGTCTCTTCGTCTCCTTTCTCCCAAAAATGCGTATCCGCTTCCTTAAGCATCCTGTGTACCCACGGAAGCTGTTTTTGATACGGGAAATGTTCTGTAAACGGCACTAAATGGAGTTTTCTGTACACTGCCGTATTTTCACCTTTTTCAAAATACATGGCTGCGTTGTAATCAACTCTGTAATTTTCATACTGGTTTGGGTTCAATGACGGATCCATGCGCGCGTCATCATTTCCGATTAAAAAAGGCACATCCTTTGAAGCCAAATAATCATGCAGTTCCCTTACAAGTCTCCATGAGTTTTGATCATCGCGGTATGTTGTGTGCCAGTAAATCCTTGGTATAAACGCGGTTTCCGGCCATACGACCAATTGCGGCTTTGGAGAAGACGCAAGCGCTTCATTTGAAAGGCGCGTCAATGTCGCAAGATCTTTGCGGTATGCTTCGTTTATTGCCCATTCTGTGGGCGCTTTGGACGCTTCCCACGGATCGGTATTATGCTGAATTAGCGCAATTTGAGCCGAGGGATAGGAAGAAAAATCTTTCATATTGATAAAACCGAAAACAAGCGATGCAATTAATAAAACCGCCCAAATTATCGCCGTAATTTTTTCTTTCTTAAAAAAAAGATTAACCGCAGAGTAAACAGAATGCCACAAAGCGGAAATCCTGAAATCTTCCCTTGCTCTGTGTAACTCTGTGTTTTTTAATAACGCCGCTCCGAACCAGAAGGATGGGAATGTAACAAGCGCTGAAACTCCCCAAATGCCTGTTACGCCCGCTATTTGGATTAAAGGAATTATTTGCCATTGGGAATAACCAGTTATTCCGTAAGGATATCCCAGGAATCCTCTGGTGCATAAATATTCGTAGGAAAGCCATATTACCCATTGAACCAAATACGCTTTATCTTTAAAGAATATATCCGCGAGTTTCAGGAACAAAAAAACTGCCGCAAGAAAGACAAGATAGATACTGTAGACGATCAATCCCGCAAGCGGATGAAACGCGCCCAGCCAGTAATTAAACAGGCTGTAAGAGGTTAGTCCGTAAATTGCTCCCCATCCGACACACGCGGGTATGCTGTATTTGCGGATAATCGTTAGAAGCGGGATATAAGCAAACCACGCAAAAAAAGGTATGCCTTTTTCAAAAAGAAGATTGGGAAAAGATACGGAAAAAAGTACTGACGCTAAAATAACAAGCTCAAGATGAATAAAAATGTTTTTAAGCCAGCTGTTATTTTTTCCCGTCATCATTTAATGCCCATACAGCCTGTTTTAATTCACGGCCTGAGCGGAACACAACCGCTCCATGCGAGTGGATAACGATATTCTCGCCTGTTCTGGGATTGCGGGCGCGCTGGCGGGCTTTTCGTATCTTTACTTCAAATGTGCCGAAACCGCGTAATTCAATGACCTGCCGGCGAATTATAGCTTCCTTCATCTCATCAATAAAGAAATCAAGGGCACCGCGGATTTCTGTGCGGTTCATCCCTGTTTTTTCATAAAGCGCGTCTATAATGTCAGCTTTTGTGAATTTTTTCGCCGGCATACCAAATGATTATTGCGCGGCTTTTATTGTATTGTAATACCGCTGCATCCTGGATTTTTTTCTGGCTGCCGCGTTTTTCGTTATAATGCCTTTTCCTGCGGCTGTGTCAATTTTTTTTATCATTTCTTTCAATGCCGCGTCCGCAGCCGGATCTTTTTTTTGCGCGAGAGTAACAAATTTTTTAACGCATGTCTTTACAGCGCTTTTTGCCGATTTATTACGCAGACGGCGTTCTTCACTCTTTCGGTGTCTTTTTTCCGCAGAACTTATTTTTTTTGCCAAAGGATTACCTCCAAATTATTGCTTTAAAGATGACTTATTTGAAATCTGAAGGACGCCGTTCGACCCGTTTGCATTTTTCACATTCGGCCATATTTTTTACCTTGCCGCCCTCAAAAAGGGTTTTCATCTTTATTTCTCCGCCGCAGGAGCACATAAATTTTTGTGTTGCGCTGGCGGTTCGGCTGTTCTTACTGGCTTGAGCCATGATTTTCTCCTATTAATCAGTATGAAATCAGAATACTAAAACAGCCGATTTTAGTCAAGCGCACCCTATATACACCGGCTATAAATTGTTGGATAATTAAATTAATGATTAATACAATCCTGGCTGTTTTGTATTTTATTTTTTCCCTGGTTTTTTTACTTCCGTTCGGGCTTATTGCAGGTTTTTTTTATTTGTTTGGATTGAGAAAAATAATGTCTCTTTTAATATACCTTATTGCCAAAGGCTGGGCGATAGTTACTATTAAAGTAGCCGGATGCACACTAACGGTAAAAGGCCGTGAAAATATACCAAAAAAAGGCGGCGTCTGTTTTGTAAGTAATCATGACGGGTATTTTGATATTGTATTGCTGCTTGCATTTTGCGGGCGGCCTTTTGGTTTTATCGCAAAAAAGGAGCTTCTTTTTATACCGTTTTTAAATGTCTGGATTTATCTGCTTGGCGGCTTGTTTATTGACAGGGGAAATATAAGAAAGGCAGTTCGTACAATTAATAAAGGAGTACAGCGGATTAAATCAGGCGGCGGTATGGTAATTTTCCCCGAAGGACACCGCGCCAAGGGTCGCGGGCTTCTTCCCTTTCATCCCGGCTCTCTTAAACTTGCAACTGCCGCCGAAGCGCCCATTGTCCCTGTCGCCATTGAAGGCAGCTACGAAGTCCT
>JAIRQF010000158.1 GCA_031256635.1 Treponema sp. | reverse complement strand
GAATTATGAAAAAAAAAGACATACCAGTAAAAAAAATTATTCCGATTTTTATTTTATTAATTATAGGCATTATATTATTCAGTTTATTACGCGGCGGTGATTTAAAATTACCGGGAGTTGTTGAAGGAACAATTTATTCGCAAGTATCAGAAGTTTCAGGAAAAATAATTGAAATGAAAGTACAGCTTGGAAGCCCTGTAAAAAAAGGCGATCTGATAGCGCGCCTTGATTCAGCAAATCAGCAATACAGCCTTGAACAGCTTCAAATCTCGCTTGAAAAAATACAACTCATGAATCAGGATGAACTTGTAAGAGCGCGAAGCAGCGTTAGTATCGCGGAAGCCAATTACCGCAGCGCGCAGGCAAGCTATAATCAGGCAAGAAATGATCTTACTCCTCTTGAACAAATGTTTCAAATCGGCGGCATTGCGCGCATCGACCTTGACAACGCGAAACTAAGGGAGACGATTGCCGTCCAGTCGCTTGAAGCCGCGGAAAGCCAGCTTCAGACAGCAAGAACGCATTATTCGCTTTTGCAGAGCGGATCAGCTAACAGAAACGCTTCGCAGACCGGGTATGCGTTAGCTGAAATAGACATAAGGGATATAGAAAGCAGAATGAGGCAGATTCAGGATATGCTTGAGAAATATGAAATCAGGGCAAACTGCGATGGTATTGTGGTCAGTATCAATTACAACATGGGTTCAATGGTCAGCGCAGGTTATAATATAGCGGATATATCCGCGGAAAATGAAAAATTTGTTGTTTTTTATATGCCTAACGAACACATAAACGAAATTTCATACGGACAAAAAATAACAGTTAAATCCGGCGGCGAAGAAATTCAAGGTGAAGTACGTTATATCGATGTCAGAAGCCAATATACGCCGAAAGACATGCAGACATCAGCCATGAAAAATAAATTCAGCGTAAAAATAAAACTCCTTCTTCCTTCCGCAACCGCAATGATTCCGGGTAATAAAGTTGATGTTTTTATTAGGTGAAATATGGTTCCTGACACCCAAGCGCACCAAATTTAAGCAAAACCTAGGTATTTACATAGGGCTTTCTCGGTATTTACATAGGCTTTTCTGGGTATTTACATAGGATACAAAGATTCTCCAATTAAATATATTTTCTTAAACATATTTTTTTGGAGGAATTATGAAACACATTGTAAGGATTTTAGGAGTTATCGCTGTATCGGCGTTAACCGTATTCACAATGAGCGTCTGCGATGACGGCGGAAATAAAGCTCAAACTGTAACATATGAAGGCTTAGGTTATACGTTAAGAATAACGGAAAATGCAAACCGGGCTTATTCACCTGTAACAGGAGATAATTACGAGCTAAAAGCGAACGGTAAAACAAGCAAGGGAACCGTAACTGTTAACGACGCGGTATTTACCTTAAAGCCTTCAAACTCTGCTACAACATTCACAATTACCATTTCTGGCGCTGCCATATCTGCCATTTCAGGCACTATTACATGGAATGACAATACGGCAACACCTGTTGGCGGTACCTTAACAATAACAAACTTCAGCAGCATACTTACCAACACAAACAATTATGTTTATGCGCAAGCATTGATAGGTGAATATTGGGTAGCCTTTGTTTCTGATAATAATCCTGTCCCTGATGAAGCTAAATTGGGAAAAATTCCTGCAAGCGGTTCAATAGTCCTTAATGCTTATCAATGGTATGAAGGTGTATTTTCTATTCCATTCACTGGAAATGGTATTGCAATTGCAACGGAACTAGTAATAGCTGAATCTAACAGTAATATTATATCTTCACAATTTCAGTTTGGAAATACTGTAATACGCCAATTCGAAAATACAGTTCCAATTACATTCACAAACGGTAACGCTACAGTAAACTTTTCTACACAAATGGAATTGTATGTAGAGTAGGCGCACTGGCGTCATGAACCGTTTTTGCATGGTGTCGCTTAATTATTAATCGACACCATATGCAGCACGGTAGTCCCTGCCAAAGTTAATGATTGGCTCACGAATGTCGTCGTCAATATAATCTTTGAAAAGAAAGTCCAAAGAATCGTTATCTTCAAGTTTACCGGAAACAAGAGAACCGCGGGAAACTTCGCTGGCGGTTCACAAAAAAGTCACAATAACATCACATTCATTGATTGACGGTGTGCTGTCTAAAATAATCG
Organism: Treponema sp.; assembly: GCA_031256635.1. Lineage (GTDB taxonomy): Bacteria > Spirochaetota > Spirochaetia > Treponematales > Breznakiellaceae > WQXQ01. The sequence goes on along the minus strand of JAIRQF010000158.1, from coordinate 2,077 downwards.
ACATTCCTTTATATCTTCCTTTAACTGCAATCATTATATACTCCCATCACTTTGATGTATGATATTTTATAAAGTTTTACAATGGCATACACAAGCGGTGACGACCATACAGTGTCAGTAACTCATGTGCCGACAGAGCGAACCGAAAAACAGGCCGAAAAAGCCAATTCTGCCGATAATATTACATGAAAAAAAGCAGTTTAATTATCCTCTTTCTTGCCTGCTTCAGTCTTTCCCTGTACCCGCAGGATTTAAGCATCGCCTCAGGCGACCTTGTACTGGAACTGCGCGCCGAAGGCGGATTTCACCTTTTTATTAGAAAAAAAGCCGATATCGCTTCCGTTCTTTTAACCGAATCCACAAGAGATCCCGCCCTTCGATCCGACAATTACGCCTACCGCGCAGGCGAATGGAACGCGGTTAACGGCGATGAAATACGCCTTTTAAACGGCGTCCCGATTCCGGCGGAAAACCGTGTTTACTCGCTTGTTTCTTCCACCGTCGTAAATCATCCTGCGCTTGGGCAGGCTTTTCACATATACCTTCCTTATGTAATGTACTACGGATATGAAGACACAAGGCACGGGGAAGTTTACATAGGGGAAGGAACCTACCTTAATATCCGCGCGTTCGCCCTGCCCTACGCCGATTACCGCGGAGTGTTCGCCGACAACCCCTTTGTGTTAGCCGCAATGCAGGAGCCGCCGCCCGGTCCTCCTGAAGGGCTTTACATACCCGAAACCCTTGCGGCCTTCAGCGAGATAGCAAGAAGCGGAAGCGGAGAGCTGATATATTCCCGCACTCCCGAGGATGTTGTAAACCTAATTAAAAACGTGCTTGAAAAAGAAAAGGGGAAAACCCTCGACCTTGTTATCTGCCTGGACACGACAAACAGCATGAGAAAATATATTGATGCCGTGCGCCAAAGGCTTATCCCGATGTTAGACGAAATTCTGGGCGGCTTTGAATCCTTCAGAATCGGCATGGTGCTGTTTAAGGATTATTATGACACATACCTTACAAGGATAATTCCTTTCACCGATAACTTCTCGCATTTCCAGCGCGAACTTAACGGAATCCGCGTACAGGGCGGCGGCGATATCCCCGAAGCAGTCTACGAAGCCCTTTACGATGGCGCCACCGGCTTTCCCTGGGAAGCTCAAGCCCGCATCATGATACTGATAGGAGACGCGCCTCCTCATCCGAGCCCGAGAGGCAGGATAACGAAACAAATGGCGGATAGAGCGATTAGCGAAAGGAACATCACCGTTAACGCGATGATACTTCCGCAATAAAAAATTACCACCTTAACATCACCACTTGAGACAACCTGATAACCTGCGGATTTTATATGCCTTTCAAGGCAGCCCCTTCATTCAGCGGCTTCTTCGCCGCCTTACAGTACAAATGCGCGAAACCCTAATTCATATCCTATTAATTTTATTTTTTTAAGTTTATCTCGCTGTAATTCCCTAAAAAAACAAGCTGCTTTGTACTTTCTTTTAACTGGAGCAACAAATTACATACATCTTCGTTTTCGATATTTGCCTGAACATCAAAATAAAACATAAACTCAAAATCCGTGTCCGCTATCGGGCGCGATTCAAGTTTAATAAGATTGAGTCTGCGTTCGGCGAATTGCTTTATTACTTCGTATAACGCACCGGCTTTGTTCTCAAGCGAAAGCATAAGGCTGGTTCTGTCCGCGTTGTCAAAAATTTCACATTCTTTTGAAATACAGATAAATCTTGTGTAATTGTTATTGTTGTTCTGAATATTCCTGGATGAAGAAGTCAGATTATATAATTGGATGCAATTTTCCGACGCGATTGCCGCGATGTCAGTCCTTTCGCTTTCCGCAACAAATTGAGCTGCTGCCGCTGTATTGGCGCTTAGATTTATTTTTATATGATCATTTTGTTCCAAAAATTTGCTGCACTGTCTTGCCGCCTGTTCGTGAGTGTATATTTCTTTTATTTTTTCTACGCTGGTTTTAGTTTTTTGAAGAAGCATATGATTGATGGGAACTTTTACGCTTCGTACAATAAAAAACTTATGCGTTTTCATTAAGTCGTAG
>JAIRQF010000131.1 GCA_031256635.1 Treponema sp. | reverse complement strand
TCTCTTGTTACAGCCTCAAGCGCGCTGTCCTGAAGCTGGATTTCAGTTATGCCTAAAATCGCGTTCATGGGAGTGCGAATTTCATGGCTCATTTTCGCAAGAAAATCGCTCTTTGCTTTACTGCTTTCCACGGCTATTTCCGCCCTGCGCATTTCAGCGATCATCGCCTTCTGTTCGCGCAAGTCCCTGATGTATTCTGTAACAGTAAACTCATCCTTGTGTTTTACGCGGACACAGGTAACTTCCGCCGGAATCGGCTCTCCGTCCGGTTTCTGGTGCATCCACTCAAAGCGGCTGTAACCTTCGTTCAGCGCTTTTTTAACGAGCCTGCTTCCCTTTACGGTTGAAAGCTCTCCGTCAGGCTGACATTCCGGCGAAAGCCTCGGAAATTCTTTCCTAAATTCCTGCTTGTCCGCCAAACCGAATAAATTTACGGCTTCCTGATTGCAGTCGATTATTGACATGTTTTTATCCCAAATAAACGCGCAGAACGGAGCTGCGTCGATCATAATCTGGGTGCGTTCATCCGCTTCGCGCATTTTCATTATCTGTATATTGCGGTTGATCGCGGTACTCATCATAAGACCTGCGGATGTTAATATACCGATCTCTTCATCTGAAAATTCGCGGACACAGCGGCAGTCGTCCATGCTGAAAATACCCCAAAAATCGCCTTCCAGAAACATCGGAATCATAACAATGGATTTCATTCCGTAATACTCAAGAAAATCCCTGTCTTCTTCCGGCATCTGCGAAACAGGAGAATTAATATTGCTGCCGAGTAAAAATAATTTTTCCCATTCTTTCTTCATGCCGTACGGAAAATGAAGGCCATAAGGAATCTGCCTGCAATTTTTTCCGTAATCACTGAGCCATTCATACCGGAGAATAAAATGACGATCGCCGTTTACAGTTTCATTGCGCCATATCTGAACGCGATCAACATCAATACAGTTTCCGATGAGTTCAAAACTTTTTAAAAGGGTTGATTCAAATGAAGTATCAGCGTTATTCGTCAGTAAAATGGTAATGGCGGTGTTTACGGTATCCAGTAATTTGGAAAAATCAGCGTGTTTCCCTTTCTCTTTTTTAATGCCTGAAAACATTAAATTTTTGTCCTTGACTTTTCGGTTACATGCTTAAACTGTTCATTTTCCATGACAAAAACATCAACTATTTTGGGATCATAATTTGTCCCTGAATCCTGCGAAATAAAATCAACCGCCTGCTCGTGCGTAAATGTTTTTTTATACGGCCGCTTTGAAACCAGCGCGTCATATGCGTCAACAACCGCCATTATTCGTCCCTGAAGCGGGATTTCTTCTCCCTTGTATTTATGCGGGTATCCTTTCCCGTCCCAGCGTTCATGATGACATCCCGCGAACAATCTCGCGTTACGCAAAAATTCTCCCTCTCCTGTCTGGGCGATAATTTCATCTATTATCCTCTCGCCTTCCCTTGCATGAGTTTTCATAATCTCAAATTCTTCTTCTGTCAGTTTACCTGGCTTATTTACAATCATGTCGGATATGGAAATTTTTCCCAAATCATGCATGCGCGCGGATGAAATGGTCTTTTCGGTGTCCCAATTGCTCATCTCCGAAGCGTATACTCCGTGTTTTTTCATTTCCGTAATAAGAATTTTTATATATGATGAAGTGCGCTCAATATGACCGCCCGTTGTCTTGTCCCGGCTTTCAACAAGATTCGCAAGAACGGATATAATGCTGTTCTGAAGTCTATAAAGCTGCGAAGTCCGTTCGCGGATGATTTCGTCAATATCAAGATGAGTCTTTATACGGTTAACAAGAACAGATTCGGAAAACGGTTTTGTAACAAAATCAACCGCGCCAAGTTCAAACCCCTGTACCTCTATATCCGAATCGTTACGGCCTGTTAAAAACATTACGGGAATATTTGACCATAAACCGATTGTTTTTAATTTCCTGAGCGCGCAGAATCCGTCCATATCCGGCATTTCAATATCAAGCAGGATCATATCGGGGATAACTTTTTCCAAGAGACTGAACATCTTGGCGGCGGACGGCATTGTCATTACACGGTAAAGGTCTTCAAGAGCTGCTTCCGCCATTGAAAGATTGGTGTCGCTGTCATCAACTACAAATATAGTCTTCATGGAAATAAAAACCTCACTTTTATCAGTATATGATCGAATATTACAGTTAGCAATGGTCTGTCCACAAAGTAACCGACTTTGTGGACAGACACTAATTACATTGGCAAGTATATAACATGTTTTATTTCCAATTGATTTTAATATTTATACCGAATCAGAGACGCGGATATCACATATCATTGATGGTCGAAAAAAAATAAGTTACAATTTACGGATTGATTAAAAGGGAGAATAAAATGAAATTTACAAACGGCTACTGGATGATAAGAGATGGAGTAGAACCTCATTTTGCCGCGTGCGCGTGGGAAGCGCAGAAGCAAGGCAACGAACTTATTGTCTACGCGCCGGAAAGAAATATAAACCATAGGGGAGATACGCTGAACGCTCAGCTACTGACAATAAGATACTCAAGTCCAGCGCAAAATATTATAAAGGTACGGGTCTCTCATTTTGAAGGAGCCGCTGACAACAGACCGCGTTTTCCGCTGGAGCTCACTGCGCAGGATCTGTCTTTTAAACCGGAAATAAATATAACAGAAAAGGAAGCTGTTCTTCAAAGCGGAAAACTTTCTGTTACTGCCGGTATTAAACAAAACTGGAATCCGGTGTTTAAAGGAGACGGTAAGGTTCTGACAAAAAACCTTTTCCGCTCCACAGGATATATGCTGAAACAGGATAGCAATAAAACAAAGACAGTATATATAAAGGATGAACTTTCATTATCAGTAGGAGAGCTGGTTTACGGCCTTGGAGAGCGTTTCGGCCCGCTTGTAAAAAACGGACAAACCATAGATATCTGGAACGCAGACGGAGGCACCGCAAGCGAACAGGCATATAAAAACATTCCGTTTTACATGACTAATAAAGGATACGGCGTTTTTATAAACGACCCGGGAAAAGTATCGCTTGAAATTGGCAGCGAAAAAACCGCGCGCGTACAATTCTGCGTAAGCGGCGAATACCTTGAGTATTTTATCATTTACGGACCGCAGCCGAAAACAATTCTGGAACGTTACACATCTCTTACAGGAAAGCCCGCAATGCCGCCTGAATGGAGCTTCGGCCTTTGGCTTTCAACATCATTTACAACATCCTATGATGAAAAAACCGTAATGAGTTTTATTGATGAAATGGAAAAAAGAAAAATTCCGCTTTCTGTTTTTCATTTTGACTGTTTCTGGATGAAAGGATTTAACTGGTGCGACTTTACATGGGATAAGGAAACTTTCCCGGATCCAAAAGGAATGTTGTCGCGGATAAAAGCAAAGGGAATAAAAATCTGTGTATGGATAAACCCCTACATCGCGCAGCGCTCCGTCCTTTTTGAAGAAGGGAAAAAAGGCGGCTATTTTCTGAGACAGAAAGACGGCTGTGTATATCAAACCGATCAATGGCAGGCCGGAATGGCGATTGTAGATTTTTCAAATCCTGAAGCGTTAAAGTGGTATACAGGAAAACTGGAAACTCTTATGGACATGGGAGTGGATTGTTTTAAAACAGACTTTGGAGAAAGAATCCCGGAAGACGCAGTCTACTTTGACGGCGGAGATCCTGAGCGTCATCATAATTATTATTCGTATGCTTATAATAAAGCCGTGTTTGAATTGCTTGAGAAAAAAAGGGGTAAAGGAGACGCGGTGCTTTTCGCGCGGAGCGCAACCGCGGGCGGGCAAAGATTCCCGCTCCATTGGGGAGGAGACTGCGAATCAACATTTGAAGCAATGGCCGAAACCTTGCGCGGCGGGCTTTCTTTGAGCCTTTCGGGCTTTGGTTTCTGGAGCCATGATATCGGCGGGTTTGAGGGAATCCCGAACGCCGATCTTTTCAAGCGCTGGCTGGCTTTCGGCCTTTTATCGTCTCATTCAAGACTGCACGGCAGCCATTCCTACCGCGTTCCCTGGAGCGTAGACGAGGAGTCCGCCGAAGTGTGCCGTTTTTTCACAGAGCTGAAAGCCAAATTAATGCCGTATATTTTAAAATCTTCAAGGGAAGCTCATGAAAAGGGTATCCCTGTGTTACGCGCAATGTTCCTTGAGTTCCCCGATGATCCGGCCTGCGCGTATCTTGACCGCCAGTATATGCTCGGAGGAGATTTGCTTGTCGCTCCTGTTTTCTGCGAAAATTCAAAAAATGGGACTGCCGAAGTGACTTACTATCTTCCGGAAGGAGAATGGAAACAATACATAACGGGAGAAGTGATAAAAGGCGGCCGCTGGGTTACAGAAGCGCACGGATTTTTAAGCATGCCGATATTGATGCGGCAGCTTTAATTTTATTCCGTTCTTATCCACACAAGCATTTCACCCGGCGTTCTGTTACACCAGAAGCCGTAAGGAATAGCGGTAAGCTCAGCATCTTCTGTACGCGGATTAAATTTTTCAGAAAACGAATGCGCGTCTTCCGGTTCGATGAGCCTTTTTCCTTTCGCTTTTATTATCATAAGTCCGCCCAATAAATCATCGCGCCAGCTTTCGGTTAGCGGTCTTTCGCAGTCCAGAGAAAGAGAAGCGAGGTTTTCATCGTTGTCGCATTGTTCAAAGCAGAAAATCTCAGGGCCGCGCGCGATTGCGGCTTTACCGCAGTTATAATGAACTTTCGGATTCGGATAAATAATTCGCGGCTTTACGGAAAACGAAACATAAATCTCATCGCCGCCGCGGACATTCGCAATACGGTAATAATTATTTTTCTTTTCTCCGGCGGCAGGGCTGCCGTTTTTAATTACAGAAAAATCTTCCGCGAAAGAAGGGATTCTGATATTCAAGGATAAGGCGGCGTCTCCCTTTAGCACAAATTTAACATTACCGGTTTTTGGGTAATCGGTTATAAGAGAGAGGCTTACATTTTTTTCATTCACAGTAAATGAAGTTTCATTTTGAATAAATAAATTGATAAACAGTTCATCAGCGTCCTGAAAATAAATATACTGTCCAAGGCTTGTAAAAGTGCGCGCGACATTGGTCGGACAGCAGGCGCAGTCAAACCATTTCTGGCGCTCAGGTTTTACATGAGAGCGTGATGAAAAATCAATACAAGCCTGCGGCCACACTTCCATCGGGTTTACATAAAAATAACGATCGCCTTCAAGAGAGATGCCGCTTCTTACAGTGTTGTACAAAGCAAGTTCGACAGTATCAAAATAAGATGCGTCTCCAGTTGCTTTTGCCATCCGCAGGCCGAACATCGCAAGCGCGATTGACGCGCATGTCTCGGAATAATTTGAATCGTTCGGTAAATCATAATCAACTGTGAACCGCTCCAAAAATCCTGATGAGCCGATACTCCCTGTTATATACATCCGCTTTTGCACAATGTTATCCCAAAGAACACGGCAGCTTTTTAAAAGACCGCTGTCATTATATTCCTGCGCGATGTCCGCCATTGCGCTGAATAAATAAAGAGCGCGTACCGAATGGCCTTCCGCGGTAACTTGTTCCCGAACAGGAAGATGCGATTGAAAATATTTTGGATCAAAAAATGATCCCCAGATATTTCTGGAACCCGGCCGTTTTTTTTCTTCTACAAAATAATTGGGCTGTCCTCCGCGGGTATCAATAAAATACTTTGCCATATCCAGATACCGGGATACGCCTGTAGCGCGGTATAATTTTACAAGAGCAAGCTCAACTTCCGGGTGTCCGGGATAACCATGCATCTGCCCTTCTTCAGGACCGAAAGTTTTGCAAATAAGGTCAGCTAAACGGCAGACAATATCAAGGAGCGTTTTTTTTCCGGTGGTTTCATAATAAGCAACGGCGGCTTCAATTAAATGTCCCGCGCAGTAAAGTTCATGACCTTCTGTCAGGTTCATCCATTTTTCATGCGGATAGTTAAGGGAAAAATATGTATTGATGTATCCGTCGCTTTCCTGAGCGCGCCCGATTAACGCGATAACATCATCTGCGGTTTTTTCAAGTTCAGGATCGCTCCTGCCTGCAAGGCTGTACGCGACAGCTTCCAGCCATTTAGCGGCGTCTGAATCCTGAAAAACCATTCCCTGCTGTTTGCCTTCTTCATCTCCGGCCGCGATTCGGAAATTTTTAAGACAGTAACTTGGAGGAGTATCGTCACGCAGGTCATTCAGCACTTCCCATTGATACGGAATAACTTTATCCGGAATTAATTTGATATAACGGTTCCAGTAAGAATCATTTATACGAATCGCAGAAAGAGGCAAAGATTTTTTCATTTTTAATACACTCCTGGAAATTCGCATCCGGCAGACGCGGCGGAAATATTTTTTATTTTATTATATTTCTTAAACAAGGGCAATTTCATTTTCATGTTTAATTCTTCATACCCGTCAGGACAATGCCCTCTATGAAATACTTCTGTCCAATCAGGAAGAAAATTACTCCGGGAATAAAAGCCATACATGTCGCGCACATAAGCATCTGCCAGTCCTGCCTTAATGAACTTCTGAAAATAGTTAAACCGATAGAAATGGTAAATTTATCCGCGTCATGGATATATATAGTTTGCATCAGAAGATCGTTCCATAAAAGAATAAATAAAAGCAGCGCGACTACAATCATGGCGGGCTTTACGGCGGGAACAATGATCCTGGTAAGTATTGTCCAGTGTCCGGCGCCGTCGATATACGCGGCCTCATCAAGCTCCATCGGAATGGTGCGCATGAACTGCCTGATAAGAAAAATATTAAATGCGCCGCCTCCGCAGAAGTAAGGCAGAATGAGCGGCCAGTATGTGCCCATTAGAGGCGTTCTTGACCACATGATATAAAGTGGAATCAGAGTCACCATCGCGGGAAGCAGCATCGAACCTACGCATAAAGAAAAAATAAATTTTTTCCCTGGAAATCTTAAGCGCGCAAAAGCGTATCCGCAAAAGGTAGCGGTGATTGTACCTGCAAGTACGGCAGGAATTATAATGGTCATTGTGTTTTTTAAATAAAGCCAGAAGGGAAATTGTTCCAGCGCTCTGGGATAATTGGAAAAGAGCCAATTCGGAGGAATAACCGCGGGAGGGGAAGCGTACAGCTCCGGAAGGCTCATCAGGCTTGAACGGATAATCCACCATATGGGAAATAAAACCAGAATAGCCATAATAATTGTTCCGATTAAAGCAAGGCTATTAAAAACATTTTCCCGCGTCCTGCGATCATTATACAGGTTCATTTATCCCCCTCATAAAATACCCATTCTCTTGATGTTACAAATAAAATTGCGGTAAATATCGCGACAATAATAAAAAATATAAATGATATTGCGCTTGCGTGGCCCAGACGGCCGTTTCTGAAAGCTTCATAATACATAAGATATGTCATAAATCTTGTTGAATTACCCGGTTGTCCGCCTGTCAGCGCGAGCGCGGGAGTTACTACCTGCATATTGGTGACTATTGCCATTAACAAGTTATAAAAGATAATCGGAGTCATGCCGGGAACAGTTACATTGCAAAAACGCTGCCAGGAAT
>JAIRQF010000096.1 GCA_031256635.1 Treponema sp. | reverse complement strand
AAGAAATAAAAAATAAAAAATAAGAAATTCTGCGGTATCTCATATTTTTTTCCGGCGTTTATACGGTCTGATATTTCTGCTGCCAAAAAATTTAATTAATGCCGCGGGCGCGTCCGCTTCTGTAGATAAATCAAGAAAAGATGCGCCGCTTTTCTTGCACATAGCTTCCCAGCGGGTCGTGCGTTCTTCATGCCATTGAGTCCAGCCTTCTTTAAAAGAATTTAAACCGGCAGGCGCTTCAATGCGTATTCCTGTCTCCGGATCTTCAAGCGTGATAAGCCCTGAGTAAGGCAGCTGTGTTGAACCGGAAAGCCGTATTGCTAGACAATCGTGTTTGCGGCAGAGGTATCCCATTTCCTGTTCCCAATTGTTACTGTAAAAATCCGATAAAACAATAACAAGCGATCTCTTTTTTAGAAGTCTCTGCGCTCCTGTTAAAGCGCAGGCAATATCGCTTCCTTTCTGCATTCTTCGCGTTTCATATTTATTCTGATAATGAAGAGCGGTCATCACAAGCGACATGATATGTTTTCTTCCCTTACGCGGCGGGAAAACTTTCTCTATTTCTTTATCAAATAAAAAAGCGCCTAGTTGCTGCCCCGTATGTTCTGCGGAAAATGCAATGAGCGCTGCCGATGTTAAAGCCTGCTCATAAGGGCTCAAACCCTGCTTCGCTATATGAGAACGGTGCATGGAAGGACTCACGTCGAGCAGAATTAAAATCGTCAGCTCACGTTCTTCGCGGTACATCTTTACAAAGGGATAACCAAAACGCGCGCTTGCGTTCCAGTCTATGGATCTTATATCGTCTCCGGGTTCGTAATGACGCGCTTCATCGAACTCCATGCCCTGACCTTTAAAGATCGATCTGAAATTTCCGGCAAGCATTTCTTCCGCGAGTCCGCTTGAGATGATAGGAAGGTTTATTATATTTCTGAGTAAATCGCCGGTTTCCATGTTATGCCTCCTTAATTAAGGAACCGGTACATGACTTAAAATCCTGCCGATTACTGCGTCTGCGTTCATTCCTTCGGCTTCCGCTTCATACGAAAGCACTATTCTATGACGTAAAACCGGCAGCGCCGCCGTTTTTACGTCTTCCGGGCTTACAAAATTGCGTCCTTCAAACATTGCTAAAATGCGGCAGCAGCGATACAGCGCGATTGACGCTCTTGGTGATGCTCCGAAAGACACATAACGGTACACGCTGTCCTTTGCTTTTCCCGAAACAGGACGCGTTGCGGTAACTATCGATACTATGTATTTGCTGATTCCTTCGTCAATATGAATAGAATCCGCTGTTTTTCGCAGAAGAGAAAGTTTTTCCATGTTTAATACAGGCGAAAGAGCCGCGCCTCTGTTGTTTGAACCTGATGTCATGGATGGAGCGTTTTTTACAATATTTAATTCTTCATCCGGCTCGGGATAGCTGATCAAAAGCTTCATTAAAAAACGATCAAGTTCAGCTTCCGGAAGATTATAAGTTCCCTCATGCTCAATCGGGTTTTCCGTCGCAAGAACAAAAAATGGAACGGGCAGGGGATAGCTTGTTTCTCCTATTGTTACCTGCTTTTCTTCCATGGCTTCCAATAATGCGGATTGCACTTTTGCGGGCGCACGGTTAATTTCATCCGCAAGAATTACATTTGCAAAGATAGGACCCTTTCGCACAGAGAAACTGGAATTTGCATGCTCCCAAATCATTGTTCCTGTCAGATCCGCAGGTAAAAGATCGGGAGTGAATTGAATTCTTTTAAAATTAAGCCCGGTAATTTCTGCAAGACTTTTTACAGCTAATGTTTTGGCAAGCCCCGGCACGCCTTCAAGAAGGATATGACCGCCCGCGACAAGGGAAGAGAGAAGCCCGTCAATCATTTCCTTTTGACCTACAATGCGCAATGCCATTTCTTTCCTGCATTCACTAATCATCGCGGCGCATAAGTCAATTTCTTCTTTTTGTACCATTTAATTCCTAATAATCATCGTCTATACCTGTATTATAGTCCAGATCTTTTCCGCTTGGCATTTTTAAACCGTCTAAAAATTCACGATCAAATAAAGCTGCCAATTCCGCCGCTTGTGTCCTTGTAAAATACATGGTTATAACCGAACTGTCTCTGTTATTTTCCCTTGATATAGCGTCTATATACTCGGCGGAAAGCTGAATTATTACAAAGTACGGCGCTTTATCCTTAAACATATAGCCCAATTCAACATCCATGTTTCCTCTGGCGCGCACCAGATATTGAAACTGCTGCCAAATTAAGTAACCCCGGACAATACCGTATTGCCGCCTTGATTTTTTATTTCTCGTATCCAATACGCGCGCATCGTAATCTTCGTTATACTTTTGCAGCGCTTCTTTGTAAGTTAATCGTCCTCTTCCGCTCCAGCATTGCTGGTATGTTGTGAACTCAGGTCTATATCTAAGCACGACAGCGTCTTCCTGCGGAAAATAAAATACCGGAACGCTTAGTTTCTTTAATTTTCCCATTAACGAATCTACCTGAAATTCAATTTCTCCGATTTGTAACCGCGGTGATTCCCAGTGAACTGAAAATTCTTCTGCCGGCTGCTTTTTGCCTGTAGATTGACAGGATATGAAAATGCTCTGCGCCGCTAAAAGCACTGCGAAAAGCGTCAATACAAAGTTTTTCTTCATGTCTTATTTTCCGGAAAACAAAGAAGATAGTCAAGACGTGGTATTTTTAGCAATAAAACGTATATTTTTATGTAATAGCATTATTTTTCCTTCTTGACATTTATAGCGAAAATGTAGAACAAATAAGAAATCTTTCCTTGTTTGCTCTACATTTAATCGTAATATAATACACAAAAATATTTAAAATACGGTTTTTTTTGCTTAAATTCATTGTTTTTACTAATTCTTTATACATGGAAAAATTAATGATAAAATGATAAAAAATGCTTGCGCATTTGTTTTTTCCGTGTTATAAACTTATTATATACTTATAGAAGAGGTTTTACTTAACTCAAAGGCGCTTTTTGTTGGGTATAAGCCGTTGCGTATAAGAGGAGTAAAGGCAGTCGTTGGCTGTTTCCTTAACGCATTATATTTGTAGGGGGAGATTTTATGAAAAAACTGATAGCAATTTCAGTTCTTTTCGCGCTTGTTGTGGGAGCGGCATTCGCGGAAGCAACGCTCGGCGGTACACTTCAAATTGGCATGAACCTATTAAACGGTCGAACTGAGGGAACAGATGATGACAAAGAAGTTGTAATGGGCGGCATTGGATTTCATGAAGCAAAAATATCTGCTGTTTTTGGTGATGCCAAGGGCGGCGGTAAATTAGTATTTGTAGCCAGCGATCCTAATGGTGAATCTTATGCGCTTAACGGTTTTTCCGGCGCTCCGGATGGGAAAGGTACCACGATTCAAACATGGGGTTTCATTTATTGGCAGCCTCTTCCGCAGTTCAGAATGCAGATAGGTATTAATGCTGACGGCGATTTTGGCGCAGCCAATATCACGGGTTGGGGCTTCCTTGGTCCTGACAAGAACAGTTCCGCCGCATTAAGTGATTATAAACACTGGGGTAACGAAAAATCATATTGTTATTTATTCCAGAGCGGCGGTCGCCCGGGTCATCCTTTTTATCCCGGTACAGGCGACTGGATTAATTTGAATTTCTCGCTATTCCCGGTTGATGGAATGAGAATAAACTTTGTTTTCCCGATGTTCGGCGGAACATGGACTGCCTGGCCTAACGGAGGCGGTACAAGAGACGACGGAGCAAAGGGAGCAAAGAAAGCAGGAGATCAGATACTTGAAGATTTCCAGATAAATTTCAGGTATGCCATTGAAGAAGTAGGCGTTGCCAGTTTATCCTTTGTTGCAAGGGGCGGTTTGGCGGACGGCGCTGATAAGTCAGCGAGAGCAGGTGATCTTTATGCTCAATTCTATTTGAATTCAATTACCGGTATTAAGGTTGATTTTGGTCTAGTATACGGTCTTCCCTGGAAGAATGAGCAAGATAAAGAAAATGACGGTTTCTTAGGAATTGGTCTTGGCGCAATTTACAGCGCGGATCCTTTCGAGATTAAATTCCGCGCTATGGTGCGAGTTGGCGGAAAGAATTCTGACGTAGATTTGAACGACCTTGTCACTGTTGGTCTTCGTCCAAGCTACAAGATCAATAATGATTTAATTATTTACCTTTACGGCGGTTTCAATATATGGATGAGCAAAGCTAATCCCAATAATGATGATGAAATAGGCTGGTTCATAAACCCATATATCTGGGTACGCGCGTCTGAAGGTTTAAGATTCTTCGCAGGTATTCAGCTTAATAGCTTAGCGGGTGAATACTTCCTTGATGAGAGCTACAATGAGAAAAAGATCATCAACTGGAATATCCCCTTTGGATTTAACTTCTACTTCTAAT
>JAIRQF010000083.1 GCA_031256635.1 Treponema sp. | reverse complement strand
AAGAACTGGAAAAACGTTTTTCACAATGGCTTCTTAACAGGTTTTTCGGCGAAGCCTCTGAAACCGCTGTAACAAAATTACTTTTAATGTTTGATGAAAACCAAAAATCCTACTCATGGCATCTTGATGCGGAAGGAAATATTTTATTCGATGATAAAACGGGCGATCCCCTTGTAATTCGCCCTAATGAAACAGGCAGGGAAATGTCAGGCGATCTCCTGTTATGGGACAGCGAAGCGCGGGAAATTATCCAAAACACCGGCAGATCGTTTGATGATGTCATGATCGCTTTATTTCCTGAACTCCTTGCGTATATACCGGCTGAATTACGTGAAACAATGGGTAAAATAATCCATGATACCGCAGAAATAAAAAGCGCCGCGATAAAAAGGGAATTTGAAAATATAGCCGCAAGGGAAGAAAGAATCTTTACAAACCGGCGGACCAGGGACATATGGAGTTTACGCAGCAAAAACGAAAATGAAGCGGCCCGCGTTATTACGGAAAAATTAATCGCAGAAACCGAAGAAGCATGCAGGATCGGAATTGATGAACTTAATATTAGAATTGAACAGGCTGCCGCGGGTACAGGCGATCTGGCAATCCTCGGCGAAGAATGGCTTCGCATATATAAGGAACAATTTGACAAAGGACTGAAAGCATGGGAAAAAGCGGAAGAAAGATTCTTCATCAGAAGGATTGAATGGGAGCAGGAATCTTTACTGTTATTTTCACAGGGCGAAGAGACATGGATTGCCGCTTTTAATCAATTTGAAGAAGAAAGACAAAAATGGGAATTAAAATCAAAAGAGTTATTTGAAACCGGAGAGAAGATGTTTAAAAATCTTTCGGAAGATTTTGAAAGAAATATCACTCAGGCAAAAAAAGAATTTGAACTGAACATGGAAATACGCACAGGAGAAGGAACATCGAAAGTAAAAGCATTGATTGACATGTACCTTATCTGTTCATCCGCCGCGGTTTCATCAATGGATAATGTAAAGTTCTGGCAAAGTCAATATTACAGCGATTACAAACCAAGTCCGGGAGATAATAATTTTTTATCATGGTTATCAAATGAGCTTGAAAAAAATCCTTCAAACGCAATTCTTCGGGAAATGAAAAATTCTTACGATATGCATGTTTCATATATGGCAAACGCTGTAGATGCGCGTAACAAAATAAATAAAAATTACGCGAATTTAACCGGAACGGGCGTATTAAAGGATATTTTGTCGCCATACGCGGCAAGTGAAGATTTTTGTCTTGATGAATATCAACTGGCACTTATAAACGCTAAGGCTCTTGTTCAGTATTGGGAACAAAAAACAGAAATCGCAAAAGAGGTAATGAATTACGCTCAGGAACTGAGCGCGGGGAGAATGACAGAATACGAAAGTCTGCGCGCGTGGGAAGAAGCAAAAGCTGTTTATAATGAATCGCTTGCTTCTTATGAACTTGAACTGAAAAAATTATACGAAGCCGGAGATGATATCCGCGGCTTTAATGAAATATTATATAACCTGACAGAAAAAATGTTTGAGGCGGAAGAAAAATTAAACAGACTTAATTCAGAATATTCAGCGCTTTATTCAGTATCTGTAGTTAACCCTGGCAATAACTATTTGATTGAACTAAACGTAAAATATAACAACCTGCTTGAAGGTTATAAATTATTCGGTAAAGCAGGCGCTGATTCTGCGTATAAAGAATCCCTTGAATACGGAATATTTTGGGGAATCGCGGAGCAGAGGGAAACAGCGGAATCAATTTTAATGGCTCTTTCAGATGAAGAAAACAATCTTTCAGAAGAAGAAATAATGTCACTTAACAGTAAATACAATGCATTAATTTCCTGGGATGAAACCCTGCAGGAGATACGCCTCTCTCTTTTTTCGCTGTTTAACAGTTACGGTATAAATCAAAAGGCCTATATACCTGACGCGAAAGACATTTGCGCCGCGTTATTTAAAAAACCAGGTGATTTTATATCAAACATAGCCCAATTTTTTATTGAATTCGATGATTGTTTTTTTATGATACCGGAATGGCTTGATTATGAAATAGCCGGCTGGAAAAACATGATGATTGAGTATGCGGCCGCTTACTCGTTTTACAACGGCATTCGTCCTGCGAAAAATTCGGATCTTTTAACGGCCGAGCAGGAAAACCTGTTATATGATTATTATCTGATATACGAATATATCAGCTCACAAAATAATATTGAAGAAGCTGAAATTGAAAATATAAACACGATACTGGCGGAATTAATTTATAACATTCAATCGCTTGATTATATAAAAGCCATTACAGTCTGCTGGGAAAGCATCAGTAAAACCGCATCTTCAGCAGGAAATGAAAAACACTGGCGGCAATTATTGTCGGCGGAAAACATTGTTAACATTGATCCTGTATTCACACAGGTTTCATCATGGAAAGAAGGCATATTGGCGGACGCGCAGTATAACGCGGTATATTTTACAAACAGAATTAATGATACATTCGCGCTGTTATCCCGAAAAGAGGCGCATAATGCCGGTGAAAGGCCGGAATATTATTACAGGTTATTTTCAGGCGAAGAATCCGGATTGAATTATCTCTTTTATTCACAGGAAGCAAAATATAAAGATATCGCGAATTTGGCGAAAACTTATGAATTGTCAAAAATGACTTCAAAAGAAAAAGAAACCCAGTTAAAACTCCTTGAAGGGCAGTTAAACGCACAGAAAAATATTTTTAATTCTCTGAGAAGCGAATATCTGGTTCAGGCGGAAAAATTCATGAAACTCGGATCTTCGTATGATGAGCAATACAATATAACAAAAAGAGCATATGAGAACACAGAAAAAAAACGGCTTGAATATGAAAAACAGGATGCTGTCCGCAGGTGGGCAAGCACCGCGTATTTAGACGCGGATATTATTGATCTTGATAATTGCAAAGAAAAATTGTTACGCGCTCAAAATGTTTTGGATATACTTTCCGATCTATACAATAACGAAAACAGGCGATCCTATGAAGATCCGCAATATGCGGCATTGCTGGGCGCGTATGAAAAAAGTTTCAGCAGCAAGTTAAATGTACTTGAAACATACGAAACAGTTATTGCGGTAATCGTAAAAGAAAGAATCAATAACGAAAATATTTATTCAGAGTATCATGGACTTCTTAATCAGCTTGGATATATTGACCAAAATTATACTAATTACAATTCACCGGCGGCAAGATCCGCATGGTCTGTAAAGGATATAATCACAATAAAAGACGGTCGTCTTGCGTTTTCTGCGGACGCGTCCATGACTCTCTTTGGAATAAACGCATCCGGAGCGAAAGAGCTTGATACTTTCTTTAACGCGCTTTATAAACCCGGCAATGAAACGTTTGAAATAAGCATGTTTGAAGAATCCCTGCGGGGATTAACTCAAAGAATGGCGGGATATCTTGTAAGCGAAGAAAAATACAGGCAATGGGGTCTTGCAAGAGATTACTTAGTATATTCATTGATAAATGCAAACGGTGATATTACTTATCTGCAAGATTGTTATACGGGAACAGGCCAGATGAGGGATAATGGTTCATTGGGCGGACTGACAATATCTCCGGGAATTAATTTTTTATGGGCCAAAAAAGATAATCTTTATTCCGTTTTGCGTAACGAGCATGTTATTAATAATTTTGAAGGCATATACCAAAACGCATGGAACAGTTTAACGCAGCAGGAAAGAGCGGACCTCGAATATTATGTTATTCTGACACTTTACAGCGGCAATGATTATTTTACGGGCTTCTCAAAAATACATACTCTCGATGTATACGGGACAGCGGATGAATATGTAAGAAGTAAATACAATAAAGCAAGAAATGAGGCAAACAATCTGTTGAATTTCTTTGTTTTAAAAATTTGGGCATATCAGGATATGCGGGATACCAATCGAAGCGCTCTTACAAGAATTGAGTCGCTTTACAATGAAACAAAAGGACAAATTAATACATGGATTTTCGGATTGGGACAAATCCTTTCATCCGCGCAGGCAATTTCGCTTGCATATGCACAATCATGCGAGAGACTTGCCGTTCTTGATGAGAAAACAATTGAAGGGAAATACATTGAATGGGCGGATATAAACAAATATCTATTATTTACCGGTAAAATTAATCAGGGCAGCATCGCTGAATTAAAAATCACATGGGAAGCCATGAAGGCGCAATCAACCGGAGCAGAATATCAGACTGTATCTGACGCGCTGTTTGCCATGCTTGACTGGACCAAAAGCGAAGAACAAAAAAATAAAACCGCATTGGATGTCCGCTGGCAGCAGGATGAGCAAAAACAAAAGCAAAATGAAAATTATTTTTTAAAAGAAATTGAGAATTATATGGCGGGAAATTCCGGTATCCGGAACGTAATGACCGCGGCGGAAAACGCATACGGAATAAACGCCGCCGCATGGAAAAATCATATGCAAAATATGCACACTGTTATGCTGAATAATCTTTCCATGTATACAAATACTGAATATAATTTCTTTTCTGAGTTCAGCGCGATTGGAGAAGAAATGATAATGCTGACAGCGAAAACACTGGAAAACAGATACAACGCGGAACTTACGGCAAGAGAAACAGAATGGCGGCGGACATTAATGGACATAACAGAAAAGTATTACGAATGGCAGGATTCAGCGGCCCTTATACTGGAAAACGGCAGAACGGACTGGTCAGATAATATTCAAAAAATGAACACAGCCTATAAGCAATGGAATGATAATTTCCGCAATGAATATAACCGCATCAGCGATGAATGGGCGCAAGTATATCTTGCAGGCCTTGAAGACAAGGAAAGATGGCTGCATCAGGCGGCAAACGCGGCAAATACGGCGTCTGCGGAATCTTTTTTATCATTGATTGGCACGGAAGGAGAACGTTTATCGCGCTTTATGGATACAAGAGAACCTCTTGGCATCAGGGACGCCCTTCCTCAGGCGCACGCTTTATTGGCGCAGCTTTTACAATCTTCAGGAATTGCCAATATGTCCGGCGCTTTCGGCTCATTCATAAATTTAGCGGGCACCGTATCGCCTCTTGTGAGACAGGGCATGGGCGGAATATCAACATGGGATACGGCTCTTGTAAGAATCACCGCTTCTGATTTGGCAAACAGAACAAACGCAGAAATCGCAAACAGCGAAACTAAAAAACTTGCTTACAGTTTTAAACTGACAGCCGAAGACGCGGTTAAAGATCTTGTTGTCAATGTAAATTCCGCAAATGAAAGTTTTCGTAAAAGCATGGATAACATATTTATTTTTAACGGACTCTGGACAAAAAGCGGAAATAATTACACAAAAGCAATAGTAAAAGGTTCTACCCTTTTTACTCCCGTTATTTCAAGACAGGTAACAATCGCAGGTTACGCGAATTATATAATGGAACCGGTAATACTGCGGACAAATATTGATGAAAGTTTTATCGGTTCTCTTGATTCAATCGCTTTAAGGAGCTTAATGGAAAATGTTTACGCGGAAGTTCAGATTATTGCCGCGGACATTTTCGGCATTGGTGAAGAACCGGTCAGAATAAGCAGAAATGGAATTGAACGCGAGCAGTCTCCGGGAAAATTCGGCGCTCATATCGGGTACGTTCCTGCGGAAAAACTTTCGAATTATTCCGGCACAGGCAGGAATAATAT
Organism: Treponema sp.; assembly: GCA_031256635.1. Lineage (GTDB taxonomy): Bacteria > Spirochaetota > Spirochaetia > Treponematales > Breznakiellaceae > WQXQ01. The sequence continues at coordinate 6,511 of JAIRQF010000083.1, read as the reverse complement.
GTTTTATGACGAAGGCGCGGGTGAGCTGGGCCGTTTGATATCCGATTATACTTATTGGGCCGTAATTGATTCAATAGGAAGCGCGGAACTTACCCTGGCTCCATGGGATAAAAGGCTGTGGAATGATGAAGGAAGCTGGTTTTCCGCTCCTACTCTGCGCACCGCAGGATCATTCGCGGCGTCTATCGCCGCTTCCGTTGTCGCCGGAGTATTTACAGCAGGCGCAGGTACCGCCGCCGGAGTAGCCGCAACAATCGCCATTAACTCCGCCAATTCAATCGCCTTCGGAGCTCTTGATGTTGCGTTTGGATCAAAAGATATAGGTGAAATTTTCACGGATGTCGGCAAATCCATACTTACAAGTTCAGTAAACGCCATTGGGTCAGGATTATTCAACGGACTTACAAGTACAGTTACAGGTCTTTCAGGCAGCGCTCTTTATAAAGTTGCGTCTCAAACCGCGATGGCAGGATTAAAAACAGCGACAACATCACTGGCGGTAACCGCAATCAACGGAATCACTTATGAAAACGGAAGACTTGGTTATAACACAGGAATTTTTAAAGACAGTTGGAACAGCCTGCTTACAAACACTCTTTCCTCAATGACAAGCACTTTTACAACTTCCGGCTTAACTGCGATTAACAGCGGTTTTGACATGAGCAAATTAACAGGCTTTAATCCGATGAATAAGAGCGACCTGCAAAACCTTAACGGTATGCTTGGTTCTCTGGCAGGACAGGGAGTAAGTTACGCTATGGGAAATGATTTTACATTGAATCTGCTTAACTTAAGCCAGTTTACCGGCGGAAATCATTCAATCGGCCTTCTTGAGCTTCATCTGGGACGTAACGGCGTATCAATGAACATCGGAACAGGCGGCGCCAATGTCAGTTTTGACAGCATAGCCGCTTCTCTCAGGGGCGCTTCAGTCTGGAATGTAAATTCTCAAATCAGCAATTACGGAAAAAACAATAATTTTGACGCTTATATTTCGTTACGCGCTCAATACGGTTACGGAGACAATGTGCAGAAAAGTCAGTTATGGGACATTCTGGGCGGAAATACATTATTGAATATTACTGACGGCGATTATACCGCGCAGACTACAATCATTAACGGACAAAGGGTAGTAAATCTTGCAGGTTATCAGCATGGAATGAGTACAGAAGATCAATTCATGCTTGCGACAATTCTGGGGCATGAGGCGTACAGGGATGGTTATGTGACAGAATATAATAATATTGAAACAAGATTTTCTGTTTTGGCTCACACAGAAATGGCGCTTAGAATGATTTCCGGCGGTGAAAGAATCGCATATGATGAAAATCTCGCTGATGATATTTCCGCATATATTGCTTCTTTTGTTTTAAATGATATTAATCTGTTCAATTCTTATGTTGATTCAAACTACGATTCTAGCGGTGATTTATGGAAATTAATGAAAGACGGCAGGTTATTATATGACGGAAACACTGATTTATATGATGAAGAAGGGCGGCTTATAAAAAAATCTGCGAGCGGCACATTATCCGGCTCCTTGGCTGAATGGACGGGTCTTACACAGCAGGAAGCAAAACGGATAATGGAAACAAAATATGGCATGCAATATTTAGGAGGAACAAGCTGGACCGCGCCTGCCAATTCAAATTACGGGGAACGCGCTTTACTTCAATATCAGGCACAGTATGAGACTCAATGGAAATATCTGGATCAGGTAGATACAAAATATTATGGCATTATGGAATCCGCAATATACGCGATGTATTATGAAAACGCGTATTATGCTTCACTCGAAAATCAAAATAATGGCAAAGCCAGAATAATGATTGACGCGTTTGACAGCCTGCTTAATTACGCGAAACAGTATGATACATTCCTATACGGTGATAATTTATCAGGCGGAGCGTGGAACAGGCTTAAACACAGGCAATATATAACATCTTTTGCGCAAACCGCGTACGAGCAGGTGATTGAAGATTTACGAAACAAAAATTACACCGATGACAATTCCATATTTACGCATTTTGCAATTGGCGGTGTATTATTCAATATCGGAACTGATTACGCTATAACATCAACAAAATCAACTTATCCTGATGATGGTTCTGTACACAGATATGGACCCAACGGCATAGGAGTATCTATAGATACAGCAAAAGATTACAGCATTTGGGACACACAGGGAGTTAATTCGGTTTTGGGAAAGTCAGTATATACAACCCGATATGAGACGATATTGGATATAAAATATACGGAAGGAGGCTATGGAATGCAGGTATGGACACAAACATCCAATTCAACAAATATTTACGGTCATATGCTTCAGGATTACAGGGATCAGGCGACAGTTATGGGACAATTATACAATTTGTGGAATCTTTCAAAGAGTGTAAACATTTATGCTTTTACATTACCGCCAGGAACCAGTATTGGCCGTGTAGGAAGTACTGGTAATTCCACAGGGCCGCATCTTCATTATGAAATGCGGATAAGATAGGAGAAATAACGAAGCCAGCCGGGAAAAATTTTATAACACCCGCGCTTCCAAATCAAAACCCCGGCTGGCAACTATTCCGCACTTGTAAAAAACGCCTGTTTTTAAATTTTCCCTGCCGCCTGTAATTACAATTGAACCGTCTATGTCCGGAGCCTGAAAGTATGAGCGTCCCAGCCAAATAGTTTCACCGCCACATGCGTCAGTTTCATTTGCGTTAATTTTCTCTTCAATAAGCACTTCAATTTCATGGCCTTCAAAACGCTTCATGTTTTTTTCCGTAATGGATATCTGTTTCTCTTCTATTATCTGTTTGCGCATAACGGCGGTTTTTGCGGAAACACGCCTTTTCATTGAATATGATTCAGTGCCTTCTTCACGCGAATAAGCGAAACAGCCAAGCCAATCCAGGGCGGCTTTCTCCTGAAAATCGAGTAACGCGGCAAAGTCTTCTTCTGTCTCACCGGGAAACCCAAGCAAAAAAGTTGAGCGTATGACCGCGCCCTGTAAACGGGCGCGAATGGATTCAATAAGTTCCAGATACTTCTCCGCGGGAGGTTCTTTTAAAAGGCGGTTACGGTTCATTGCGGCAAGTATTTTTGCCGATGCATGCTGAAAAGGAATATCGAAATATGGAAGAAACCGTTTATCTCTTTCCATTAAATCAAGAATTTGCGGCGGAAAATGATCGGGATGAATGTATAACAAGCGCACCCAAAAATACCCGTCAAGCGCGGAAATGGCGTTTAACAATTCAGGCAGGTTATTTTCCGTATTGTTCCGCCCAATTTCTGCGCCAATAAAATTTTCATTTTTCATGTCCGCGCCAAAAGAGCCGATATCCTGCCCGATGATGCAAAGTTCTTTTATACCGCGCGACAAATGAGAGCGGCATTCTTCCGCAATATCAGGAATACTCCGGCTTACAAGTCCGCCGCGTATCAGGGGAATTGCGCAGAATGAACAGCGGTTATCGCATCCTTCGCTGATTTTTACATAAGCCGAACCCGGCAGCGATAACAGCGGGCGCTCACCGGTTAATAATTCAGGATTATGAGTTGTTTTTTTTATGGCAGGAAACTGAGAGTTAAATGATGCATACCGGGTTTTTTCCGCAGCTTGTATAATCTGGGCTGGATTCCCTGTTCCCATAAAAACATCGGCTTCCGGAAGAATTCCGGGAAGCTCTTTCGCATAACGCTGCGCAAGGCAGCCTGCAAGCAAAATTTTTTTATCCGGAAAGAGTTTACGCCACTTAAGAACGGCGTTAATTGATTCCTGTTTTGCGCTTTCTATAAAACCGCAGGAATTAATAATTATTAAATCGGATGATTCAGCGCCGGTAACGCACTCCCAGCCTGCGTTATTCAGATGCGCCATCATGTTTTCTGCATCAACCTGATTTTTTACACAGCCAAAAGGATCCAAAAAGTATTTCATAAAGAGCGGCACCTGATTTTATTTTTACAAAAAAAAAAAAAAAAGGCACTGCGGGATATCTTTATGCTTCCAGCCGCATAAATATAAGGCGGTAACGGCTGTCTTCATCACGTACCCATCTTATTTCAGTTACGACAACTTCGCCTGCCGATCCGATTTCCACAGTGTATGTCCGCCCTCCGCCGATAACCTGAAATCTCGCAGCCTGCGCGCTGGACGACCAGATTCTGATGCCGTTTTGCGCCTGTATATCAAGAAGCTCTCCTCGTTGAAAATAACGCTGATTGGTTCCCGGACGATCCCGTTCATTAAGAATTTCCCAGCGGAACATGCAATATCCCTGAAAAACAACCTGTAATGTAAAAGGATAAGCGCTTACAGAAGACGGGATAATTGTAGCGCTGCTTGCTGAGCTTACAGCAGATACGGCACCGGAACTGACATTTACATCAATATCATAACCGGTGAACACAGCGGAGTCAGTTAGAATAAAATGGAGTAAAGCTCCCATATCGGCATTGTTCTTCGCAAAATCAGCAACTGTTATACGCAGCTCAGGTATTCCGTCATTATTTAAATCGACAATGCTTTCCTGACCCAAGTCCAAACTTCGCGATCCGCCCGGCGTGCGGATCGTTACGGTTTCACCAAGATTATATAGCTCCAGTTTATATGTTTCATTATCCACGGAAATCAATACAGTATCATTTCTGTACAAACGCCGCTCCATGAAATTACCTTCCATCATGTATTCGACAGGGCGGCGCGCTGCGGCAGCGCTTTGAACAGGAGCATTTTGCCAGTTGGTTATCAATGTATAAATACCCCATCCGGCTGCGCCAAGAACAAGAAGAATAACTAAAACAGGAAGTATAAATCCCGGAAGTTTCGGCGGTTTTTTTAATAGCTGTTCTACAGGAACAGGCTGCTCCTGAATACGCAAGGCTCTGTAAAGTGAAATTATTTTCTGTACATCAAGTTCAAGATAACCGCTGTAATTTTTCAAAAAACCGATTACATACGGCTCGCTGGGAAAGACTGCGAAATTTTCCGTTTCCATGGCTTCCAGATAACGGATGGAGATATTGGTTTCACGGCTGACCTGATCTAAATTAAGCCCTTTTTCATTTCGGGCAGCTTTAAATTTTTCACCCAAAGATTCCATAATGTTCCCCCGGTACTTCCAGCGAACTTTTAAGCGCCATTAATCAGAATCCCTGAATAAAAAGTTATAATAATTATTTGCTGATGCCGGAGCATCATAAACAAATCGCGCTTCCGGTATACTTACATTTGTCCTGATATTTGTAAAATCAAAACGCACATCAGCATCCGCTATGGTCCGTCCTTCAATACGCCGGATTAATCTTGTTGCAGGATTAATACTCAATATTATTTCCCTGAACCCCTCAGAAACAAAACGCCTTGTCAGGCGCAGCTTAACCACCATTTCTGTTGAGTTATTATCAAGCGGTACGGGATTTGGACCTGTTAAAAAAGCCGGAACATAATTATTCCTTAATAATGAAAGCCCCTGAGCGCTTGCCATTCCAACCCCTGATATTCTGCTCTGATTTATATCCTGGCTTAATATTGCCCTGTATTCCGGAAGATAAATAATCAATCTTTCTCCGTTAAAAACAATCACCTGCTGCGCAGGACGTGTAAAATCAATGCGTAAAAATGACGGTGATAAATGGCTTACATTCCCAATCATATCGGTATTGCCGGAACGGATTACAATATTCGCCTCATAATCTCTTATGGAAGCGTAATTATCGGATACCAATCTTAGATATCCTTCTGCGGTGATAATCTCCTGCCCGAAAAGAAAAGCTAAACTGAATATCATTAGAAAAAACAGGAAAATCCCTCGTTTTATCACTGTAAACCCCAAAATAATAATATCCTATCATTCTAGACAAAAGCCCGTTTTATTGCAATAGCCCATTAAGTTGACAATATAAAAACGGGGTGATAGTCTATGATATTAAATCCCCAAGGATTGGGTCCAGTAGCTCAGGGGATAGAGCGGCCGCCTCCTAAGCGGCAGGTCGGCTGTTCGAGTCAGCCCTGGATCATTGCTAAAAAACCGTAAGCCGAAGGTTGGAGGTTTTTTAGCGTGGAGTTTCGCTTTGCGAAACTCCACGAGAAGAACCTAAAATAAATTGTAATTTATTAATGGTAAAGCTTCTTTAAATGCGGCCGTCGTATAACGGCATTACCCTAGCTTCCCAAGCTCGTGACGCGGGTTCGACTCCCGTCGGCCGCTTTGTATGTAAGTCGTTGATACACATGCAATTAGCTTGACCGAACATCGGAAAGCATATCACGTTTTAGCCTTGAGTGACACTGAAAAGTGACATTTTAAGGCGAAGGGAAAGATATGCGTCCGATAAATGCAAGAAAACCGTTTACCTTATTTAAAAAAGAAACAAAGTCCAGAACCGTATGGTATGCTCGTTTCTGGGACGAAACCGCGCTGCGTTATGCTATTACACGATCAACAGGCATAATTGCCGAAGGGAAAAAACAGCGGCGTTATGAAGCGGAGCAAGCGGCATGGAATATTCT